>CANJWH010000087.1 GCA_947478465.1 Bacteroidota bacterium
CTTACCGAAATTCATGATGTGCGCATTGGCAAACATATTACGCTTGAATTTGAAGCTGCTACCAAAGAAGCTGCTACCGAAAAAGTAGAGCAGGCCTGCAAAAAATTATTAGCTAACCAGATAATGGAAAGCTATAAGTTTGAGCTTGCCGAGTTGAATTAGGCTTCCATCTTTAAGTTGGGTTCAAAAATTATAATCGGAACGCGGGGAAGCGAACTTGCTCTTTGGCAGGCAAATTTTACACAGCAAAGTCTGCGTGCAATAGGCGTTGAATCAGAACTTAAAATCATAAAAACAAAGGGCGACAAAATTCAGGACTTGAGTTTTGATAAGCTCGAAGGCAAGGGTTTTTTTACCAAAGAAATTGAAGATGCCCTGCTTGCCGGTGAAATTGATTTAGCTGTTCACTCACACAAAGACCTGCCTACCGAAAGTCCGAAAGGACTGGTAATTGCTGCCGTTTCGGCCCGCGAGAATCCGGCAGAACTTATTCTTATCCGTAAAGAATCTGTTGATATAAAACAGAAATTCTCGTTCAAAAAAAATGCAGTTGTCGGCACTTCATCTGCCCGAAGAAAGGCGCAGCTGCTCTCGTTCCGCAAGGATATAGTGTTGAAAGATTTGCGCGGAAATGTTCCTACCCGCATTGAGAAATTGAGGAAAGGTGATTACGATGCAATCATGTTAGCAGCAGCAGGAGTAGGGCGTTTGAAGATTGACCTCTCTGAATTTCATGTGGAGCAACCAGCCCCAAATGAATTTATTCCTGCGCCTGCGCAGGGCGTTTTGGCTTGGCAGATACGTGAAAGCGATTCAGCATTGCACGAACTCATCCAAAAGTTAAACTCGCCAGAGGCACAACAGGAAATAGAAACAGAGCGTAAAATTCTGGAACTTTTTCATGGTGGTTGTCAGATACCGATTGGTGTTTTTAGTAAGGTTGAAAATGGGATTCACAATGTTTGGGTTTCTCATGCTGCAAGCTGGGATGCATTTCCAAAACGTATTTTTCTGAAAGCAGATTCTGCGCAAGGACTTGCCGAAATTGCAGTAAAGAAAGTCAGAGATAATAGCATAGCCTCTGTTTTTATCACCCGCGATATTTCAGAAGAAGATTATTTCTTTCGAGCCCTTAATGCTTTTGGACACAAGGTCTCAGGTGCTTCATTAATTGAAACCACTCAGGTCGCTTTTCAAACGGTACCAGATTGCGACTGGATATTTTTCTCCAGCAGAAATGGGGTTAATCATTTTTTTTCACAACAACCTCAGCTCCCTGCAAATGTAAAATTTGGAGTTGCAGGATTAGGCACAGCAATGGCGTTGCGTAAACATGGTTTTACAGAATCATTTTGCGGAGCCACAATAGATATGGAAGAGGTGGGAAAACAATTTGCGTCATTAGTGAAAGACAAAAAAGTTCTGTTCCCGCAGGCAGCAGATTCATTACAAAATATTCAAAAGCAATTGAACGGAATAGCAACAAGCATAAGTCTGGTAGTTTACAAGACCGTTTCTAAAACGGATATAAAAATTCCCGCAAGTGATGTTACTGTATTCACAAGCCCTTCAAATGTTTCTGCGTTTTTTTCTGCTTCAACAGTTCCCGCTCTTAATAATGTAATTGCTATAGGCAAAAGTACAGATGCAAAACTGCGTGAATTTGGTATCGCCACTGCAGTTATTCCCTATTTGCCTGACGAAACAGGATTAGCAGAAGCAGTATTCAGTTTGAATAACTGATTATTTTCCCTACCTTGTGTGCCCTTTTAATCAAGGCTTTGCAAAACAAAGCGGTATAATTATTGTTACAGTTTCATCTTCGTATGAAAAAACTTTTCGCCCTGTTTTTACCTCTTCTGTTTGCGTTTGCAGCACATGCAACGCACAACCGTGCAGGCGAAATAACTTACCGCAGATTAGGTGATCTTACCTATGAAGTAACAATCACAACGTACACCAAAATATCCAGTCCTGCCGACCGCCCCTCGCTGCTAATGGAATGGGGCGATGGTGATACAACAACTATTCCCAGAATAAACGGGAATGGCAATCCGGTTGGTCCCGATATAAAAAAGAATATTTATTTAGGTGTTCATACCTATAGCTCAATCGGTTCTTACTGCATGTTCTTTGAAGACCCTAACCGAAATTCAGCAGTAATAAATATTCCGAATTCTGTAAACGTTCCCTTTTCGGTGAACACGTGTTTGTATATGAATCCGTTTTTGGGTGGAAATAATTCTCCCATTCTGCTCAATCCTCCAATTGATGATGCCTGTATCAATAAGGTTTATGTCCATAACCCGGGAGCGTATGATCCCGATGGCGATAGCCTTTCGTATGAGTTAACTATTTGTCTTGGACTTGGTGGCGATCCGATACCGGGTTACTCACTTCCTCCGGGAATTGATGTTAATCCCTACACCGGTGATTTTACATGGAATGTTCCCACAGCCATTGGCGAATACAATTTTGCAATGTATATCCATGAATGGCGCAATGGAGTTAAGATTGGTACGGTAACACGTGATATGCAGATTACGGTTATCAACTGCGATAATAACCCGCCTGTAATAAATACCATTTTAGACACTTGCGTTGAAGCAGGTACCTTGCTTGAGTTCATGGTTTACGGAACAGACCCTGATAATGATTACATAACCATGACATCAACAAGTGGATTGTATGCATTTTCCGGAAATCCTAATGAGCCTGATTTCCCGGCACAGTTTCCGCAACCGGTAAATGGGGTTGCAAACGTAAGTGCACAATTTTCATGGCAAACAGCCTGTTCAGATGTTCAGTTACAACCACATACTGTGCTGTTCCGTTTGCAGGATGATGACCCTGATGTAAGTTTAGTGGATTATCACACGGTAAACATTACCGTTGTTGGGCCTTCGCCAAAAAATCCTACAGCAATTCCGGTAGGTAACACTATTCATGTAGGTTGGGATGCAAGCGTATGTACCGAAGCGAGTTGTTACAAAATTTACCGCAGAAACGGCTATTACGGATTTATACCCGACCACTGCGAAACTGGAGTTCCCGGTTACACAGGTTATACATTTATCGGCAGTGTTTCGGGGTTAAATACCACAACGTTTATTGATGATAATAATGGTGCAGGCTTGATTCGTGGAGTTGAATATTGCTACATGATTGTCGCTTGTTACCCTGATGGAGCAGAAAGTTATGCTTCGCTTGAAGTTTGCACCGATCTGGTAAAAGATATTCCGGTTATCACCAATGTTTCCATTATTACAACAAATCTTACAACAGGTTCTGACTCGGTAGTGTGGAGCAAACCAACCGAATTGGATACAGTTCAAATTCCCGGACCTTATGAATATCGGGTTTACCGTTCCAATGATTTTACAGGAAGCAGCTTTACACTTACGGCAACGTTCAATAATCTGAACGACACGGTTTACGTAGATAATAATGTGAACACTGAAGCAACTCCGCTTTCCTACAAAATTGAATTATACAGTGTGCCACTCGATTTGATTGTGGGTTCAACACAGGCATCATCTGTTTTTCTTTCCATTGCCGAAACGGATAATCAGTTAATTCTCTCGTGGGAAGAGAATGTTCCGTGGACAAATTACACCTATGAAATTTACAAATTTGATGGAAGCAATTTTGTGTTTCTTGACTCAACAGATTTACAAACTTATACAGATACCGGTTTGGTAAACGGAACCTCATACTGCTACAAAATCCGCAGCGTTGGCTCTTATTTTTCAGATGGCTTAAGCTCTCCGCTTTATAACTTCTCGCAGGAGAAATGTGGAGTGCCGTTAGACTCAACTCCTCCATGTCCTCCTGTTTTAGCAGTTACTCCTGATTGTGATAATTACCAAAATCAATTGGCTTGGGGCTACCTTGACCAAAATACATGTTCTGATGATGTTGTTGAATACCGCATTTATTATACTCCGTTTTTAGACAGCGCCTTTGTCTTTTTAGTAAGCATTCCAGACCCGGCACAAGTTGAATTTTTGCATGATAGTCTTCTTTCCATTGCAGGTTGTTATGCTATTACAGCAGTAGATTCAATGGGTAATGAAAGTGCTATTATGGACTCGGTTTGCGTTGATAATTGTCCTGTATACGAATTGCCAAATATCTTCACTCCGGGCGAAGATAATTTCAATGATTTCTTTGTGCCTTTCCCGTATCGTTATATCCAAAGTATTAACCTCACTGTTTATAATCGCTGGGGAGAAATTGTTTTTGAAACTACCGACCCTGCTATTAATTGGGACGGAACTAATCAGGACAGCAAACTGATGTGCAGTGACGGAGTTTACTTCTACGTTTGTGAAGTAAACGAAATACACCTCACCGGAATAGAAAGTCGCAAACTCAAAGGTTTTGTAAATCTGATACAAGGGCCGGGAAGCAGTCACTAAATGTTCACAGGAATTATAGAACAAACAGGAACCATTGCAGCTATTGAAAAACAAGGTAGCAATGTGCATTTTACAGTTCAGGCTTCATTTGCAAATGAGTTAAAAGTTGACCAGAGTGTGGCGCATAATGGAGTTTGTCTTACCGTTACCGAAGTAGTTGACAGCGGCCATTATAAAGTAACCGCTATAGACGAAACCTTGCAGAAAACAAATCTTGGCGATTGGAAAAAAGGGGATTTAATAAACTTAGAACGCTGCGTAAAAGCCAGCAGTTTTTTAGACGGACATATAGTACAGGGACATGTTGACCAGACAGCCATCTGCATATCAAAAGAAAATAAAGACGGGAGTTGGATTTTTCGGTTCAGCTATGCCGCAACCGAACAAAACCTGATTGTAAAAAAGGGTTCTATCTGCATCAATGGAGTAAGCCTTACCGTTGTTGATGATTTGCCCGGAGAATTTTCGGTCGCTATTATTCCCTACACCTTTGAACACACTAGTTTCAAAGCCCTTGATGCCGGAATGAAAGTAAATCTTGAATTCGACATCATCGGCAAGTATGTTGCCAAGATGATGCGTTCGTCACCCTGAACTTGTTTCAGGGTCTCTCAGTGTAAGATGCTGAAACAAGTTCAGCATGACGACACTCTTAGAAATTAAACACCCTCGAAATATTGAATCCCCATTTAAAACCACCTAAGTTCCAGGTGTCGGGTGAGTTGACGAGAAAATCGTTTTCAATAATTCCTACTGCGTTGCTGAAGTTGATGTGAAACACGTGTCCGCCAGTTTCAATTTCATAACCTATACTTACCGGCTGGTAATAAGGATGTGTAGGATTGTTTTGACGGTATTTTGAAAACGTGTAAAAATACTCGGCAAGTATAGATGAGCGTTTAGTCAGTTTTATTCTAACTGCTGCACCTAATGCAAAGAGACCATTAGTTTCTGAAGCCCCGTTGTTGGGGTTAACATAGTTTTTCACAAAGTTGCGATGAACATAAGTTGGCAATAATTCCAGCGAACCAAGGTTGCCGAATTTGCGCGCAATAATCAACTGTGCAGTGTAAGACAAACGGTGCAGGTTGTTGTTTACGTGTACCGGAACATCGGCATAAAACAATTCGCGTTTTATAGGAGAGATAGCTGCATTGAGATATACCGCCATTGAAAACGGAACATTATTATTAGTGGTTTGCGTCATAAAACGATATTTGGTAAAAGCATCAATGTTGCCCATTGTTTTACTGCGACCAACGCCCACCATCCAGTTGTTAAGTATTCCATATTCAAGTGCTATACGCACGTTGGCAATTTTATCCATTCCGTAAAATGATTGAAAACCTCCTCCGCTTGCAGCACCCATATTTCCGAAGCGGTGTGTGATACGGAAATCTAATGAGTTTTTTGGAACCGTTTCGGTTGATTGCGCATTAATAACCCGCGTGGTTTTAAAGGTAGATGTAACAGGATCATTCTTAACTTTCGCTATGTTATCGTCAAGCAGTTTCATCATATCGTCCTGCGCAAAAGAACTGATAACTGATAGTTGAAAATTGATAATTAAAACAACAGCGAGTAATTTTTTTATCATGATTTAGGGCTTTACGTAAGGTTTGTAAGTGGCGTTAACAGTAACTTTTACTTCTTTACCTATGTTTTGAATTTTGTCGCTTGGTATTTTTATTTTATGGTCGGCAACCAACACCATAAACTCTGATTTAATACTTACTTTATTATCCTTTACAGTAATTACTCCTTCAAACGTGCGGGGCTGTTCCACAGCATGAATTTTTAGTGAACCGGTACAGGTAACTTTATATTCACCATCGGTTTTGTAATCCACCTTCTCGTTTATTTTCCCTTTCAGGGTAGCAGTTTCATAGCCTTTCTTATCGCTTTCCATGTAGGTTTCATTAAAATGGGTTTGCATAAAACCGCTTTTGAATACAAAACTTTTAATGGGTACACGAAATACAACGCTGTCGGTAACGGTATTGAGCAAAGAAATAGAACCTTTGTTTACGGCTTCAATATCTTCAAGCGGTGAGGCCGAGAAAAATGTAATTTCTGTGCTTTCGCTGGTATAGACGCTTTGAGCAAAAGAAGAGAAGCAAGAGATAAGAAGTAAGAAGCAAGAGGTAAAAAAATTTTTCATGGCTATTTGGGGGGTTAGTTATTTGGTGCGCCTTTATCAATCCAGCAAAGAATAAAATCCAGTTCTTCTTGTGTAAGCACATCGCCTTGTGGCATATACAAGGGGTCTATAGCGGGGCGTTGTATGCGGTTGGCAACCGTTGCGCTTATTCCGCTGATGTGGGTATAGTTGGTTAAATCACCGTTAGGGCTTCCGGCATCATGGCAGCCGGTAGTGCCGCATTTTGCCAGCACAATAGGAGCTACATTTATATTGTAGCTGACATTCAGGCTGTCGCAATGGGTTTCGGGTGGCTTTGGAATCTCGCCTTTATCGTTAAGGCAACCTTGCAGGGCAAACAGTGTAAAGCTTGCAACACTAAGAAGAAGAATACTTTTTTTCAAGCTAATAAAATTTTGGTGATTATATAAAGGCAATAACCTTGCCACCTGTTTTTTTGATGCGCGGCAAAAATAGAGATTTATAAGGCTTTACAGCACTAATTTTTGAGGGACGGAAGGTTTCGCTAACTGATTGGTAAAATCAGATGGTTGGAACTTTGTTAAACCACGGCTGCGCTTTCTCCAATTGTGCCGCAAGGCGAAACAAAGTAGCTTCATCATTCAGTCTTCCGGTGAACATCGTGCCAACAGGTAAATTATCCTTTGACCAATGCAGCGGCAGAGTCATGGAAGGTTGTCCGGTAATGTTGGCAAGTGGTGCATAAGGTATCCACGAGAAAATTTTGGTAGCTGTTTTTTCAATAATGCCAGCGTTTTTTATAATAGAAGTATTGCCAAGTGCATTTAATGTTCTTAACGCAATGTCTTCGGCTTTACTGTTTTGCAAAGCACCTATTTTAAAGGGTTTCATGCCTAAGGTTGGTGTAAGCAATGCATCGTATTTTAAACCGAATTGTCCCATGGCGCGGGTAGTTTTGTTCCACTTCAGTTTAGCTAATGCAAAGTCACCGGCAGAAAATGATTTGCCCAATTTGTAAAGCAGCCAGGTATTGGGTTCAAAATCTTTTATAGTTGGCTTCTTGTTATTCAGTTCACCCAGATAGTCAATGGTAGCTGAGGTTTCGCCCAGCACCATCATATAAAGAATCTGCGTAAGTAATTCCTTTTTATAAGGGAGTGGAATTTCTTCTACTTCGTGGCCAAGACCTTTTAAAAGCTTTACGGTGTTATTAATTGCTGCAACATTTTCTTCATCCTGTTTTATTCCCATCGGATGCTCGAGTGAATAAGCAATTCTCAATTTTCCCGGTTCAGTTTTTATTTCTTCCGAATACGGTTTTTCGGGTTTTTGAATGGAATAAGGCTCACCTGGTGCCGAACCCTGAATAGCATCTAAATAATAAGCACTGTCGCGAACACTTCGTGAAACAGCGCCTTCGCAAACAGCACCACCCCAAAGCTCTCCATTCTGCAAACCTAGTGTAACTCTTCCGCGTGAAGGTTTCATTCCAAATAAACCATTACAACTTGCGGGAATACGAATAGAGCCGCCTCCATCATTGGCACTGGCAATGGGCACAATTCCTGCAGCAACTGCAGCACCGCTGCCTCCGCTTGAACCTCCGGTTGTATGTTCTGTATTCCATGGATTGCGTGCCGGTTTAAGTAATTCACTTTCAGTAAAAGGTGTTAAACCAAATTCAGGAGTGTTGGTTTTTCCAAAGATTACAAGTCCTGCTTTTTTCACCCGTTGTGTTACAACCGAATCTTCTTTTGGAATATAATCTTTCATAAACCGTGTTCCCATCGTGTGGCGAACGCCTTTTAGTTCCGGACCTAAATCTTTCATCAGGTAAGGAACTCCGGCAAAAACAGAATTGGCATCAACACTTTTCTGTTGCTCTTTTGCAACATCATAACAAGGTGTTACCACCGCATTAATTTTCGGGTTCACTTCCTCTGTGCGTTTGACAGCAATATCAAGAAGTTCAGAAGGTGTTACTTCTTGTTTCTTTATCAGTTCTGCTAATGCAATAGCATCGTGTTTGCGGTATTCTTCGAAGTTCATAGAAGTTGGAAGTTAGAGGTTGGAAATTAGAATAATCCGTACATCAATCGTCCTATCATAAAATAAATGAACAGACCAATGATGTCGTTAGAAGTAGTAATAAAAGGACCCGTAGCAAGAGCAGGGTCAATGTTAAAGCGGTTAAGCGCCAGCGGAACAAACGAACCGAAGATAGCAGCAAACACAATCACAGACAGCAGCGCAACGCTTACGGTAACACTCAACGCCATGTAATCATTAAAAATAAGATTGTAAGCCAAAAGCAATACCGCACAGATAAGACCATTGAATAAGCCAACCAATAATTCACGCAATAATTTAGGAATAATATCTCCTTTGCCTATTGTGTTATTGGCAAGACCCTGTACAACCAATGCAGAACTTTGTACGCCAACGTTACCACCCATAGCAGCAATAAGCGGCATAAAAAAAGCCATTTCAGGATGTATCTGAATTTGCGGTTCATAAGAAGTTAATACACGCGAACCTACCACACCACCTGCCAATGCAACCATCAGCCAGGGAAGCCTCGCACGGGTACTCACCCAAAGATTGTCATCAGCCTCAATGTTCTCCGAGATACCACTCATTAACTGATAGTCTTCGCTGGCTTCTTCACGCACCACATCCATCACGTCATCTACGGTAATTCTGCCTAACAACTTGCCGGTGATATCAACAACAGGTATTACAACAAGGTCATATTTTTCAAACAAGGTAGCCACATCTTCACTCTTTGCAGCAGCATTAATGGATATCACATCTTTGAAATAAATTTTTTCTATTTTTTCTTCAGGCGGTGAAATCAGCAGGCGTTTCAGAGAAAGAATTCCATGTAATTTTTCATCATCATCCACAACGTAAACGGTGTAAATGCTTCCCACTTCTTCAGCCTGCTTTTTCATTTCAACAATGCTTTGCTGCACTGTCCATTTCAGGTTGGCTGTTACCAACTCCGTAGCCATCAAACCGCCAGCAGTGTCTTCATCATAACGCAGAAGGTCAACAATGTCACTTGCCTGTTCGGCATCATCCATCTGCTCCAGAACCTCCTTTATTTTTTCATCAGGAAGGTCGGCAATCAAATCGGCAGCATCATCCGAATCAAGGTTGTCAACGTGCTTGGCAATTTGCTCCGATGAAAGTGAAGCAAGGAATCCATCCCTTACATCATCATCCATTTCCACCAGTACATCGGCAGCTTTTTCTTCGTCTAAAAGATTGTAAACGTATTGTGCATCGTGTGTCCACGATTCTTTGATAAGTTCTGCTATATCAGCCGGGTGAAGCGGCTCCAGCATGTTAACCACCTCATCATGACGCTGATGCTTGATGGCATCATGCACTTCAAAAACAAATGAGGGGGTTACTTCAAATTTCATGATGCCATTTTCAAATCGTCAGAACGTCATTCCGAACTTGTTTCGGAATCTTTTCATAGAGATGCTGAAACAAGTTCAGCATGACGGAAACTATTTTGCAACAGACAGCAACTTCGTCAGCTCAACAAACTCTCCAACACTCAGTTGTTCTGCACGTTTGTCAAACAGTTTGCTTTCTGCAACGGGTGCGAAAGTAAGACTTTTGAGTGCATTACGTAAAGTTTTTCTGCGTTGGTTGAAAGCTGTTTTCACTACCGCGAAAAATTCTTTTTCATCGCAGTCAAGTGCTTCGGTGTTGTTGCGCGTAAGGCGTATAACACCCGATTTTACTTTTGGTGGCGGAACAAAAACGGTTTCGTTTACCGTGAAGAGGTATTCAATATCATAGAAAGCAGAAAGCAATACACTCAGTATGCCATACTCTTTACTTCCGGGAGGCGAGGCTATGCGCATAGCTACTTCCCGCTGTATCATGCACACCACTTCAGGTATTGCATTGCGGTGTTCCAGTACATTGAAAAATATCTGTGACGAAATATTATAAGGAAAATTGCCGATGATGGCATAACGTTCCAGGTCAATGTTCAGTCTCAGAAAATCGCCTTCAATTATTTTACCTTTCAGTTGCGGAAAATTCAGTTTCAGAAACTCAACCGATTCGCGGTCAACTTCCACTACGCTTACATCAATTGCTTTATTCTCTAAAAGGTATTTAGTAAGCATCCCCGTTCCGGGACCTATTTCCAATACCTGTTTATAATCACCATGCCCGCTAAGACTTTCAGCAATTTTACGGGCAATGTTTTCGTCTTTCAGAAAATGCTGACCTAAGTGTTTTTTGGCGCGAACAGGATACATTATTCCGCTACCGCTACTACTTCCTGCACTTCAGGAACCATCTTTTTCAGCAATGCTTCAATACCTGCTTTCAATGTAATGGTAGAGGAGGGGCAACCGCTGCAGGCACCCTGCAACACCACATTTACTTTACCATCTTCAAAAGATTTGAACTGAATATTTCCGCCATCACCCTCCACTGCCGGACGAACATATTGTTCCAGTATGGCAATGATTTTACCATCAATAACAGGATTAGCTTTTGTTGAAAATTCTGTTTTAACAGCCGTTGCTTTTGCCTCAGGCGAAACCTCTTTTTTCTCCGGAAGTTCAGCAACTGCTTCACCGCCATTTGCCAGAAACTCGCGAATAAAACTGCGCAGCTCCAGCGTTATGCTTTCCCATTCCACCGCATTGGTTTTAGTAACCGACACAAAGTTGGCAGCAATAAATACACCTGCCACAAATGGAAACTCAAACAACTTTTGCGCAAGAGGTGAACCTTTTGCCTGTGCTTTGGAAGTATATTCAACGCTTACATCTTTCAGCAGCCCTATATTGGCAACAAATTTCATTGCATTGGGGTTGGGCGTGCTTTCAGCGTATATGGTAACGGGTAGTTTCTTTGTTTCGGTGGTGTTCATGGGGCAAAGGTAAATAAAAAGCCTTCTCCGGACAGCAGAAGATAGTTGATTAGGAGGGGGTAAAGCATTAGTCATAACCTTTGTCACTTTTTTGCATTGCCCAAAAAAGTAACCAAAAAAGTCTAGAAAATAGAATGCTGCTTGCACGACCTCATCCGCCCTTTGGGCACCTTCTCCTTGAAAAAAGGAGAAGGGAAGCGGAAGATAGTTGTTTGCCAGGGCACGCCCGCTCTATTTTATTCGCAGTAAATTGTTTTTTTAAGGTGCTCATGAGAATAGTTCAGGCCTGCGCACGCGGTTCTATTTATATGCAGTAGTTAAAATATGGTTGGACAAAGCCCAGCATAGGGCTGCAACCGGAAGAAATTCTTTCTATTGTATATCCTTATTCAGATGGGTTAATCTGTTCGGATACTCCAGCAAAAATTGTGGTAACAATTATTACTGACGAGGAACATTTTGATGCAGAACAAAAGAAATTAGAGGTAGCAATAAAGCATAAAGCAAAACCTATACCTGAGGAGGAACTGGAAGAAAGTCAGAAGCCTGTAGCGCTGTTGACAATGATGGGTTATGTAAATAAGGAGATTGGTCAGATAATGCACAAAAGCAGCGATGCAATACGGAAATGCAGGGAACGGATATTTGCGAAGTACGGAATACCGCACCACGAGCTGGTTGCGCGGTATTTTTTAAAAAGGATACTGGGGATAAAAAAGCAGCGTGTCACAAAAAGGACGTTTAGTTAAAAGGAAGAGGAGGTAATTTTGTGGCGGAAGAAGGATGATGGAGTGAGTTCAGCATGACGAAATAAAAATAATTACTTCAAAGACCACCCCGTCCTTCGGACACCCCTCCTTGAAAAAAGGAGGGGAACTAAAAAGAAAATTGCATGAACTAAGTGTTACTTGATTTTAAATTTAATTATTAATCAGTTGGCTATCGTAAAAACGGCTTACGAGTCGGATAGTTGGCGCAACACTTAGAAAACATGAAATCACGTGAAGAAAACAAATACAGCATGTATCTTGCTGTGAAA
>CANJWH010000088.1 GCA_947478465.1 Bacteroidota bacterium
CGATTGCCTGATGGGTGGACCGCTGGGACCTTGCTCTAACTGTGCTTATTATGTTGATAATTGTAACGGCACATCTGTTGAATACGATGGTTTCACTACGGTTTTGGAAGCCAAAGCAACCGTTATTCCCTGCCAGACTTATCATATAAAGCTTGCTGTGGCTGATGGTGGTGATGGAGTTTGGGACTCAGGCGTTTTTCTGGAAGCCAACAGTTTCAGCAGTGGAACTGTGAATATCAGCGCAGAAGCAACTTACTCCAGCACACTGAATGATACAGCTTTAATTGAGGGTTGCGGTGACGCTCTTGTTCATTTTGAACGCACGGGCTCTACCACCAGTGCTCAAACAGTTTATTTTACCATTACCGGAACCGCTACAAACGGAATTGACTATGTGCAAATACCCGACAGCATTATTATTCCTGCGGGACAGACAATTGCCGACTTAACGCTTTCAAGCATAGCAGATGGCATTCCTGAAGGTTCAGAAACTATTATTATTACCCTGCAACTGGGCAGCATCTGCAACGGTGCGCCACAGCCGTTTATTGCACTTACCATCAGCGATGCACCCCCACTGAATTTAGTTTCAGTAAGTAATGATACGGTGCTGATTTGTCCCGGCACAGTTACACTAAGTATTTCAGTAAACGGAGGGATTCCGGGGTATACCTACTCATGGGACAGCGGACAAAACACACAAAGCATTTCGGTAAATCCGGCAGCTACTACTACCTACACAGTTACGGTTTCTGACACCTGCGGAAACCAAAGTATTGTTGAATCAATTACGGTTGGTTTGCCAAATTATGTACCGATGGTAATTACTGCATCTGATGCTGCTATCTGCGGTGGCGACAGCGCTATGATTACTGCAACGGTTACTGGCGGTATTCCAAATTACACTTATACCTGGGATAATGGCTTGGGCAATGGACAGACATTTTATGTAAACCCTGCGCAAAACACCAACTATACCATTACGGTTACTGATAGTTGCAGTCTTTCTGCAACGCAAACTATTCTGGTAAATGTTGATACTGCTCATGCTGATTTCACTTATGAATATCAGGGACCAAGAACGCTGCGTTTTGTGAACACCAGTATTGACGCAGTGGACAGCCAGTGGTTTTTTCAGGATGGAACAGCTTCAACGGATTATAGTCCTTTGCATACCTTTACTGATACCGGAACTTATTATGTTCTTTTAGTGATTACCAACTCGGCAGGATGTATTGATAGTGTTATTTATCCTGTGATTGCTTATCCTGATTTTCATGTGTGGATACCAAGCGGTTTTACTCCGGGCAACGACAGACTAAATGAATATTTTTCTCCCGTTGGACAAGGATGGCGCTCGGCTGAAATGCGTATTTACAATCGCTGGGGCGAGCAGATCTATACCACCTTTGACACCCGTTTATACTGGGACGGCAAACGCGATGACGGTACTTTTTACACCAATGATGTTTACGTTTACAGCATGATGTTTAAAACACCGATTGGAGAAGTGCATAAAAGGATGGGGACGGTGACGTTGGTGCGATAACAGCCAATTAGGAATTAGCCAAATAGCAATGTAAGAAGTATGTCTTTCAGGAAAGCATTATTACTTCTGTTTTTTATTTCCGCATTTTTCCGTGAAGCATTTGCTACGCACATAGTTGGTGGTGAAATTTTTTACCAATGTACCGGAGGCAACAATTACCTTATCACACTTAAAGTTTACCGCGACTGCCTGAACGGTGAGGCACCTTTTGACGACCCTGCCACTATTTCGGTTTACAACTCATCGGGTGCATGGTTGATGGATTTGCAGGTTTCGCTGCCGGGTTCTACGCCTGTGCCGCCTATTATTAATAATCCGTGTTTGCAATACCCGCCTAATATATGTGTGGAAGAGGCGGTGTATGTTGCCGAAGCCAACCTGCCTCCTATTCCCGGTGGTTACCATCTGGCCTATCAGCGCTGCTGCCGCAATGGGACTATTTTAAATTTGAGCGACCCCGGCAACGCAGGCTCTACTTATTACTGCTACATTCCAGACCAAACGGTGGTAACGTGCAACAGCAGCCCGTCCTTTAATAATTTTCCGCCCATTGTTTTATGTGCAGGCGACCCGCTGAATTTTGACCACAGCGCCACCGACCCCGATGGAGATGTATTGGTGTATGAACTGTGCGAACCCTACACCGGGGCAAGCGCTTTAGACCCTATGCCGGTGCCGGCTGCCGGTCCGCCCTACCAGTTTTGCGGATGGAACACGCCCTATTCAGGTGCGTACCCCTTAGCTTCATCGCCTGCATTGGCCATTGATGCCAACACGGGCTTACTTACGGGAACACCCAATACCATTGGACAGTTTGTGGTGGCCGTTTGCGTGAGCGAATACCGCAACGGAGTTTTGCTAAGTACCAACAAGCGCGATTTTCAATTCAATGTTATGAATTGCACTTCGAATGTTTTTGCGGCAATACCTTCGCAAACTAATTTCTGTGACGGGCTTACCGTGCAGTTCTCCGATGCCAGCACTAACGGAACTTTTTACCATTGGGACTTTGGAGTTGTTCCTGCTTTCAGTGATACTTCTGATTTACAAAACCCCAATTTTGTTTATCCCGACACGGGAACTTACACCGTTACGCTGGTTGTAAATCCGGGCTATACCTGTGCCGATACGGCAATTTCCGTTTACGAGATATATCCGAATTTGCAGGCTGCCATTACGCCCGTTGCCGACCAGTGTTTTATCAATAACAGTTTTAGTTTTCAGGCGGCAGGGCAGTTTGGGGCCAATGCCGTTTTTGCCTGGGACTTCGGTAGCAACGCATCGCCTCAAACTTCTACCGCGCAAAATCCTCAGAATATTTCGTTCAATGTTATGGGTTTGCAGCAGATTTCACTCACTATTTCGGAGAACAATTGCAGCAGCACCGCCACTACTTCGTTTACTACCTATCCGCAGCCCGTGGCGGCCTTTGACCCCGAGCCTTTGATTGGCTGTGCGCCTTACACGGTGCAGTTTACCGACAGCTCGGTGGCGGGCACTACCCTGCAATATGTATGGACTTTTGGCGATGGCGCTACCTCTACTGATGCCAACCCCATACATATATATGAGCAACCCGGGTTGTATGATGTCAGCCTTACCGTAATTACCACCAACGGCTGCATTGATACCAACACGTTTTTTGTTCCCGGCCTGATAACGGTAAACCCGCAACCGCTTGCCGGCATGAGTGTAGACACACCGGAGGTTTCCATTTTTGACCCTGAGATTACCTTCTTTGACAACTCGCAGGGCGGCATTGATTGCTGGCTGTTTGCCGGTGACGGCACGGATTCCATTCCGCACTGCAACTATGAATATACGTACCTGGACACAGGCAACTACACGGCCTTTCAGGTGGTGCTGAATGAGTTGGGCTGCACCGATACGGCTTACATTACGGTGCGCGTAAATCCCGAATTCCGGTTTTTTGTGCCCAACGCCTTTACGCCCGATGGAGATGGACTGAACGATGTGTTTGTAAGCAATAACATGGGCATAAAAGAATTTGACATGACCATTTATAACCGCTGGGGACAATGTGTTTTCCGCACGCCATCGCCCGATGAGGGCTGGGATGGCCGAAGTTTAGTGGGCAGTAAAATTGCACCCAATGATGTGTATGTGTATTACATAAGATTTAAGTCGGTGTTTAATAAGGAGAAGGTGTATGTGGGGGCGGTTACATTGGTAAGGTAACGAGAGTTTTAACAACATTCAACAATCTGAAAAAAAGAACGTTGTTTCAAGTTGAAAAAATAAGTTTCAAAGTAATTAATGAATTTTCTACCTTCGTCAGCAAATTAAAGCCGAAAAAATTTCAAAAAACCATAAAACTTAAACCAATTTATCATGAAAAAATTTATCACCATCCTTAGCGTTACACTTGCTGCCGTTGTATATGTAAACACTGCAACAGCACAAACAGGAACTTCGGTAAAAGAGGCACAAAAAACATCTGTTAGCAATTCAAAAACTTCAACTGCAACCAGTGTTAAAGCCGCACAAGCACCTCAACAAGTAAACGTGTCGTCAAACACAGCAACCAAAACAGGAACAACTGTAGCTGCAAAAAACCAATCAGACCTTGATGCAATAAAAGCATACGAAACAAAAATTGAAGCTAACCGCAACAATCCAAAATTTGACTTAAAAGCTGCCGAAGCAGAATTGGCAAGACTTAAAGCTAACGCAGGCGTGAAATAAACAACCGACCATGGTGTTTATTGCCGGAGAAGGCGTTCCGAATTAACGGAGCGCCTTTTTCTTTTGCCCTAATTTGCGTGGCAAATATTTTTTCATATCATTGTGAGGCCAACATAAATCCAATTGTATGACCAGACTGTTTACGATTTTTTTGCTGCTGTTTTGCTCCGCTGCATTTGCACAACGCACCGTTACCGGAGTAGTAACCGATGAAAACGGGCAAACCATGCCCGGAGTAGTTATTACCGAAAAAGGAACTACCAACGGAACGGTATCTGATATTGACGGTAAATACACGCTCAACGTTGCTGCAGATGCCTCAGCACTTATTTTTCAGTTCATAGGCTACAAGGATAGCGAGATGAAAATTGGCAGCAACAACCGCGTTGACCTGCAACTGAAAACCTCAACCATAGACCTTAACCCGGTTGTAATAAGCGCCTCGCGCAAAGAAGAAAAAGTAATGAGCGCACCCGCAGCCGTTTCGGTAATTACGGCCCGCGAAATCAACAGCCGCGTTTACACCAATCCATCTGAGTATGTGGCAGGCGTTTCGGGTGTTGATATTATCCGCACCGGTATCGCCACCAACAATTTAGTAACCCGCGGGTTCAACGATATTTTTTCCACATCACTGATGACACTGATGGACTACCGCATAGCATCTATTCCTTCACTGCGCGTGAATGTGAGCATATTGGTTCCGGTAAATAATAATGACATTGAACGGGTTGAAATTTTGAAAGGTCCTGCCTCGGCCATGTATGGCCCCAACAGTGCCAACGGTGTGGTGCATTACATTACCCGCTCGCCACTTGATATTGAAAAAGATGTTGAAACCAATGTAAACCTTACGGCAGGTGAGCGCGATATTTTCGGGGGGCATTTCCGCACTGCCATGAAACTTAAAAAGGCAACGGAAAAATCGCCCGTGCAAATCGGGTTTAAACTTTCGGGTAATTATGTGCAGGGTCACGACTGGAAATATCATGACCCCGAAGAACCGCAACGCGCAGTATTTGGCAAACAAACCACCAACGGACGCGTGCCTTATTATGCCAACGGTGAGGAAGTACCTGCCGATTCCATTGCTGCAGGTGCAACAGGTGATACCGTTTCAAACGGACGCAATAATTTTTTGCGCAACTACAGCACCGATGCACGACTTGATTTTCGTTTCCGCCCGGGCACCGAATTTATTATGTCGGGCGGCTACAGCTCGGCCACAGGAATTGAGATGACCGGGCTGGGAGCAGCACAGGTAAAAGACTGGAGTTACTGGTATGCACAGGCACGTTTCCGCCACAAAAATCTGTTTGTACAGGCCTATATGAACAGCAGCAATGCGGGAGGCACTTACCTTCTGCGCTCTGCCGATTATATTGTTGACAAGAGTAAATTTTATGTAGGACAAATTCAGCACAGTCATCAGTTTGGCGAAAAGTTAAGGTTCATTTATGGTGCCGATGTACTTGCTACCAACCCTGATACCAAAGGAGCCATTAACGGCCGCTACGAAAACAAAGACAACTTTTTAGAATACGGTGCCTATGTGCAGGGTGAGTGGAGTATTTCAAAAGTGCTGAAATTTTTTGCTTCAGGAAGGGTAGATAAAAACTCATTTGTTGACGCACCTTTCGTTTCGCCACGCGCAGCGCTGGTAATAAAACCCGATGCGCGTAACAACATCCGCCTGTCGTTCAACCGCGCCTTCACTTCACCTTCGGCACTCAACACTTCGCTGGATGTACTCAATACCAAAGATGCATTTGGCTACACCTCTGTTTTGGGCAGCGGATTTGGCATTGACGGACGCGGAATAGGCAACCGTGACGGATTTGTTTTCAGCCATGACAATGCAGGAACACTGCAATTCCGTTCGCCATTTACAACATTCGCAAACCCCAACGGAACAACTGATGATTACTGGAGTCTTAACAACTCAACTTTTAACAATGCTGCATTGCAACCTGTGGGACAAATTATAGCTGCCAATATGATTGCGCAAGGCGTTCCGTCAACACTTGCCAACGCAATCGTTTCTGAACTTTATAATCCTAACGGAACTGCTACAATAGGCAACAACCTGATTATGCTTGACCTCGACAAGCAGCAATTTCTTCCGCAAAATGCCATGCAGCAGCAGGATGTAAAAGATCTTCCTAAAGTAAAAAACCAAAGTACCATTACTTATGAAATTGGCTACAGCGGAATAATAAAAGAACGCATCATGCTTACCATTGATGCTTACCGCAGCGACATTTCGGATTTTGTAAGCGCCCTGAAACTGCAAACGCCAAACGTGTTTATGAACTATTCTGATTTGCTTCCAATTTTTCAGCAGCGTATTGATAGTTCTACTGCACCTAATTTTCAACAAATCCTCAATTTTGTTTTTGACAACACAGCTAATGGTGGCAATGGCAACGGAACAGCTGCTGACGAACTTGCAAAACTGACTTCGGGAGTTCCAATCGGAACAGTATCGCCAACCCTTGGTAACGACCCCAGCATAATGCTTACGTTCGGAAATTTTGGTCACATTACTGTTTACGGTTTTGATATAGGTGCAAAATATTACCTCACCGAAAACCTGCGCTTTGGTGCCACTTATTCATTTGTAAACAAGAATCAGTTTCAAACACAAGGCTATACCGTTCCCTTGAATGCACCACGCCACAAAGTAAATCTGTCGGTGCAATACGACTGGAAAAAAACCGGACTTGACCTTGGCTTACGCTGGCGTTGGCAGGATGCGTTTCCCGGCAACTCAGGTGTATATGTGGGTAACGTAAATGCTATCAACCAGATTGACGGAACTATCACTTACGCCCTTCCTTTCCTGAAAAACATGAAACTGAACATTACCGTTACCAACCTGCTTAACAACAATATTCGGGAATTTGTGGGTGCGCCTTACATGGGAAGGCTTACAATGGGAAGGGTAAGTTATACGTTTTAGGATTTACTCCTCAAACTTATATCCCACTCCTTTAATAGTGCGGATAACATTGTTGCCCACTTTTTCGCGCAGTCTGCGAATGTGCACATCAATGGTGCGGTCGCCCACTACTACTTCATTACCCCAAACGCGATTCAGAATTTCGTCACGGGTAAAAACTTTCCCCGGTTTGGTGGCAAGAAAAGCAAGCAATTCAAATTCTTTTTTCGGTAGCGTTAATTCCTTACCGTCTTTAGAAAGTGTGTAGGTATTTCGGTCAATGATAAGTCCTGCAACTTCGGTAACAGGATCATTAATTACTTGCCCGCTGCGCTTGAGCAATGCTTTGATACGGCTTATTAATACACGGGGTTTAATAGGCTTGGCTATATAATCATCTGCACCCGACTCAAAGCCGGCTATCTGCGAATAATCTTCGTTGCGGGCAGTAAGAAATGCAATGATGGTATCGCGCAAACGTGAGTCGTTGCGCAACTCACGACAGGTTTCAATGCCATCCATTCCGGGCATCATCACATCCAGAATAATCAAATCAGGCAACTCATGTTTTGCAACTTCTATGGCCTCTTTACCCGATGTAGCTGGAAAAACTTCAAACCCTTCTTTCTCTAAATTATATTGCATGAACTCCAGAATATCCGGCTCGTCATCAACAATTAATATTTTATGCTTTTCCATTACTGCACTATTTTAAGATTCACCTGTTCGGTTACCGAATCACCGGCAACAGTAATTGTAAACAGGTATTTGTCTATGCGTATCTCTTCTCCTTTTTCGGGAATACTTTCGTGATGATTTAAAAGCAATCCTCCGAGCGTTTCATATTCATCCGAAACAGGTAGGTGCAAACCATATTCATTATTCAGGTAATCTATTTCTAAGCGTGCAGAAAATAAAAATTCTGTTTCACTGATTTTAGCTTCTACCAATTCATCCACATCGTGCTCATCTTCAATTTCTCCAAAAATCTCTTCCACCACATCTTCAATTGTAACCATTCCGGCTGTTCCGCCAAACTCATCCACTACAACAGCAATGCTGCGGTGTTGCTGCATAAAAACGCGGAGTAATTCTTTTGCCGGCATAGTTTCAGGAACATTCGAAACAGGGAAAATTACAGAACGAATAGATGATGGCTTTTTGAATAATTCAAAGGTGTGAACGTAACCAATGATATTGTCAATATTTCCGCTGTAAATCAGAATTTTTGAAAGCCCGGTTTCTACAAATTTTTTGCTTAATTCCTCAACTGTTTCTTCCACATCAACTGCAACAATTTCTGTACGCGGAATCATGCTTTCGCGCACTTTAATGTCGGAAAACAGAAGTGCATTCTGGAAAATTTTTATTTCCGTATCAATGTCTTCGGGCTCTTTGCCTGTGGTTGAAGTTGCTTCATTCAGGTAGTTGTGCAAATCAAGTCTGCCGAATGATTGTTCTTCGTGTTTAAGCTGCACTCTGAAAATATATTTTATTATCCATTCAGACATAGAAGATGTTACATACACCACCGGGTAAAGAATTTGATAAAAAACATAAACAGGAACAGCAAAAACATTAAGCATTGTATTAGCATGATTTCTAAAAATTGCTTTAGGTAAAAACTCACCGGTAACCAGAATTAAAATGGTGGATACCACTGTTTGAATAAACACTACCGTAGCTTCATTGCTAACATATTCGTGGATTGGAGGCTCCAGTAATTTAGCCATAATTGTTCCGTAAAGCACCAGCACAACGTTATTACCCACCAGCATGGCGCTAATAAACTTTGAAGGTGCTTTATTAAAACCCGAAAATATTTTTGCTGGCAAATAACCCTGTTTATTCTCTATCTCAATTCTGAATTTATTAGACGAAATGAAAGCAAGTTCCATTCCCGAAAAAAATGCGGCAAGCAGAATGGTAAGTACTATCAGTGTGATGTAAATGGTCATTTTTTAGTTTACTTGTTGCCTGGATTTTGCTTTTCTGATTTGGTTCGCTGTATTCTGCGAAACATATACATCGTTCCGGCAACCAACGGTAAAAATAGTAATTTATAATTTTGGGCAAATCCTTCGGTTGCTATATACCAAGCTACCACCAAAACAGTAAGCAGTGCAATAATAAGCCAGAGGATTTCAGAAATTTTAAGATAATTGTTCATGATTTATTCTTTAATGTTAATAGTTCCTTTTATATCCTTGATTTTATATTTGGTAAAACTCTGATTTGATTCTAAACCATTGCCGTAAATAATTTCTTCTGCAGTGGTTATTTTCACAAACTCTTTAGTATAAATCAGCGACTGTTTTTTATCCCATGTCAAATGTTCGGTGTTCAGTTGTTCGCCCTTTTCATTTACTACTACTACGTTATTTTTCGCTTCCATTATTTCTTCTTTCTCGCGGCTGATAGCATAGTTTGCAGAAAGGTGAGAGTTCACATTCATCGAATCATCGTAAAATAAAACCTTTACCCCCTGGGGCATTTCCATATAAGGATTTTCACCTGTAAAACGCATCATTACCGGTGCATTGAGTTTTACTTTTATATGTCCCGAATCGCTGTAAATCACCTCCATGTCTTTACCAGATTCCACAGGATAATTGTTTCTAGCTGTTACGGTATTAACCTCATCAATATCATTTTCGCAAGAGATAATAAAAAGTGCGAATGGAAAAAACAGCAGCGATTTTAAACGAATTGTTTTCAAAATACGGTTAATCGTATTTACGTTTTAAAAACCATTTATCATTAAATGTAAACCCAAGTCTCAGGTTTACATATTGTTCCTGTATAAGGTCATTAGAGGTTGTACCCCTTTCACCAATTTCAAAAGCAAGGTTAATCATACTTGATTTACGCGCAATCGGAAAACCAACTCCTACTGTTAATCCGAAGTCGTTAAGTTGTGTATTCTTCAATTGCAGAAACGTTTGTGTATAGTAACCACCTAATCTTAAAACAGTTTTTCCTCTTCCTATAACCTGATCTTTTCCAATACCAATTTCTGCACCACCTGAAATTCTGCGACTGTCTGAAAGTCCGTCTGTTTGCCCGAACGCCTGATATTTACTCCAGCTTTGCTGCAAGTAATCTACACCAAACTGCCATTTGCCTGCTTTCTTATAAACTATTCCTCCGCCAAATGACATGGGAAGAGTAACAGTTCCCGGGCTTGATTTCTCATACTTCACCGTATCTTTTATATTATCATAACCTCCGTCTGCTGTTTGAATTTTCTGGAAACGTTCAGCTAAAGTTGTTTGCGAACCTTTTATGTTGGTGTTAGGTGTAAACACAGCGCCCAGGACCAGACTGGTGCTATTTTTAAACGAAATAGAATACTGTGCTCCGAAATTAAAATAAAAACCTCCCAGGTCACTTGAATTGATTAGCTTGAAATCGAAATAAGATGAACTATTGTATTCTATTCTGCGCTCTCTGTCAAGCGTTCCAAACATAAAAGAAGAATTAACCCCGAATGACAAACCGCTGGCAGCTCTGAGGCTTCTTTCAATTTTTTTAATCCTCGCTGAATCTTTTTCAGCTATCAGTGCTTTATATTTTTCTGATCTGCGGAAGCGGACAACTGAATTTTTAAACGGTTGTACTGCACTTCCGATGTAGAACTGATTCAACCCGCCTTTTCCTGAGAAAACATTACGCACTGGAATAGCTGTACCTGAAAGTGTATCAGAAACGCTGGAACTGTCGCTCATTCCGTAACCTACGCTGCTGTATGGCTTTAGTCCAAAACAACCACCCCACCATTTTGTAACCGGAAAGCCAAAACCAAAATACTGCACCGAAGCATTGGTTACCGTTTCGTTGTTTCGTGAATTTTTCAGATTGCCATACGAGCCCATAATTCCTGCATCAAACGAAGTGAATTTAATAGCAGTATAAGATGCAGGATTATTAAAATTGATAAAATCAGGGATAACAGAATCTTCGCGTACAGCAAAACTCAAGCCTCCCATTCCTGCATTTCTTGCATGAGAAAACTTCTGAAGATCGCCAATACCGTATCTGGAATAAGGGGATGAAGTACCCGTCTGTGCCTGAGCCACAGATGATAGTACAATAAAAATAAAAAAGAGAAATTTATTTGCTCTTCTTATCTGCATTATAGTTAAGGATAACATTTAAGCCGCGAAGGGTTAAAAACGGGTCGGCAAAGATGTGATTTTTTAGCTCGTTATCAAAAAATGGAAGGTCTCCGCCTGTTAGAACAACTTTCATATCACCATAACGCACTTTAAAACGATTTATTATTCCTTTTACTTCTTCCAGTGCACCTAGCTGAACACCAAGCCTTATGGCTTGTTCTGTGCTATCTCCCACAAGTTCATTATTACTGGCTTTTGAAACCAAAGGAAGCTGTGCTGTAAACGCATTCAACGCTTTGAAGCGCATATCAATACCTGGTGATATGTTACCCCCTGAATATTGATTTTCGGCATTTACAAAATCATATTTAATGCAGGTTCCTGCATCAATGGCCAGTACATTTTGTGAAGGAAAAAGTTTGTTTGCACCCACTGCAGCTGCAATTCTGTCATTGCCCAGCGTTTCCGGAGTTTTATACAGTTTTTCCAGTGGCAAAAAAGTTTTGCTGTCTAATTTTATCAGAAAAAAATTATTTCCGAGAAAAGCTTCCAGCTCCTCATTATTCTTTACTACCGAAGAAAGAATAGCATTTTTTGGAGTACCATTTTCTTTCAAAAAATTATGCAACTCACTCATCCTGAACTCAGGTAAAACCAAATGTGCCTTCAAATGATCTGAGCTGAAAAGCCCAAGTTTTACTGAAGTATTGCCCATATCAATCACCAAATTCATCGATGCGTTTTTTGAAATTCACGCAAAAGTATGAATATGCGTCAAACAGAATTATCTTATTTTTTTGTGGAAGAGAAATCTTTTTTAGCTTTGCGCCCTCTTTTTGAGATTGGTGCCTTAGCTCAGTCGGTAGAGCAAAGGACTGAAAATCCTTGTGTCGCTGGTTCGATTCCAGCAGGC
>CANJWH010000089.1 GCA_947478465.1 Bacteroidota bacterium
GTATGGTGTAACCGTTGAGGCGGTTAATACCATGGTAGCTCCCGGAAAAAAGAAAAGCCGAAATACCAAATCAAAAGTGGTAACTGGTAACACCGGAAGATATAAAAAAGCGGTTGTTACGCTTCAATCAGGAAACACGATAGATTTTTACAGCAATATCTAATACACGATGGCACTTAGAAAATACAGACCGGTAACACCCGGCACACGTTTTAAATTGGTTAATGACTTTGATGTGTTAACAGCATCAAAGCCAGAGAAAAGTTTGGTGACAAGCATTTCTAAATCCGGTGGAAGAAACAATACAGGTAAAATGACTATGCGCTATATTGGCGGTGGTCATAAAAAAGCTTACCGTGAAGTTGATTTCAAACGCAATAAATACGATGTTCCTGCATTGGTTAAAACCATTGAGTATGATCCTAACCGCACAGCGTTCATCGCATTGCTGAACTATGCTGACGGTGAGAAAAGATATATTCTGGCTCCACAAGGTTTAAAAGTGGGACAAACAGTTGTTGCAGGTAAAGGAGCAGTTCCTGAAGTAGGTAACGCACTTTTCTTAAGTGAAATTCCTTTGGGAGCTATCATTCACAATCTTGAATTACAACCTGGTCAGAAAGCAAGCATGATTAGAAGTGCTGGTGCTTATGGTCAACTTATTGCACGCGAAGGCAGATATGCAACTATCAAATTTCCTTCTGGAGAAACAAGACTGGTATTATTGGAATGTAAAGCTACAATTGGTGCAGTTTCAAATCCTGACCACAATTTACAAATACACGGTAAAGCAGGTGTAAGCCGCTGGCAGGGACGCAGACCAAGAGTAAGAGGTGTTGTAATGAACCCTGTTGATCACCCTATGGGCGGTGGAGAAGGAAGAGCTTCTGGAGGTCACCCACGTTCACGCAGTGGTAAAGCAGCTAAAGGTTTGAAAACAAGAAAACTGAAAAACCTGAGCAATAAGTTTATTGTTGAAAGAAGAAAGAAAAAATAATTAATCATTACAAAAAAATATAAATGGCTCGTTCGTTAAAAAAAGGTCCCTTCATTGATTTCAAGCTTGAGAAACGTATTATCGATTCAATGCAAAGCGGAAAAAAAGCTGTAATCAAAACATGGTCACGCAGATCAATGATTGCTCCTGAATTCGTAGGACAAACAATCGCAGTTCACAACGGAAATAAATTCATTCCTGTTTATGTAACTGAAAACATGGTTGGACACAAACTAGGAGAATTTGCGCCAACACGTACTTTTCGCGGACACTCTGGAAATAATAAAGCAGATGCAGCTAAGGCTGGTGCAGGTAAAAAATAATTTAAGATTTACTTCAGACTACAATAAAAAAGAAAATGGGAGCAAGAAAAAAAGAAATGGCAGACAAGCTCAAGGAAGCGAAGAAAACAACTTACCTCGCTAAATTGGTTGATTGTCCTACGTCACCCCGCAAAATGCGTTTGGTTGCTGACCTTGTAAGAGGTGTTCAGGTTGACAAAGCATTACAGATATTAAAATTCAATGCAAAGGAGGCAGCTCCACGTTTGGAAAAACTTCTTCTTTCGGCTATCAGCAACTGGCAGGCGAAAAATGAAGGACAGAAAGTGGAAGACAACAACCTTTTTGTTAAAGAAATATTTGTGGACAGCGGCCGTCAGATGAAACGCATCCGCACAGCACCGCAAGGAAGAGCCCACAGAATTCGTAAACGTTCAAACCACGTTACACTAATTCTTGCAACAAAAAAAGAAGAAACAGCTAATCAAACAATAACTCAATAATAAGAATGGGACAGAAAGCAAACCCGATAGGTAATAGACTCGGCATCATCAGAGGTTGGGATTCCAACTGGTATGGAGGAAAAAATGCTGCCGAAAAATTGGTAGAAGACGATAAAATCAGAAACTATCTGAAAGCCCGTCTTCAAAAAGCAGGCATTTCAAAAATCATTATTGAGCGTACAGTAAAGCTTATTACTGTTACTGTTAACACTGCACGTCCGGGTATCATCATCGGAAAAGGTGGTAAAGAAGTAGATAAACTGAAAGAAGAGTTAAAAGCTATCACTAAAAAAGATGTTCAGATTAACATCTTTGAAATAAAACGTCCTGAATTGGATGCACGTTTAGTGGCTGAAAGCATTGCCCGTCAAATAGAAGGAAGGATTTCTTACCGCAGAGCTGTGAAAATGGCAATTGCTTCAACCATGAGAATGGGAGCAGAAGGTATAAAATGCAATGTGGCTGGAAGGATTGGTGGTGCTGAGATTGCACGAACTGAGCAGTACAAAGAAGGCAGAACGCCATTACATACATTCCGTGCCGATATTGATTATGCACACGCAGAAGCACACACTACCTATGGAAGAATTGGGATTAAAGTGTGGATTTGCAATGGTGAGGTTTACGGAAAAAGAGATTTATCTCCAAACATCGGAGCGAAAACCCAAAAAACAGGAGGAGCACCTGAAGCTTCAGCACCGGGCAAATTTGGCGACAGAGACAGAAAGCCAAGAGGTGATAATAACAGAGGGGACAGAAAAGAAAGGAAGTAAGCGCTTAAAAATTATTAGTTAGAAAGTTTAAAAAGCATAAACAATGTTACAGCCAAAAAGAACGAAATACAGAAAAATGCACAAGATGAAAATGAAGGGCAATGCTACTCGTGGCGCTGAACTTTCATTTGGCTCTTTTGGAATTAAAGCACTTGAAGGTGCATGGGTAACTGCACGTCAGTTAGAAGCTGCGAGGGTTGCAGTTACCAGGTTCATGAAACGTGAAGGTCAAATCTGGATTAAAATTTTTCCTGATAAACCAATCACCAAAAAGCCTGCAGAGGTTCGTATGGGTAAAGGTAAAGGTGCTCCGGAATATTGGGTAGCAGTAGTAAAACCAGGTTGCATCATTTTTGAAGCTGACGGTGTTCCAATGGATGTTGCAAAAGAAGCATTAAGACTTGCAGCACAAAAACTTCCTGTAACTACCAGATTTGTTGTAAGAAGAGATTATCAAGAAGAAAAAGCAGTAAAATAAATATAGCTTAAAGAAAAAATGAAACAGTCAGTAATAAAAGAAACAACAACAACAGATCTTCGGGATAAAATAGCGGAGGAAAAAGCGCTGTTGGCAAAACTGAAATTGAACCATGCGGTTTCTCCGATTGAGAACCCTTTAAAAATAAAGGCTACAAGAAAGAATGTTGCACGCCTTAACACCGAATTGCGCAAAAGAGAATTGCAAGGCAAATAATTTATTAAGAAAATGGAAACAACAACAGAAACAACAATAAAAAGAAACCTCAGAAAAGAGAGAATAGGTGTTATCGTCAGCGATAAAATGGATAAATCCATTGTAGTAGCTGTTGAGCGTAAAGTAAAACATCCTATGTACCATAAGTTTGTGAAAAAAACCAGCAAATTTGTTGCACATGATGAAAAAAACGAATGCAAAATGGGAGATACTGTTAAAATTGAGGAAACACGTCCATTAAGCAAAACTAAAAACTGGAGATTAGTAGAAATCTTAGAAAGAGCTAAATAAAATGATACAACAGGAATCAAGATTAACAGTAGCTGACAACAGCGGAGCAAAAGAAGTTCTTTGCATTCGTGTGTTAGGCGGAACCAAAAGAAGATATGCTTCTATTGGTGATAAAATTATTGTAACCGTTAAACACGCGCTTCCTTCAGGAAACGTGAAAAAAGGAACGGTTTCTAAAGCAGTAATTGTTAGAACTAAAAAAGAAGTAAGACGCCCTGATGGATCTTATATTCGTTTTGATGACAACGCAGTAGTTCTTTTATCTGCTACAGATGAGTTGAGAGGTACACGTATTTTTGGACCTGTTGCAAGAGAACTGAGAGAAAAACAATTTATGAAAATTGTATCACTTGCTCCTGAAGTATTATAAGAAGTATAAAGTTTAAGAATAATAAAATGTCTAAAATAAAGATTAAAAAAGGTGATGTGGTAAGGATTATTTCCGGAGCCAGCCGTGGTAAAGAAGGAAAAGTTCTTGAAATTCTTGTTGATGCTGAAAAAGCATTGGTAGAAGGACAGAACATGGTTTCTCGCCACACTAAACCAAATACTAAAAATCCACAAGGCGGGATTATTAAGAAAGAAGCGCCTATCCATATTTCAAATCTGTTGGTAATTGACGGTAAAGGTAACCCTACCCGCATCGGACGCAGAGTTGAGAACGGTAAAATTGTAAGGTTTTCTAAAAAATCAGGGGAGGTTATAAAATAATGTACACACCAAGACTAAAAAACAGGTATAAAGAGAAGGTAGTTCCTGCTCTTAAACAAGCGTTCAACTACAAGAGCACTATGCAGGTTCCTAAACTGGAAAAAATCTGTATCAACCAAGGTGTTGGAGATGCTGTATCTGATAAAAAAATCATTGATACTGCTATCAACGAAATGACAACTATCACCGGTCAGAAAGCAGTTGCAACCAAATCTAAAAAAGATATTTCGAACTTTAAAGTGAGGAAAGGAATGGCTTTGGGTGTTCGCGTTACACTTCGTGGCGATAATATGTATGAGTTTTTGGATAGACTGATTTCAGTTGCTATACCACGTATTCGTGACTTTCGTGGTATTCCTGCAAAAGGATTTGACGGAAAAGGAAACTTTACAATGGGCGTTACTGAGCAAATTATTTTTCCTGAAATTGATATTGACAAAGTGAGCAAAATCATGGGAATGGATATCACCTTTGTAACATCAGCACCTACAGACGAAGAAGCAAAAGCATTGCTGAAAGAATTCGGTTTCCCTTTCAAAAACTAATTAACGATTAACTAAACAACAAATACTTTTTTTCCAGAATGGCAAAAGAATCAATGAAAGCAAGAGAAGTCAAAAGACAGAAACTTGTAGATAAATATGCAGACAGAAGAGCGGCTTTGAAAGCAGCAGGTGATTTCATCGGGCTGAGCAAATTGCCACGTAACTCTTCAAAAGTAAGATTGCACAACCGTTGCAAACTTACAGGTCGTCCTAAAGGATATATCCGCGAGTATGGTATTTCACGTAATACATTCCGTGAAATGGCTCTGAACGGATTAATACCGGGAATAACCAAAGCAAGCTGGTAATAAAATTTATATTTAATAATAACGATTAACAAAAATACAATGACTGATCCAATAGCAGACTACCTAACCAGATTGAGAAATGCAATCCAGGCAAAACACAGAGTAGTGGAAGTTCCTGCATCAAAGCTGAAAAAAGAAATGACAAAAATTCTTTTTGAGAAAGGCTATATCCTGAACTATAAATTCGAAGATGAAGGTGTTGAAAAGACCATCAAAATTGCGTTGAAATACAATCCGATTACTAAACTTTCAGCTATTAAATCGTTGGAAAGAGCAAGTTCACCGGGTTTGAGACAATATGCTGATCATAAAAACCTGCCTCGCGTAATGAACGGTTTAGGTATCGCTATTATCTCTACTTCTAAAGGTGTAATGACTGATAAAGAAGCGAAGACAAAGAATGTTGGTGGTGAAGTTTTATGCTACATTCAATAATCAGAATAAGAATTAATTAAGAATTTGCGAATAACATAAACGCAATAAAGAAAAAATAAAATGTCAAGAATAGGAAAAGCCATAATAAATGTTCCGCAAGGTGTTGAGGTTAAAGTTGCTGGACAAACAGTTACTGTTAAAGGTAAATTGGGTGAGTTGCATCAACAGATTAACAACGGAATTGAAGTGAAAGTAGATGCCGGAGTTGTTTCGTTAACCCGCAACAGCGAAGAAAAAGCTTTAAAAGCTCAGCACGGACTATATCGCGCACTTATTGCTAATATGGTTGAAGGTGTTTCAAAAGGATACACTATTGATCAGGAATTGGTAGGTGTTGGTTACAAAGCCGAAGCAAAGGGACAATTACTTGAACTTACTCTTGGTTATTCTCACAACGTAACATTTGAACTTCCAAAAGAAGTTAAAGTGGCAACTGTTACTGAAAGAGGTAAAAACCCAATGATTAAACTTACTTCACACGATAAACAACTGATTGGTGCAGTAGCTGCAAAAATCCGTTCACTGCGTAAACCTGAGCCATTCAAAGGAAAAGGTATTAAGTATGTAGGTGAGATCTTGAGGAAGAAAGCCGGTAAATCAGCAGCAAAAGCAGCATAATTTTTAAATAGCTAAAGAATAAAACAATGTCAACAGTAAAAGTATTAAGAAGAGAAAGTATCCGCAAACGCATCCGTAAGGTTGTTAAAGGAACCGCGCAGCGCCCTCGCCTGGCTGTATTTCGCAGCAATAAACAAATCTACGCACAGTTAATTGATGATCTGAGTGGAAAAACAATTCTTGCAGCTTCATCAAGCGATAAAGGAACTGAAATCAAAGGCCCTAAAATCGAGCAAGCTAAATCGGTTGGAAAACTGTTGGCTGAAAAAGCTGTTGCAGCAGGAGTAACTGAAGTGGTTTTTGACCGTGGCGGATATCTGTATCACGGAAGAGTAAAATCACTTGCTGACGGAGCAAGAGAAGGCGGACTTAAATTTTAATCATATTTTCAAAACAAGATAATGTCAAACGCAAACGTAAAAAAAGTAAAATCGAGCGATACCGAACTGAAGGACAAATTGGTGAGCATTCAACGTGTTACCAAAGTAACTAAAGGTGGAAGAACATTCACATTTTCAGCCATCGTTGTTGTTGGTAATGAAAAAGGTGTTGTAGGTTACGGACTTGGAAAAGCGAAAGAGGTAACTGAAGCAATCACGAAAGGAATTGATGATGCAAAGAAAAATCTTATCAAAGTTCCTGTTCATAAAGGAACTGTTCCACACTCACAGCATGGAAAATACAGCGGTTCTTATGTATTTCTTAAACCAGCTTCACACGGAACAGGTGTAATTGCAGGTGGTGCGATGCGTGCAGTATTGGAGAGTGCAGGAGTAACAGACGTTTTGGCAAAATCAAAAGGCTCATCAAACCCGCACAACGTAGTAAAAGCTACTATGGATGCATTGACTCAGATGCGTGATGCCGCAACAGTTGCAGCACAACGCGGAATTAGCTTAGATAAAGTATTCAACGGATAAACTATAAAACGATGTCATTAATAAAAGTAAAACAGGTAAAGAGCGGAATTGACCGCACTGAGCGCCAGAAAAGAACACTTCGCGCACTCGGATTTACAAAAATGGGACAAACTGTGGAAGTTGAAGCAACTCCGCAAATCCTAGGAATGGTAAAAAAAGTAGAACATTTAGTTACAGTTGTAGCATAATTCTCATATCTCAAATAAAATGGATTTAAGTAAACTAGCACCGGCAGCAGGTTCGGTAAAAAATAATAAAAGATTAGGACGCGGTCAAGGTTCCGGAGGCGGAGGAACTGCAACACGTGGACATAAAGGAGCGCAATCTCGTTCAGGTTACAGCCGCAAAAGAGGTTTTGAGGGCGGGCAAATGCCATTACAAAGAAGAATTCCTAAATTCGGATTCAAAAATATTAACCGTAAAGAATTTCACGGTATCAACCTTGATACATTGGAAAAACTTGCTGTTGAGAAAAAGCTTACAGTAATTGACAAAGCCACCTTGGTTGCCAACGGTCTTGCTGCCAAAAACGATTTAATCAAAATTTTGGGAAGAGGAGAACTGAACGCAAAAGTAGATGTGAAAGCAAATGCTTTTTCTAAAACAGCAATAACAGCAATCGAAGCAAAACAAGGCACAGCCACCGTTATCTAAGAAATTAATGAAGGATTTTTTCAATACTCTAAGGAATATCTATAAGATAGAAGACCTGCGTTTCAGAATTCTGAATACGCTTGGCTTTGTTCTTATTTACCGTCTCGGTTCGTTTGTCGTTTTGCCTGGAATTGATCCAGCTCAATTAGATGCACTTCAGGCGCAAACATCAAGCGGTATCCTCGGAATTATAAATATGTTTTCGGGAGGTGCATTTTCAAATGCATCTGTTTTTGCTTTGGGAATTATGCCTTATATTTCCGCTTCTATCGTAATTCAGTTGTTGGGTATGGCAGTTCCTGCTGTTCAAAAAATGCAGAAAGAGGGTGAAAGCGGTCGTAAAAAATTGAATCAGTATACACGCTATCTCACAGTGTTAATCACTATGGGACAAGCTCCAAGTTACATAGCTAACTTGAAAATGCAATTACCTTCAGAAGCATTTTTAACTAACCCAACTTTCTTTTGGATTTCATCAATCATTATCCTTGTTTCAGGAACTATGTTTGTAATGTGGTTGGGTGAAAAAATTACCGACAAAGGAATTGGAAACGGTATTTCAATGCTTATTATGATTGGTATCATTGCCCGACTGCCATTTGCATTTTTAGCAGAACTTGGTTCACGCCTGTCAGATGCGGGTGGAGGGCTTGTAGTAATGCTGATTGAATTAGTTGTTCTGTTGTTTATCATTGTTGCTAACATTATGTTGGTGCAAGGCACACGCAAAATTCCTGTGCAGGTTGCAAGAGCAGCAGTTTCAGGAAGAACAGGTTTACCACAGGCAACTCAGGCCCGTCAGTATATCCCTTTAAAAGTAAATGCTGCAGGTGTAATGCCTATCATTTTTGCTCAGGCAATTATGTTTATCCCTTCACTTACTTTCGGATTGGTTTCTGATGAACCCAATGCTGTGATACAAGCACTGTCTGATTTTCAAGGCTTTTGGTATAATTTCACATTTGCTGTATTGATTATTGTTTTTACATATTTCTACACAGCTATTACAGTTAATTCTAACCAAATGGCTGAAGATATGAAGCGCAATGGAAGTTTTATTCCTGGTGTGAAACCTGGCAAAGCTACAGGACTTTATATCGACTCTGTTCTTTCAAGAATTACTTTGCCTGGTTCAATATTTTTAGCAATGGTAGCTATTTTGCCATCTATTGCAATGAAAGCAGGAGTTAATCAACAGTTTTCACAGTTTTATGGTGGCACATCGTTGCTGATTATGGTTGGTGTTATTTTGGACACACTTCAGCAAATTGAAAGTCATTTGTTAATGAGGCATTATGACGGATTGATGAAATCCGGAAGAATAAAAGGTCGCAGCTCTATGAGCATGGCGAGCTAAGAGTTTTTATAGTTCTTTGAATGATATATTGTAAGACGGATGAGGAGATTGAACTGATACGTGAAAGTTGCATCCTGGTTGGGAAGGCTCATGCTGAAGTAGCAAAACTACTGAAGCCCGGAGTGAACACTAAACTATTGGATGAAACAGCTGAAGCGTTTATCAGAGACAATGCTGCCATTCCTGCTTTCAAAGGATATCGCGGATTTCCGTGGACACTTTGTGTTTCGGTAAATTCAGTAGTAGTGCATGGTTTTCCATCTGCCATAACTGAATTAAAAGAAGGCGATATAATATCCATTGATTGCGGAGTTCAAAAGAAAGGTTGGTTTGGCGACTCAGCATATACTTATGCGATTGGTGAAATCAGTACAGAAAAGCAACAATTGTTGGATGTAACTATTGAGTGCCTATACAGAGGAATTGAACAAGCTGTTCATGGAAAAAGAGTAGGAGATATTGGTTGGGCTGTTCAGGAGCATGCAGAACGAAATGGTTACGGAGTTGTTCGCGAATTAGTAGGACACGGAGTTGGAAAAAAATTGCACGAAGATCCAGAAGTTCCTAATTATGGAAAAAAAGGAAATGGCCCTGTGTTGAGAGAAGGAACAGTAATTGCGATTGAACCGATGATAAATATGGGAAAGCGCAATGTAGTGCAGGAAGATGATGGGTGGACAGTGAAAACAGAAGACGGAAAACCATCAGCACATTTTGAGCATACAGTGGTGGTAAGAAAAGATAAGGCCGAGATACTTACAACATTTGAATTCATTGAAGAAGTAATTGGTAGGAAGACATTAATATAAAAAGAAAGAATACAGAATAACTGAATGGCGAAACAAGGTTCGATAGAATTAGACGGGACGATTAAAGAAGCATTGTCAAATGCAATGTTTAGGGTGGAGTTGGAAAATGGACATGTGATTACAGCGCATATTTCAGGGAAAATGAGAATGCACTATATAAAAATATTACCTGGCGATAAGGTTAAAATTGAAATGTCGCCATATGATTTAACAAAAGGAAGAATTACGTACAGATATAAATAAACAGAAATAATGAAAGTAAGAGCATCAATTAAAAAAAGAAGCGCTGAATGCAAAATCGTTCGCAGAAAAGGGCGCTTGTATGTTATTAACAAAAAGAACCCTAAGTTCAAACAAAGACAAGGGTAATATTAAATTTAGAAATAATTAAAACCATCAAATAAATGGCAAGGATTGCAGGTATAGATTTACCAAAGAACAAAAGAGGCGAAATCGGACTCACTTATATCTACGGAATAGGTAGAGTTACAGCTCAGAATATTTTAACAAATGCCGGTGTGGACTGGGATAAAAAAGTTCAGGACTGGAACGATGAAGAATTAAACTTAATCAGAACAGCTATTACTCTGTTAAAAACAGAAGGAGCTTTGCGTTCTGAAACTCAGTTGAACATCAAACGTCTTATGGATATTGGTGCATACCGTGGCGTACGTCACAGACTTGGTTTACCTGTTCGCGGACAAGGAACCAAAAACAATTCACGTACCCGCAAAGGCAGAAGAAAAACTATTGCAAACAAGAAAAAAGTAACTAAATAATAATATCAGCTAACAGCTAATAGCCAACTGCTATAAGCAAAAACAATCAACAATGGCAAAACAAAAAGCAGAATCAGCCTCAGGAGCAGCAGACAAAGCAGCTAAAGCCCGCAAACGTGTGGTTAAAGTTGAATCAGTAGGAGAGGCTCACATCAATGCAAC
>CANJWH010000090.1 GCA_947478465.1 Bacteroidota bacterium
AAAGCAGTTTCAACAGCTAACGCAATTGATGCTTTTAAAACGTTTTATACAGTTAACAAGGAGGATTTAGGCACACAAAAAATTTATGAAATTGATTTGCAGAACATCATACAAAACCGCATTGATAATGAAAAACGAGTTGAACAGGAAAAAATAGCCGCAGAACAGGCAGCCAAAGAAAAAGAAGAAGCAGAAGTTCGATTGAGAGAAGCAGAAAAAGCAATGGCAGAAAAAGCAGAAGCGCAGCGTCTGAAACAGGAACAAATGCCGGAAGAAAAAGAAATTACAGAACCAACTGCCGGTAATTCAATTGCCGGTGAATTAATATTTGTAAAAGGTGGAACCTACACCATGGGCTGCACCAAAGATCAGGGCGATTGCGCCATGGACGAAAAGCCGGTGCACGATGTAACGCTCAACGACTTTTATCTTGCAAAATATGAGGTAACTCAGGCTCTTTGGGCAAAGGTTATGGGCAGCAATCCCAGCGAATTTTATACCTGCAGTGAGTGTCCGGTAGAAAAAGTGTACTGGAGCGATGCGCAGGAGTTTATTGCAAAGCTGAATGAAATGACCGGCAAACGTTTTCGTTTGCCAACCGAAGCCGAGTGGGAATATGCAGGACGCGGTGGAATACATCAGGAAAACTTTAAATACAGCGGCAGCAATTCAATTGAGGATGTGGCATGGACTAGTTCAAACAGCGAAAATAAAACCCACTCCGTAGGACAAAAACCTGCAAACGCTTTGGGTCTATATGACATGACAGGAAATGTAGTTGAGTGGTGTAACGATGGGTATGATGATTTTTATTACAAAAAAAGTCCGGCAGAAAATCCACCAGGTGATGCAAGATCAGTAGAGAAAGTGCTACGCGGTGGCTCTTACCGCACCGGTGCAAACGACAGCCATGTATCCAGCCGTTGGACAGTAAGAGAAAACTACAGAGTTGGGTTTATTGGATTCAGGTTGGCGCATGACAATTAACAATTTGTTTTATTAATTTTATAAACATGAAACAGTTTTCTGGCCCGTCTGCTTTAATTTTAGTAATGACTCTTTTCAGCTTTGCAGCATTTGCTCAGGTAAAAGTGCCTCAAAAAGAAACCCCCAAACAAACTGCACCCGTTAAGCAAACACCTGTAAAAACAGCTGAAGTAAAGCCTGTTTCTTCAGGCCCTGTGCAAATTTTAAAAGTTACGAGCAATGCCGATTGTAATTTTTATGTTGATAATGAATTAAAAGGAACTTTAAAACAAGACGATATCTTAAAAATTTCTTTAAAAACAGGCGAATACCAGTTTAAAGCCGTATCGCTTTCTAACCCTGCAGATATAAAACGCGAAATCTATACAGTAGATAAAACGGGCATAGAAAAATTCTACAACATCAACCTGCAGGAAGTGGTTCAGAACAGAATAGCGAACGAGCAAAAATCAAAAGACCCGGTTCAAACACAATATACGCAGCAATCAACCCAGTCAAAGGTGCTTGCTTCAGTTCCAACTGGCAGCGGTCCTGCAAAGTTTTTTTGGGAAAGTACTACTATTGACTTTGGAAGTGTAAAAAAAGGTGACGAAAATGCTGCCACCAAGTATTTTCATTTCAAAAATGTAGGCTCGCAGCCTTTAGTAATTTCAGAATGTAGAGGTTCATGCGGCTGCACGGTGCCTACCTGTCCAACTATCCCTATAAAAGCAGGCGAAGAAGGCAGCATAACGGTACATTATGATGTAAACCGTGTTGGTCCGTTTACAAAAACCATCACTGTTACATCCAATGCAGAAAATACAGGCGAAACATTAAAAATCACCGGAACTGTTTTCGAATAATTTTTTCTTTCGGTTGTATTTACTGTTTAAGAAAAAATGCTTCCTTTATTTTCTATTTTTGTCTGTTCCCAAAAAAATGATTTAACCATGAATAAACGTTACACTGCTTTTACTACTGTTTTCTTAATTCTACTTTTTTCATGTACTGCTTTTTCCCAGATAAAACTTCCGCAAAAACAAACCAAGTCAGAGCCTAAGCCTGCACAAGAAAAAACCACCAAAAAAGAAGAGAAAAAAGAGTACAAAGGCCTTGTGCTTACACTCAAAGTTACCTCCAATGCTTCCTGCAAGTTTTATGTTGATGGCGAGTTTAAAGGTATTGTAAACAACGACCAGATATTAAAAGCAGAATTAACTAAAGGCGAATACCAGCTTAAAGCAGTTTCAACTGATAATGATGCTGATGTATGGCAGGAATTTTATACCGTAGAACAGGTAAGTGTTGAAAAATTTTATGAAATAGATTTACAATCAGTAATCAATACCCGCCTTGCAGGTGAAAGAGCGGAAGCAGATGCAAAACGTCAGGCGCAACTGCGTGAAGAAGAACGACTTAAACGCGAAGCGCAGGAAGCACGTGACAAGGTTGAACGCGAAAACCAGTACAATGCTGCTATGGAAAAAGGCAATGATTATTACTTAGACAAAAATTATGACCTAGCCGAAGTTCAGTACAAAAAGGCACTTGAATTAAAGCCTTCCAGTTCAGAAGCAAAAACGGGGATGGAAAACATTACCTATAACAAAGCAATTAAAAACGATACAGAAGAATGGTACAGCTACTACATCAGCACCTACCCTTCCGGCAGCTATATCAGCGATATAAAAAAGCGCTATGAAATACGCAAAGAAGAAAATGCTTACCAACGCGCCAAATCAAACAACCAGATGGATGACTATGAAAGCTACGTAAACAAATATCCAAACGGAAAATACTCGGCTGAAGCAAAAAAAGTTATTGAAGAAAGCTATTTTACATGGGGACAAACTTCGTTCAATTCAAAAAACTATGACGAGGCAAAAAAGCAATTGGAATATTACATCAGCAGATACCCTTCAGGAAGATATATTACAGAAGCACGCGATTTAAAAGCAAAAACAGACCGGAAAATAAAAGCAGCCAACCGACCTGACAAATTTATACTCAGCTATGCTTTTGACCGCAATGCTTATATTGGATTAACTATAGGAACATATAACCAAAAAAAGGCAGGGATGTATTTTGCCGCGCGCATGAATTCAGATGTTTTTACAAGCACTACTTATTTTAAAACAAATAATTCATTCGACACCGAAGGAGCTTCTTATTACCCCACATATCCAATTCTTGCGAGAAATGGAAAATTGGATGGTATTTTGGGAATAACCTATGGAGTAATTAACCCAATCTGGCTTTATACAGGGCTAGGTATAGGATATTATCCAACTTTTTATGAATTTAATTACGCATCCGGTTCTGAAAAAGTATGGGCACGAAATGTTGACCAAACAAGGGTTCCAATTCTGCATGAGTTTGGTTTAGCAGTTAGCCTTGGGCCTATCAATGGCTCTGCAGGTGTCTGCTTAAGAAATTACAAAGAAGCATTTATGATGTTTACTGTGGGGTTTTCAATTAACCGTTAATACTAAATGCGGTTTTTATTATCTATTGTTGCATTTCTGATATTATTATCGGTAACAAGTTTTGCACAGGTAAAACTGCCGACTAAACAAACGGAGACAAAGCCTGCTCCTGCAAAACAAACACCCGCAAAAACACCTGAGCAAAAACAGTCTTATTCAGGTCCTGTTTTTACTTTAAAGGTTATTACAAATACCGATTGTAAATTTTATGTTGACGGTGAACTGAAAGGAATTATAGGAACTGATGAGGCGCCTTTAAAAATCAATTTAAAGATGGGAGATTATCAATTACGTGCGGTTTCAATTGATAATAATGAAGATGAATTCAGACAAATTTATACTGTTGATAAAACAGGTATGGAGAAATTTTTTGAGATTGACTTGAAAGCTATTACCGAAGAACGTGAACGAAAAATAGTCGCTGAACAAGATGCTGCTAAAAAAGAAGAGGAACAAAAAATTATTTGGGTTGAAGAATCAAAAAATGCAAGAGCCAATTACGTAATGAAATTGGTGATGCAGGCAGATGGCGGAGGAAGCAATGGTGCAAGTGTAGCGTATGAGCCAAGTTTTAATCGTTATTATGCAGTTTTTGCAGGCAATGCAGCCTATCCGCTATCTATATTTAATGAAGAAGGTGAGCGAATTAATTCCCAGCCTCTAACTGCGCTTTCTGATATCAGGGGGCTTTGGTATAATTCTAAAACCGGTAACTTGGAAGCAAATTGTTACGATAGTTTTGGGGTAATTAATTACATTCTGGACAGAAGTGGTTTTCCAGTAAATTTCAATACTATTTTTAATAATAAATGCCAACCTGATGTTCATTCAAGTGGAGTTTACGATCCGAACAGAAATGAAATTCTGTATTACTATGATGGGAAAGTCTACCATTACAATCGAAATACAGGAAATTTAATCGGCACATTAAAATTAAACCTGCCGGATCAAAATGCAATCAACCAAACTTCAATTGTATATACAGGAAAAAATAAACAAGAAATTGGATTGCTGAATTATGTAACTAAAACTATTTATCTTTTTGATATTAATACAGGAGGAATAACAAAAGAAGTTGAACTGCCGCCTTACGCACCTTGTGAAAGCATGTTCTGTTTTGCTTATTGTAATGGTTACTTCTGGCTATTTAATAAATCACAAAGAGCATGGTACGGCTACAATTATTAATTAGTCAATTGTTTTTTTAGTTATTTAGGAGTTAAATAACTATGCTATTTTTGCCCTCCGGTAAAAACAAGCCATGAATTTAGAAGAAGCCTTAATGCACTTTGAACTGGAGAAAGGTGCAAGCCTTTTTCAGGTAGAAGAAAAGTATACAGAGCTTAAACAGCAATACGAATTGCTGATGGCAAATGCGCCCAACCCAACGGTGCTGAGGGTTTACCAAAAAAATCTTGACGATTTAACTACAGCCTACAACTTTGCGCTAACGGAGCTAAAAGCTCCTATGTCTGAGGAACTGGCATGCTCAGTTATTGGTGTTCAGGTTGGCACACCTCTTCCGCAAGTTGATGAGCAATACAAAAACATAAAATTTGAGCTAGAAGCCGGCATGAAAATGCCCGATAAGGCAGTGCAGGCAGAGTGTCGCTATGAATTATCGCGACTGGAAGAAGCCTATGCGTTTCTTAAAAAAGTGATGGAAGAGCGTGCGAAAAAAGCACAGTTTATTTCATGCATCCGATTGGGCGACCAATATCTTGCAGACAATGATTTTGAGCAGGCTGCAAAGCAATATAAGGAAGCCGGTAAGCTTATTAATGAACCCATTGTTCAGCAAAAATTACAGGCGCTTGAAGCCCTGAAAAAGAAAGTTACAGAAGAACGCATCAGTGCTTTTATCTGGCAAGCCGATGAACACAGCAAAAAAGAAAACTACCTTCAGGCAATTGCATCACTCATGCAAGCGCTGGAACTTGACCCTGCATCAGCTGTTGTAAAAGAAAAAATAGAAAAAGCTGAAGAACTTGAACGTGAAAAAGTTCGCAAAATAAGAGAAGAGAAAGAACGCAAGGAGCGGGAAGAACGCGAACGAAAAGAGCGCGAGGAAAGAGAACGAAAAGAGCGGGAAGAGAAAGCAAGAATAGAACGTGAGGAAAAAGAGCGCAGAGAAAGAGAACAGGAGGAAGCCCGCAAAAAACAAGCTGCTAAAGAGCAAAAAGAGCGCGAAGAAAAAGTGCTGCTTGAAAAACAGGAAAAAGAAAAAGCTGCACTTGCCGCTAAAGCCCAACTAAAAAAGGATCCCGAAAAAACTGAAAGTGCACCAAAAGAAGAGAAACAACAAAGCCCCGAAGTTTCAGTTGCTCCCCAGAAAAAATCAAAAGTTTTGATAATGGCTGCAGTGGTAGTAATTGTTGCTGCTGTTGCAGGCTATATTATTTACAGCACACATTTAGCCACCGTTATTTTTACTTCCAATAAAAACGCCTTGCTTACATTGGGAGGCCAAACAGTGGTTGAACTCACAGCTAACACCAGTTCAGAAGCAAAAATTGCTCCGGGTGAATATGAATTTTCTGCTGAAGACAAAGAAACATCTGAAATTGTAAATGGCACATTTAAAGTAGAAGGACGTTTTGGTGAAGTGGTGGTTAAAATCCCGTTTACAGCTGTGGGGCTAATGCAATCTGCCGAAACAGACACTTCAAATTCCGCCAATACTGAAACAGCGCAAGAGACTGGACAAACAAACGCAAACGAAATAAAGACGGTTACAACCACACAGCAAAATACGGTCGCTGCCAAAGATCAACAACAAACTGCTAAACAGGAAAACATAAACAATACTGTAGTTGCAGTAAACACGCCACCGGCAACAAGCACAACAACACAGAGTGAAAAATCAGGCTCAATAGAAACAGAAGCAGATGAAACTGAATTTAACCTCTGGTGGATGGGACTGAATGCCAACTGGAAAACTATACTTTTAAAAGCTGCACGGGTAAGTGATGTAAATTCTAAAGAAAATAAAACACAAATCATCAGCATTAGAAAACTTGACATCAGCAATCAAAAGGTTACTTCGCTTGAACCATTAGAAGAGCTTACACAGTTGAGAGAACTAACATGTATGGAAAGTAATATTGAAAGCCTTGAACCCCTGCGGGGCTTAAAAAAAATGGAATACCTGTGGCTGGCAAAAAACAAAGTAAGTAACCTTGAACCTATAAACGGTCTTACAAAGCTTAAAACACTGAATGTTCAGAAAAATAATCTAAGCAGCATTGAACCACTCCGCAACCTTACAAACCTTGAAACATTATTTATAAATTATAATAACATCAGCAGCCTTAAGCCGCTTTATGGTTTAACGAAACTTAAATCCATTGCAGTTAAATTTAATGCCTGTTCAGAAGCCGATATTGATGCGCTGAAAGCGCAATTGCCGGGCGCTGCTTTTTCGAGTTACTAATACAATACGTATTTTACTGAAATATATGAGAAAAGCAATTACGCTTATTTGCATGTTTATGCTTACCTGTTCTGTTTCAGCCCAGATAAAACTGCCGCAAAAAGAGAACGAACAGAAAGCACCTGCTAAACAAGCCCCTGTAAAAACAGAAGAAGTAAAGCCCGTTTATAATCAGCCGGTTTTTACACTTAAAGTAATCCCTGATGCGGATTGCAGATTTTATGTAGATGGCGAATTTAAATCAACAATACAAAAAGATGAGATTGCCAAAATAAGTCTGAACAAAGGAGAGTATCAATTAAAAGCAGTATCGCTAAACAATGAAGCGGATGTATTTAAAGAACTCTATACCGTGAATCCTCAGGATATTGGAACAGATAAATTTTACGAGATAGCTGTTCATGATATTCTTAAAATTACAAATCAACAACAAAAAGTTGCTGAGGAAAAGGCTATAATGGAATCTTATACCTACAATTTTACCGATGATTTTACCGACAAACGAAATAGCTGGTTTGAGGCAGATGACAAAGCGAAGATTATTATAAAAGTTGAAGATGGTAAACTTATTATTGATGTTATTGAAGATGGCAATTACTTTACGATTAAAACATTTCCCATAGCTTCTTCAAAAGACTTTTCGGTTGAAGTAAAAACAAAATGGATTACAGGAATTAATAACAATGGATATGGAATTGATTTTGCTTCTGATTATTCTGCGGGCAATTTTTATTCATTTATTATTTCTTCTAACGGGTATTTCAGAATACATCATGTTAAAAAAGGCGGCAACTGGACTAATTTAATTGACTGGACTAAAACAGATGGGATTAATCAAGGCTCAGTGCCAAACATTCTGAAAATTCAAAAATCAGGGAATGAAATTATATTTTTCGTGAATGATAATTTAGTAAAAAAAATGTCTTGGGATGACGGGCATGGAAACAGTTTTGGCTTTAGAGTTTTTGGAGCACAAACCATTCAATTTGATGATTTCAGAATCTCAGGAATGGCTAAGTGAACGTGTTTTGATGTTCGCAAAATTGATTCTTAAAAAAGAATCAGAACAAATTATTAATAAATGTATTCCTCACCAAAATACGCTGCGCTCCGAGCTTAGTGGTATTATCCTCGCTGTCTCTGCCAAAGGTTTTGTTTAATTCCACACCGGTATTGGGGTCAAAAGCATCTACTTTTATAAGCCCGTCTTCACCATTAGAAATGGTTATGTCCACAGCATAATTTAATCGAGGGTTTGGTATAGGCCCAATCACTAATTCACCTATATCAACGGGTTCTGAATTTTGGTCAAGGTACTGCACCAGTTGCAAAACTATTTTTGTTTGAGTAGAACTGCTGGTATAATAAGTACGCTTTGCTTTTGCAGGCAGCGGCAGATTCTTTTTTATCAAGCAGTCAATCTCAGTCCGGTTAGTTTGGGGGTTAAATATTTTTATTCCCAGATTATAACCTGTAACACCTCTGAACTCGGGAGGTATTTGCAATTCTTCTGCATCTCCGCTTAATTGTGCAGCATGCAGGGAGGCACCATATGCTACAGCCCGCATCGGTTCATGAAAAGCAATTTTTTTATTGCCGTCAGGAAAAACTTTGCACAGCCGCTCTCTTACATAGGGTATCATGGAAGAGCCGCCAACCAGTAGCAACGCATCTATATCTTCTAATTTTAATCCTGCACCATCAATGCAACGCACCGTAATTTCAATAGTTTTCTCGATCATTGAACGTATGGATTGTTCAAAGTCTTTACGGTAAATCATAATTTCAAAAGGATGTTGCCCGATGAGAATATGCTTTTTGAGAAATGGCTTATTTGGTATTGAAAGCTCTATTTTTATTTCTTCTGAAATACGTCTTAGCTGTAAACTGGTCAATGCATTTATAGGCAGCGGATGACCGGCATTTTTTTCAAACTGGGTAAGAATAATTCCGGCAATAGCTTCGTCAAACTCCTTCCCTCCCATTTCTGTTATTCCGTCTTTGGCAAGCACATAAACCCCTTTGTTATCCATACTTAAAATGGTAACGTCAAAAGTTCCTCCACCTAAATCATAAACCAGAAAAATACGGTTATGTCCGCCATGCATAACCCCATAATGCAATGCCGCGGCAACCGGCTCTTCTACCAACCCTAATACAGGAATTTCGGCAAGTGCTGCGGCATTTAAAACAGCCTTACGCTGCACATCATTAAAATGGGCAGGCACGGTAATAACTGCGCTTTCCAATAAATTTCCTGTATGGCCTTCGGCATCAAATTTTAGTTTTTTTAAAACCAAAGCTCCAAAAGCTTCGGGCAGCCAGGCATTGGATTGCTTATCGTAATAAATCGGTTTGTTGTCACCAAAATTTCGTTTAAAAAAACGGATAACCGGCAAGTCCGGGTTTTGCTCCAGAATAGTATCCACCATATAACCTACTGATGCATTGCGCTCAGTAAGCAATACAGCTGAAGGAGTTGAATAAATATCTTTAAAAGAATTATCAGGAAGCAGCACAGCTCTGCCATCTTTCTCCAATGTTGATATTAATGAGAAAGTAGTTCCTAAATCAATGCCTACTCTCACGCTATTGCCTTTTTAGAAGTTAATGATATTGCCTGCCTGAAATCGGATTTTGCTTTGCTCATATTGCGCAGATGTGCTTCTTTGGCGCGAAGCAGGTTAGTTAATTTACGTTCTGAATTATCAACTCCCTGAATTTGACGTTGAACCTTTTTCTTTTCTTCCTCGTCCTCCATTGATCTTTTTGAAAAATAATCTTTCATAGAATTTTCAATGGTTGTTAACGTAGAATTACTTTGGTTACGCAAATGATCAGAAATGGTACGCACCCATGTGCGTGAGACTTCGCCTACTATACGTTTTGATTCGGTTTTAAGAACATCTTTTGCATTGATTAATTCCACTTCCTGCAATTCTTCTGCTTCCTGATTTACAGTCTTGTAAACATTATATCCGCCCCAACCCAATAATATTATTGAAAGGGGAATCATATATAGGCCCAGGCTTTGTTTAGCAGTACCAAGCCCAATCGTTGAAGCCAGCATAAGAACTATCATTTGGTATTTTCGCATGGCCATAAAATACTCATAAAATCCTTTTTGAGGCATCTTGCCTTCATATTCTTTTTCAATACGTATAGCGCTGTCAAGCAATTCAACTAGATTGGTATCAGTAAGGTATTTAATATTCAGCGCAACGTGAGGCAAGCCATTTTTATCGCAATAATTATTGATTTCATTCTCTGTTTCGCGAATGCTGTCGCGCATGAAAATAAGATGCTGATGCCCCTGACTTAAAATTGTTTTCCGTATTTCAGCTAAATAATTAGTTGTGAAATCTTTGGGAATAGTTAAAACTTTTTTCTTTGATTTTGATGTTTCCTCAAATGTTTCCAAACTGTCGGCAAGTGCATCGGTAAGTTTTGAATAGTCACCTGTTACCGGTCTTGCAAATGCCTCAAAGCTATCACTAATTGCTTTTTCCAGTTGCGAAAACTGATTAGTGATAGAACCTTTGATATGTGTTCCTACATCTGAAATAACAGGACCTGATTTACTTTGTATCTTAATCGCCTGTTGTTGTCCTAATGCCTTTTTAGCTTTAAAGCTTCTCTCTTCGTTTTCCACCATCAGATCAACAATTTTATTGAAACTTTCAATACCTGATATCAATTGGTAATTAACACAGGCTGCAATAAATTGAATAAAATCAGGTTCCTGTAAACGGGAAGTAAATTTTTTTTCAGGTAATTGATCAAGTGTAAATTGTTCCGCAAAAAGTGCATTAGACCTTACAATCCTGAATAGTTGGTCGGCAGGCTTTGATTTTGTTCCTGTGCATAATATGGTATATGCTTTCTCTGATGAAATTGCAGCAGCAAATTCGGCAATTTCAGCTTCATTGCTTTC
>CANJWH010000091.1 GCA_947478465.1 Bacteroidota bacterium
AATGTCATCAACCATATAAACTATTGTATCTCCTTTAGATGTTATAAAAATATTTTTTTTACCCGGCACAATCTTTTCCAAATTTCCGTTAACGAAAATCTCAAATTCCTGATTGGTTTGGGCTGAAACGGAATAACAGAATAACAGAATAATTATAGTTGCAACAAATCTTAACATTACGATAACTTTTACTTCAAAAATACAGAGCAAGTTTAGGAAAATATCTTTTAATCTGTTTTGTTTAAGTCTAATTAATACTTTTGTACCCAAGCGATGGTTCTTAGTGAAGAAGTCAAATTCATAGGATTAAAAAGGGAATCAGGTGCAAATCCTGAACAGTTCCCGCTGCTGTAAGTTCTTTTGGTTTTCGGAAATCTTTGCCACTGTATTGCCTCAGGCTATGCGGGAAGGCTCCGGAAAAGAACGAGTCAGAAGACCTGCCATAGCCCGACAAAGGTTCAATTCTTTCGGGTAAAAAGTATTGAGCGGACTGAGTAAAATCAGTTTATCGTTTGTTTCAATTTTTTGATTTTTTCTGCGTGTTTTTTTGCAGAATTATTTTTTCGATTATAGTGTGCATTTACTGTACCTGTTATGCTTTTGCACAAAGGGTAAATTCCGATTCAATTTACAAATTGCCCGAAGTAAAGGTTGATGAAACCCGATTGAATGATTTCAGCACAGGATTAAGCATAATTAAAATTGAAAAGAAGAAAATTGAAGGAAGTCATTTGCTCAATTTGGCTGAAATGATTTCAGATAATAGTGCGGTATTTTTAAAAACTTATGGACAAGGAAGTCTTGCAACTATTAGCATACGCGGGACAGGTCCTGCGCATACAGGCTTGTTTTGGAATGGCATTAATATCAATCCGCCTAATCTCGGACTTTCTGATTTTGCACTTATTCCTGCTGCACTTATTAATAGTGCAGAAATACAATTAGGTAGCTCAGCTTCGCTATACGGCAGCGGGGTAATTGGCGGAGCTATTCACATCAACTCACAACCTGATTTTAAGAAAACATTGAATATTTCTGTTTCTGGACTAACAGGAAGCTTTGGATTATATGAAGGTTCCGGATCAGGTATATTCTCCAATAAAAAATGGTATTCTCGGGTGTCCGGTTATTACCGTGAATGCGAAAATAATTTCCTTTATAACAACACGGCAAAATTTGGAAGTCCAAAGGAAAAACTTATCAGTGCTGATTATTTCAGCTATGGAGGAACAGCTGAAATTCATCGCTTACTCAAACACAATTATATTGTTTCTCTGCACGCATGGCACACTTACACACACCGCAACTTACCACCTGCAATGACAAGTGTTGATAATAATGAACAACAAAGTGACAGCTCGTTCCGTTTCTTGATTGAAGCAAAAAAAATGTTTGAAAAATCAACTCTAAAAACCAAAATAGCCTGGTTAAATGAATTTTTGCGATATGAAAATGAAACGGCATTAGTTCACGAAAAAGTAAATACTCAAGGCATTATAAGCGAATCGGAATTTGCAACGCAGTTATTCAGAAAAGCGAAAATAAATATTGGTATTAATTACACTTATTACTATGCCGATATTATTCAATACAGCAAGATTAAAACGCGCAATCAGGCAGCAGCATTTCTTTCTTTCCTGTACCCTTTTACAAAAATCAACTGGAAAGCAACTGTAAATCTTCGCCAGGAAATAGTAGAAGGGTATAGAGTTCCTTTTACTCCATCAGTAGGAATGGAGGGGAAATTGTGGAAATCCATTTCGGCAAAAACAAATTTTTCACGTAGTTATCGGGTTCCAACCATGAACGACCGATTCTGGGTTCCGGGTGGAAATGCTGATCTGAAGCCCGAAAGCGGTTGGAATGCCGAAGGTGGTTTGTTTACTTCATTCAGAGATTCTTCCAAATTATTTATTCCCGATTTTTCAATTACGGCTTACAGTTCCTTAATTGATAACTGGATTTTATGGCAACCTTTAGCTACAAATAATAATATCTGGAAACCTGTAAACCTTCAGAAAGTATGGGCACGAGGATTTGAAAGTAAAGCTGGAATAAAATTTAAAGCAAGAACAGTTGAAACCGGTCTTAATACATTTTATTCTTACACACTTTCAACTATTATCAGAACTTCCGATGCTTTGCAAGCTAGTATTGACAAGCAATTGATTTATGTGCCACAGCATAACCTCAATACTTCATTAAATTTTAAATGGAAAAATATTTCATTTTCATACATACAAACCTATACCGGAAAACGTTTTACAACATCTGACAATTCTTCCTCATTGCCTGCTTTCAGTATCGGAAATGCAGTATTGAATTACGATTTAAAACTCAGCAAAATCGGAATTGGTTTTGGTTTTCGTGTAAATAATATCTGGGGTGCAGCTTACCAGACTTTAGCTTACAGACCAATGCCGGGAAGGAATTTCAATATCTCATTATCATTTAAATTCATAAACAACTAAACAAACACATGAAAACAAACTCTGACCAATTCAAATCAAAAACAAATTTTAACATGAGTAAAAAATTAATCCTGCCTTTTTTATTAATCGCAGCACTCAGCGGGTGTAAACCTGATGAAGATAATACACCACAAGGTGATTATGAAACCGGAGTATTTATTAGCAATGAAGGCCCCTTCGGAACAGGAACAGGAACTGTTAGTTTTTATAACAGAACTTCAGGCAGTGTAAGCAATAATATTTTTGAAATAGTAAATAATCGTCCGCTTGGAAACGTTGTGAACTCAATTGAAGTGCATAACAATAAAGCCTACATTGTAGTTAACAATGCAGCTAAGGTTGAAGTAGTAAATGTTGCCGATTTTACTTCAATGGGTGTAATTGAAAATGTAGGAACTCCGCGTTTTTTCATTGGAATTGATGATACTAAAGGTTATCTCACAGATTGGAATTCAGGAATAAAAGTCATTGACCTTGCAACCAACACTATTTCATCAACTATTGCAACAGGAGGAACTGGACCAGAACAAATGGCTTTAATAGGAAGCGAAGTTTTTGTTGCTAACCTTGGAGGATTTGGAAATGATAATACAGTTTCAAGTATAAATACAACAACTGATGCTATTACTTCAACTTTACAAGTCGGGCATCGTCCGCAGGCATTAACAGTTGATGCTAACGGAAAACTATGGGTGCTTTGCAGCGGAATTCAGGATTGGACAGTTCCTGCAAATGATACTCCGGGCAAATTGGTTCGCATAAACCCAACAACAAAAACAGTTGAACTGGAGCTATCTTTTGCAACTTCTTCAGACCATCCGATTTCATTAATTACTAATACAGCAAAAACAAAATTGTATTACAGTCTTAATGGCGGTGTTTATGAAGTTGATGTTAATGCTACTTCACTTCCTTCATCGGCTTTAATTAACCGCAGCTTTTATAATATAGGTGTTGACCCTGTTTCAGGATACTTATTCGGAAGCAATGCACTCGATTTTGTGCAAAATGGTTATGTGGTTCGCTACACATTAAGTGGAACAGTTGTTGACTCATTTCAGGTTGGAATTATTCCCGGTAATTTTTACTTTAATTAATACGCAGGTCAGAATTTGCAATCCTGATTGCAAAGAAGCGGAACTAATTTTCAGTAGTTCCGCTTCTCTTTTTATATTCGCAACTAATTAAATAGATCAATGAGCGTTATACAACGAGTAATAGACCGGATGAAACCGGGTGAAGATATAGGACTTGACCATGTTGGTCAAAAAGGCAGGCAACGTTCCATTAATGCTGATGGATCTTATAATCTTGAGCGCAAAACTGGAAGGCTGTTTGGGAATTTTTATATGTTCAACTGGCTGATCACCACTTCATGGACGCATTATTCAATTGTGCTTGTTTCTTTATATCTGGTAAGCAATATTGGGTTTGGAAGCCTTTATTATTTATTAGGCTCAGAAAATCTTTACGGAATTTTAGGCACCAGTGAATTTGATAAATTCATGAGTTGTTTCTTTTTCAGCTGCCAGACTTTTACAACAGTGGGCTATGGCGGACTTCATCCCATTGGAAAAATTGCAAGTTCAATAGCTGCAATTGAAGCATTTCTTGGATTAATGGTTTTTGCAGTAGCAACAGGTACTTTATATGGCAGGTTTTCAAGACCAAAAGCAAGGATAAAGTACAGCTCAAATGTTATTATAGCTCCGTTTAAAGGCAAAACCGCCATGCAGTTTATAGTAGCAAACGAAATGAATACCGTTTATATGGAAATGGAAGCCAAAGTAAATATCAGTTGGGTAGAGGATGATGAAAATGGCAAACCGATAAGGCGTTTCCAGCAAGTGAAATTAGAGATTGATAAAATCACCATGTTTCCTACCAGTTGGACCATTAATCATCCTATTGATGAAGAAAGTGCATTATATGGCAAGACCGAAAATGATTTGCAAAAAATGGACATTGAAATTTTTGTTCTACTGAAAGGTTTTGACGATACTTTTTCACAAACCATTTATAGCCGCCAATCTTATACTTCGGAACAATTTATATGGGGGGCAAAATTCCGCAGACCTTTTGGAGTGAACAGTTCAGGGAAATTAGAAATGGATTTAACCAAAGTTGGTGAATACGAAAAGGCAGATATTGTTCACCTTGTATAACTAACCTCCTTGAGATTTAAAGAACTCACGTTCCAGAACTTCTGAACGGTTAAGAATAGCGCGCATCCAATTCAATTTAATTTCCAGTATTTCTTCATCAGAAAGCTTCCAGTTAATTTCTGATTGACGAAGTTTCTGGTTCATGTGATGCATACAAATTGCAGCAGATACTGAAATGTTGAGACTTTCAGTAAAGCCCACCATAGGAATTTTTACAAATTCATCTGCATTCTGTAATGCAACATCAGTTAAACCGTCAATCTCTGTACCGAACATAAGTGCAAACTTGGTATCAACTTTTAATTCCTCAAGTGGAACACTCTTGTAATGCGGGGTGGTTGCAATAATGCGGTAGCCGTTTTTCTTCAATGTATCAATACACTCAAGTGTATTGTTTGTATTCCAATTGTATTTATGCAGGTCAAGCCATTTTGCCGAACCCAATTCAACATCAGGATTTAATTTGTATTTGTTTTTATTCTCAATAATATGAACGTCCTGTACACCAAAACAATCGCAGCTGCGCAGCACTGCACTGGCATTCTGCGACTGATAAATATCTTCGAGTACAACTGTAAAATGCCGGGTTCTGTTTACTACCACATCATTTAAACGTTTTAGTCGCTCATCAGTAATAAACTGGGTAAAAAACTTTAATAAATTCTCTTTCTCAGATACAGTCATAACCTTGTTTTGCGGCAAAAGTAGGGGAAAGAAAATTGCAACATCAAAAATATTTCTTAACTTTAGCCAACAAACACCGTAAAAACACTTATTAAATCTAAGTATTATGGGCAAAAAACTACTTTTCTGTTCAGCACTTTTAATAATGCTGACTATCGTATCTTTAAATGCTGGTGCAGCTATTCATGTTGTTCTGGTTTCCAGTAATCAGTTTAACCCTAATACAGCAAGTGTAAATGTTGGTGATACAGTAAGATTTACATGGGTTAACGGAAGCCATACCACAACATCTGTAAATATTCCTAATGGAGCAACAACTTGGGATTCTCCAATGACCAGCAGCGTTTCACAATTTGATTACAAAGTAACTGTTGCCGGAAGCTATAGCTACAAATGTACACCCCATGCTTTGGGTGGAATGGTTGGAACTTTTACTGCAAGCACTGTAACAGGAATACAGGATTTGACTGAAAATATTTTGACTTCAATTTTTCCAAATCCGTTTACAAACGAACTTTTTATTGAACAAGGAAACGAGCAACCTCAATACTCCCAGATTTCTATTTCAGATATTCTTGGAAAACAAATAAAGATCATCAATATAGAAAGCCTTAACATTATATCGGATAAAAGACGAATTGATGTAAGTGAACTTCCTAAAGGAATTTATTTCGTAACGCTGAAAGGCAACGGAACTAAAGCAAAGACTATTAGATTAGTAAAGGAAGGGGCTTAAAAATTGATATATATAATAAGCTATTTACTTAATTGCCGTTTTTCGAAAAGGTAATAAAATAAGAACAAAATAAGTAGATACACATATCATAAGTCCGATAGCTTCGCGCGCCAACTCTTGATTAACCGATTTCATTTCCATCCCCGATCCTTCTGTAAAGAAGCCTTCCCATTTAGTCATTTGAAGCCATGAATTAATGGCATAGGATGAATACAGAATCGAAAGCACTAATAGTAGCTCTCTATTTGTCTTTTTTAAAAAAGCCATTAATGAAACATATACCGGGATAAGGTATAAGACTACCCACAAAACCGGGTCAGGGTCATTCAACTGAAGATAGGCAAACCAAAGAAAAACTGCTGCAAAAAACAAAGCGATATAACGCATCTTTATTAGCTTATTACAGAATTTTTAGTCCAACCCAATTTTTGGTGTTCCGCATCATTTGTATCAAACAGATGCGGATAATTCTCCTGTAATGATTTTATAAAAAGGTCGCGGGGAACATCATCAAAAGAACCAAAGTCATGAAGATATTCCATAAACTTTCTTCCACCTTCGAACTCATGAAAAATAGAATCGTTTATTCCATCAAATTCCAAAGGCGCTACTCCAAATTTATCGCATAGTGATTTATTAAATGCAGGTGTTGCTTTCACCCATTTGCCGTTCAGAAAAAGTTCGGTGAAACCATGAAATACAAAAACATCACTGCGCAAAAGGTCAAGTAACTTTTGAGTGGATAAATGATTTTTAACATTTGCAAAAGCAAGACGAGTAGGAATACCAACTGCGCGAGCGGCAGCTGCAAGAAGTGTTGCTTTCTCACCGCAATAACCCGAGCCTCTTTTCAAGGTTGCGCTACCTTTCATTGCTTCGGCACGCAAGTCAACATGATACGGGTCATACAGAAAATTATCACGCACAGCGTAATACAGTTTTACTGCTTTTTCAATGTCTGTTGTTGCGCCTTCAGTCTGTTTTTTTGCAAAAGCAATTATATCCTGAGAATCGCTATCTATGTAATAGGCCGGAGCTAAATAAATTGCTAAATCCTGTTGTTCTTTGGTTTCCATATTAGTTACAAAAATAAGAAAACAGGCGGGATTGTTTACTTTAGCAGCTTAGACAGAAAATGTTTCAGGATTTTATTTCACAATTAGAAAAAAGATTGCAACAACCCTTGCCGGGTATGGAAGCTCAGTTTAAAATGGCTTCGCAATTCCGCTTGCCGAGCGACATGGAGCGTTATGATCTGAGTAAGGCCAGGAAAGGCGCTGTTCTTATTCTGCTATATCCTCACCAAGACAAAATTAACACTATTCTTACGTTACGCCCATCCTATGACGGAGTACATAGCGGGCAGGTTAGTTTTCCCGGAGGAAAACTTGACCCCGAAGACAAAAGCCTTGCTGCTGCGGCTTTACGTGAAGCTGAAGAAGAAGTAGGTTTAAACAGAAATGAGATTAAGCTTATCGGAAATCTGAGTAATCTTTACATACCACCCAGCAATTTTTTAGTCTCTCCGTTTGTAGGAGTAATGGACAAGAAACCATTGCTAAAAAAGGATGACCGTGAAGTGGAAAAAATAATTGAAGTGCCCATTACCTACTTTCTTGATGAGAGCATTAAGGGTAAAAAAATGATTACACCTCGGGAATTTGTAAGTTTTGAAACACCTTATTATGATGTGGAAGGCCATACAGTTTGGGGTGCAACAGCAATGATGTTAAGCGAAATGATGGAACTGATAAAACCCTGATAATGGCTCATACTCTTTCCAAATCATCTTTCATCCGTGGGGTTCAGTGCAAAAAATCATTGTACCTCTACAAGCACAATTACAAGTTGCGTGATGCTATAAGTCCATCTCAGCAGGCTCTTTTTTCAAGAGGAATAAATGTTGGAAAAATTGCACAGGATATTTTTCCGGGCGGTATTGATGTTTCACCCGAAAGCGTTTTCAAGTATTCTGAATCTGTTGAGAAAACCAGCAAACTGATTGAAGAAGGAGCAGAAATTATTTACGAAGCTGCATTCATTTTCAGTGATGTACTGGCTGCGGTTGACATACTTGTAAAACGGGATGGCAGATGGTTTGCTTACGAAGTAAAAAGTTCAACTCGTGTAAGCGATGTTTACCGTTTAGATGCTTCGTTGCAGTATTACGTTATTACGAATGCAGGAATTGAGCTTGCAGATTTTTACATTCTGCACCTCAATAATCAATATGTAAGAAAGGGGAAGATAGAGCCAGAGAAATTATTTACTGCTGTTTCGCTTTTGAGTGAGTGTAAAAAAAATCAAACAATGATTGCGGAGAAAGTGCGTGAACTGAAAGATGTTTCATTTCTTTCTTCTGTGCCGGATATAAAAATAGGAAAGCATTGCTTTGAGCCATACACCTGTGATTTTATGGGGCAATGCTGGAAAACTATTCCTGATAATTCCGTATTTGAACTGGCAGGAATGAGCAGGCAAAAACAGTTTGAGTTATTTGATAATGGTTTTGTAAAAATCTGTGATGTGCCTGCTGATTATTCGCTGGAAAAAAATCAGCGTATTCAGGTAGATGCAACTAATTCAGGGAAAGAGTTGATTAACAAACCGGAGATTGAGAAATTTCTTTCATCTGTTAATTACCCACTATATTTTTTCGACATTGAAACGTTTATGCCTGCTGTACCTATGTTTGATGGCACAAGTCCGTTTCAGCACATTCCGTTTCAGTATTCGCTGCATTATAAAAAAACGAAAGATGCGCCTTTACAACATATTGAATTTTTAGCCGAATCAGGATTTGATCCGCGTAAGGATTTTATCACTCACTTTCTGGAAAGCACAAAAGATGCCGCTTGTATTCTGGTTTACAACCGTACGTTTGAAAACTCAGTTATTGCAAGACTTGGAAATGACTTCCCTGAATTAAAACCCGAAATAGAAAAGCGTCTGTCTATTATGATTGACCTGATGGAGCCTTTTCAGAAGCGGCACTATTATCATCCCTTGATGAAAGGTTCTCACTCAATAAAAAATGTGCTGCCTGCACTTTTTCCGGATTTCAATCACAAAGATTTGGCAATAAGCGATGGAACTATGGCTATGAGTGCATTTGAACAACTACAAACCGAAACCGATATTTTTAAAATTGCCGAACTGCGTGATAATTTACTTGAATACTGCAAACTGGATACGCTGGCAATGGTGAAGATTTTTGAATTTCTGGAGCGGATTTAATTCACCACTAAGTTCACTAAGAGCACAAAGGAGTTAATTAAGAAACTCGAATTTATACACCCAGAGTTTTCAGCAGATAACCGAGGAAGGAGATAAACATAAACACCATTCCTAGTATTATTAATCTGTTCACAGCCACTTCTTTATTGCCTGTTTTTGCAGGTTGAAAATTTACCATCAAAACAGAGAATACCTCGTTTGCCCTGGCCGACAATGGTTTTTCCTCGCCTGTTAGCTTGTTCAGTTTATTGTTCATCAGGTAAATCATATAGAGACTAAATGCCAAAACAACCGCAAGTAAAAAACAAAATAATGCAATTGATTTATTCACGTATTGCTGAGTTCCCGAATTACCGCTTAACCTGTTTACTGTTTGTTTCTGACTCTTGAAAATATCTTCGTCCATCAGTCTTATGATGTGCAGATTTTCAATGTAGCGGCTATTTTCAGATGAATTTAAACTATCAATGTTTCTGCCGTTAAGCAGGCGTTCGTTTTCCTGAACAAGCTGCTCTCTTTTGTTCAGCATGTCGTAAGTTTCTCCAATATCAGCTTTTGAAAAAAAAGCTGGAGCCAAAAAAATAAGTACTAAAAGAATTCGCTTCATTATTGATGTTTAAAACGGGCACGAAGGTAATTGATTTAGTGAAAAACATATTAAGAACTATGTGTTGTATTTAGGGAAATTATTAGCAAATTTGCATGCCCAATAACAGAATACCTTTTATACAATGAAATTTTTTACCCGTCTGCTTTCTGTTGCCGTTTTACTTTCAGGATTTTTTGTTGCCAGCGCCCAGAACAATATGGGTGTGGGGACGCTGAATCCTGATATTACAGCAATACTTGATCTTACATCAACCACTAAAGGATTTTTGCCACCTCGTATGTCGCAGGCTGACAGAGATGCGATAGTAAACCCTGCAGACGGACTGATTGTTTATAACACTACCGACAGCGTTCTTGATTATTTTAACGGCACCTGCTGGCTGCCCGTTTATCTGGAAGATTGTGATGGATGCTATTTCAGCCTTTCGGCAAGCAGTATTGCCGGAACTATTGACCGCCTTATCAGCAACTCGGCTCAAACAGCAATTACCATTACACAGACAAACGGATTGCCACAGAATATTGCTTTTGCTGTTATCGGAAATCTTCCTGCAGGAATTACTTACACCATAACACCCAACCCTCAGTTTTCAAACGGTGTGATTTCGGTGGTTTTTTATGCTTCGCCTTTTGCACCTGCAGGTACTTTCCCTATTGTTATTCAGGCTATG
>CANJWH010000092.1 GCA_947478465.1 Bacteroidota bacterium
CTTCCTGTAACACAAATGAAGAGTTTGCCTTCTGAAGTTGCAGAACTGGCATCAATGGGAATGGAACTGTTGACGATGGATAATTGGGATATTTTCTTCGAGAATGAAGATGATTTACGCAGAGCTAAAAAAGAACACCTGGAAAAAGTGTTGCATATTTTCCCGTGGGTTGGAACAATAGATAAATTCCAGCATTGGGTTTATGAAAATCCAAACCACACCATTGAAGAAAGAGCAACTGCATGGCAGAATGTTCTTGATAAATTCGACACCAAAGTGGTTGACTGGAGTGGTAACGAAGATGCACGTGCAACAATGTGGCAAAAGCAGTTACATCTTTTTGAAGTTCCATTCTATTATGTAGAATATGCAATTGCGCAATTAGGAGCTATCGCCCTTTGGAAAAACTACAAGCAGAATCCAACGCAAACAATTGATAAGTATATGGCTGCTCTTAGTCTTGGTTATTCGCGTCCGATACGTGAGATATATGAAACAGCAGGAATCTCTTTTAACTTCTCTAAAGAGTATGTGCATGAGTTGGCTGCGTTTGTAAAAGCAGAGTTGGCTGTATTGTAGCTTAAATTTATTTACTTTGTTGCAGTATGCCAACAACTCAAACCGGTATTGCAATTATTGGCAGTGGTTTTTCAGGTATATGCATGGGCATGCAACTGAAAAAAGCTGGCATCACCGATTTTCTGATTTTTGAACGTGCATCTGAAATTGGCGGAACATGGCGCGACAATACGTATCCGGGAGTCGCCTGTGATGTTTCATCGCACATGTATTCATTTTCGTTTGAGCCTAACCCTAATTAGAGTCGGATGTTTTCGCCACAGGTTGAAATACTCAACTACTTAAAAGATTGTGTTTCGAAATATGAACTTACATCCTTTATTAGGTATAATACCAATATTACAGGTGCTGAATTTGATGAGACAAATTCATGTTGGAATATGAATACAAAATCAGGTGAAAGGATAATTGCAAAAACTTTTGTGAATGGAATGGGTCCTTTGAACCGTGCAGTTATTCCTAATTTGAAAGGAATAGAAACTTTTACGGGAAAAACATTTCATTCCTCGGAATGGGATCACGGATATGATTTGGCAGGCAAGCGTGTAGCAGTTATTGGCACAGGAGCCAGTGTTATTCAAATTGTTCCTAACATTGTAAATAAAGTAAAAGCACTTTATCTTTTTCAGCGCACGGCACCTTGGATTTTACCCAAACCTGACCGCAATATGAGTGCGTTTGAGAAAAAATTATTTCGTTTTTTGCCATTTACTCAAAAGCTCTATCGCTACTTTATTTATTGGGTATTGGAATCATCTGCCTTAGGATTAGTTGTTAATCCTAAATGGACAAAATTGCTTGAAATAGTTTCGCTTAGGCATTTAAAAAAATCGGTTGCTGATGCAGAGTTGAGGAAAAAGTTAACACCTAAATATATCTTAGGTTGCAAGCGAATTCTGCTTAGTAATGATTATTACCCAGCGCTTGCCTTGCCGAAATCTCACTTGATTACAGATGGAATAGACAGAGTAGAAGGCAATTCCATTGTCGCAAAAGATGGAAAGAGTATGGAAGTAGATGCTATTGTTTTCGGAACAGGATTTAATTCAGCTGAATATCCCAAAGAACTTGTGATAAAGGGTTTAAATGGAAAAATCTTGGCAGATGAATGGAAACATGGACCCGAAGCTTATCTGGGAACTACGGTGAAACATTTTCCAAATCTGTTTTTCATCATTGGGCCTAACACCGGGCTTGGAAATAATTCTATGATTTTTATGATTGAGTCGCAGGTAGATTACATTGTTCAGTGTATAAAAAATCTGCAAGAAAATGGTTATAGGTATCTGGATGTTAAGGATAATATTCAGAAAGAATACAACATTGAAATTCAAAAAAATTTAGAGCATACAGTATGGAATACAGGTTGTTCAAGTTGGTACCAAACAGCTGAAGGAAAGAATACTTCCATTTGGCCTGGTTTTACTTTTCAGTATTGGAAGAGGATGAAAAAAATGAAGGAAGACGATTTTAAGTGGGTTAAATAAAAACTAAAATCATGTTCATCGGTCACTTTGCATTAGCTCTTGGAGCAAAGAATTTTGTTCCTAAAGTATCATTGGGAACAACCTTTATGGCTGTTCAATTTCTAGATTTACTCTGGCCGGCATTCCTTCTTATAGGCATTGAAAAAGTAAAAATTGAAAGCGGTAACACCGCATTTACTCCACTTAATTTTATTCATTATCCTTTCTCGCACAGCCTTGTCAATGCTGTTGTCTGGGCAATGTTATTTGCAACAGTATTTTATTTTATCAGTAAGGATTTGAGAAGCGCTGTGATTATAGCTGCACTTGTTATTAGTCACTGGTTTCTGGACTTGCTTACTCATCGCCCCGATTTGCCTGTATTGCCATGGAGCGACTGGAAAGTGGGTTTAGGCTTGTGGAACAATGTTGTGCTCACTTTAGCAACTGAGGTCGGTTTGTTTGCTGCCGGAATCTATTTCTTCATTACTAACACCGAGCTGGATAAAAAGCACAAAACCATTTTCTGGTGTCTGATTATTTTTCTGGTGGTTATTTATTTGATGAATGTATTTGGTCCACCACCACCAAGCGAAGATGCAATTTCGTATGCAGGTTTTTCCCTGTGGTTGCTTGTTGCTTGGGCTTATTGGGCTGATAAAGCTAACTAAACCGTTTGCGAAAATAGCTGCGCCTGAGGCTGACTTCTGCGCAAGCGTGCATCAAATGCCATACAAATATTGCGGACATAATTTTTCCCGTCAATTGTAAGTTTAAGATGAAAAGGAATGATGTTAACCAGTTTGTCATGTTCTAATTCTTCCAATTCTTCCAGCGCTGAATAAAGAGCATTACACTGTTCATCTTCACGTTGCCATGATGTTTCGCCTTTACAGATAATGTTGAGAATGTGCTGGCGAAGAATCAAATCTTCTGCAGTAAGCAGATGTCCTCTGAAAACAGGCAACTCACCTGAATTTATTTTTTCCAAATAGCCCTCAACAGTTTTTACATTTTGTGCAAATGCGGTCCAGCTATCGCTTATGGAAGAAACTCCCAAGCCAACTAATAATCGTGTTTTTTCAGAAGTGTACCCCATAAAATTACGGTGCAGATTTCCTGTTCCGGCTGCTTTGAAAAGGGTATCTGTTGGCAATGCAAAGTGATCCATACCAATTTCTAAGTACCCGGCCCATTCAAGCATTTCTCTTCCTGTTTCGTAAAGTTTGCGTTTGGTTTCCGGTTGTGGTAAATCCTCATCAGAATAGCCGCGCTGGGCAGGTTTTATCCAGGGAACATGTGCGTAGCTGTAAAAGGCTATTCGGTCGGGGCGCAGCAGTTTTACTTTGTTAATTGAATCGGTAATGCTTTCAATGGTTTGAAAAGGCAGACCATAAATCAAATCGTAGTTTACAGAAGTGTATCCTATTTCACGTGCAAGTTCTGTTATACTTTTTACCTGCTCATAACTTTGCAAACGATGAATTGCTTTCTGAACCCGGGGGTCAAAGTCTTGTATTCCTAAACTTAAACGTCTAAAGCCTGCGGCATAAAGTGTTTCAAGATGTTCTTTGGTTGTATTATTGGGATGAGCTTCAAAACTAAGTTGTGCATCTTTTAAAAGATGTCCTGAAGAAATAATGCCTTCCATTAAAACAGCAAGATTTTCGGGACTAAAGAATGTAGGAGTTCCACCACCAAGGTGTATTTCTTTGATGCGCGGAGTTTCCTGAAAAGTATCCAGATACATTGCCCATTCTTTCAATAGCGCATCAATATAGGGGCGTTCAACATTATGATTAACGGTTATTCGTGTATTACAACCGCAATAAGTGCAAAGGCTTTTGCAAAAAGGCAGATGAATGTAAAGACTAATTCCTTCGCTGTCGTTGGTTTGGCGGAATGCATCCAAGACTTGCGCTTTCCATGTTTCTGTTGTTAGATTATTTTCCCAATAAGGAACTGTGGGGTAACTGGTATAGCGCGGACCGGGAACATTGTATTTGTTAATGAGCAATTTGTTCATTTCAGGCGGCTAATTTTTCAACATGGAAATAATCTCTTGCTTTTGCTGCCGCTTCTTTGTCTGTCATACGGTCTGCAACTTCAATTTTTGTGATCAGTATTTTCAGCGACTTATAATTTCTGATTTTTGAAGCAAGTTCATTTTTTGCTTCTGCAGGACCAAAAATATACACTTCAGAATCTTCGCTGATACGGAGAATTACTTCAAGGTAAAATTTACGCAACAACTCTTTATGTCTGTTTTCAAATCCGGTTTCATCGCTGATATAATGTGAGCCCATGCGCGCATTGTTTTTATTTCGGTCTTCTCCTTCTTCACGTTCTTTTCCCTCAAATCCCGATTCAATAAAATAGTCTTTTTCTTCATTTTTTTCGTTGAAGTTTATGATTACCGCACGTTTGTGGTCAATCCATATCCCTGTTCTGTTCTTTCTGTTCATGTTATAAAATGTATTTATTCAGTTGTAAATCTTTTTTTAGTCGGTTAATCAGATTTTTTTCGGCTTTATTTTTTCCTTTGAAAGCATCTGAAACATTGGTTGCTAAGAAATATGCTTTCTCACGCATTTCAAGTGTTACATAGTTGTTGTGTTCTTTTACAAATGATATAAATGAATCATAAGCTAAGTCAGCATCCATATCCAATTCTTCATAAGCTTCAAATTCAAATTCGGTATAAAACGCAGCATCTGTTCCAAATTTATCCGTTTCTTTTTCTGCAGGAACCAGCTCAGATTTTATAATTCTTTTCAGTTCCTGAACTTCATTTGGATTTATTTTTCCATCGGCTTTTGCAACTGCATATAATAGTTTACCGAGTTCTTTATAATAACTGCGTATAATCATGGCTTTCTTTTTTTACAAAACTACAGGGCGCAATCGGCTGCAATGATGACAGTCATCATCATTGTATACTGATTATTATCAGTTTTTTAAGAAAATAGAGCAGGAGCGAGGTCCGTAATCAGAAAATTTTTCCGGGATTTAAAATTCCTTTCGGGTCAAAAACCTTTTTAATTCCGCGCATTAGATTTAGGTTTACTTCGCCCATTGCAAGCGACATATAGGGGCGTTTGGCAATTCCGATTCCATGTTCTCCTGAGAGTGTTCCACCCAGTTCTACAACACGTTTAAAAATTTTTCCGATTCCTTCGTTTACTTCTTTGTTCCACCATTCATCACTCAATTGTTCTTTCATGATGTTGATGTGCAGATTGCCATCTCCTGCGTGTCCATAGCAAACTGAGTTGAATTTATATTCGTTTCCGATTTCTTTAATGGATGTTATTAATGCAGGAAGTGCTGCGCGGGGAACCACTACATCTTCTGCTTTAGTCAATGAATAGGCATTTACTGCAGGTGAAACATTTCTGCGCAGTCGCCATAGTTCTTCTTTTTGTTGTGCCGTATCAGCAAAAAGAATTTCTCCTGTTTCATAATCTGCAAGCGTTGTCATAATTTTTTCAGCATCTTTCATCAGCGCATCCTCGTCATTGCCATCCAGTTCAATTATCAGGTGGGCATTTATTCCTTCCGGCAAATCAATATTTACTCCTTTGCCTAAATCCTCTAAATATGCTTTTGTTTTTACGATTGCTTCGCGCTCAACAAACTCCATTCCCGAAGGATTTATACCTGCCATGTAAACCGCAGTTATTCCACGACATGCTTCCTCAGAAGTAGAAAACGGAACCAAAAGCGTTACATCTTTTTGCGGCAACGGACGAAGTTTGAAAACAATTTTTGTAATGATACCCAAGGTTCCTTCACTGCCACACATTAGTTGTGTAAGATTATACCCTGTTGAATTTTTTAAAACATTGGCAGCAGTTTTTATTATTTCACCTGTTGGCAAAACCACTTCCATATTTAAAACATAATCGCGGGTAACTCCATATTTTACAGCTTTTGGTCCACCTGCATTCTCAGCTAAATTTCCTCCTAAGAAACAGGTTCCGCGACTGCTTGGGTCAGGAGGATAAAACAATCCTTTTTCTTTTACCGCATTTTGAAAAACTTCGGTAATTACTCCCGGCTCAACTGTTGCCTGAAGGTTACGTTCATCAATTTCAATAATTTTATTGAGCCTTTCAGTAGAAAGAACAACGCCAGCAGCCAGTGGTAATGCGCCACCACTTAAGCCTGTTCCACCACCGCGAGGAGTAACAGCAATAAAAGCCTCGTTACAGATTTTCATCACCTGTGAAATCTCTTCCGCGTTGGCAGGTTTTATTACTACTTCAGGAATAAATTTATGATCTTCGGTTTCGTCAGAAGCATTTATTTCGAGCGTTTCGATATCAACAAAAACAAATTCGTTACCAACAATATTTTTGAATTGTTCAAGAATTTGAGGTGTTACTTTAGTATAATTCATGGAATTAAAATATGCAGAGCAAACATGAGGAATTCGTTGACAGCAATTTTAACTTTCCAATTTTATTTTCAACTAAATTGTGTTAAAACAAAATTCATCTTTTAAAACTTTTCAACATCTGCATTTTTCAGAACTTGAAAACTTATTTTTGCTGATAAGTTTCCCCTTTCTAATTTTTTTTTCATGCCCGCTTTTTCTCACCTCCATGTCCATACCCAGTTTTCATTATTGGATGGAGCTGCAAATATTTCCTCGCTTTATAAAAAAGCCGTTGCCAGTGAAATGCCTGCCCTTGCCATTACTGATCATGGCAATATGTTTGGTGCATTTAAGTTTGTGGCCGAAGCTTCAAAACATAATACACCTGATAATCCTAATAAAATAAAACCAATTGTAGGTTGTGAATTTTATATGGTGGAGGATCGCCATCGCAGACAATTTACAAAAGATGATAAAGATGTGCGTTATCATCAATTGATGCTTGCCAAAAATGCAGAAGGCTATAAGAATCTGATTAAACTTTGTTCACTTGGTTACATGGAAGGGTTGTATGGAAAGTATCCACGTATTGACAAAGAACTGGTTCTGAAATATCATAAAGGTTTGATTGCGACAACCTGTTGCCTGGGAGCTGAAGTGCCGCGAACTATTTTGCGAAAAGGAGAAGAAGAAGCGGAAAAAGTTTTCCAGTGGTGGCTTGAATTGTTTGGTGAAGATTATTATGTGGAATTGCAGCGCCATTCTATTCCCGAGCAAATGAAAGTGAATGAAGTGCTGTTGAAGTTTGCCAAGAAATACAATGTGAAAATTATTGCATCAAATGATTCACATTATGTGGATCAGAAAGATTCAAACGCCCATGATATTTTGCTTTGCCTTAACACCGGTGAAAAGCAAAGCACACCTTCTGCAAAAGATTTTGGTGACGATGACAGTGTAAGCTCAAAAGGCAAACGATTTGCTTTTTATAACGATCAGTTTTATTTCAAGTCAACCACTGAAATGAATCAATTGTTCAGTGATTTGCCTGAGGCAATTGATAACACTAATGAGATTGTAGGCAAAGTTGAAATGCTTAAACTGAAGCAGGATATTATGCTTCCGAATTTTCCTATTCCTGTTGAATTTCAAACACACACTCAATCAGAGAAAGTAGATGAAAAAACAACACTTTCTCCCGACACCTTAAACCAGTGGGAATACCTGCGCCACCTGACTTTTACCGGTGCTAAAAAACGTTACGGTGATATTTTGCCGGAAGTTGAAGAGCGCCTGAATTTTGAATTGTTTACTATTAAAACGATGGGTTTTGCCGGCTACTTTTTAATTGTTGCAGATTTCATTAATCATGGAAAAGATATTGGAGTTTTTGTTGGTCCGGGGCGAGGTTCTGCTGCGGGTTCTGTTGTTGCGTATTGCATCGGTATTACCAATATAGACCCGATAAAATATAATTTACTGTTTGAGCGTTTTCTGAATCCCGACCGTAAATCAATGCCTGATATTGATACCGATTTTGATGATGAAGGCAGGCAAAAAGTTATTGACTATGTAGTTGACAAGTATGGTAAGAATCAGGTTGCGCAGATTGTTACCTATGGTACTATGGCTGCCAAGATGAGTATCAAAGATGTAGCGCGTGTGTTGGATATTCCTCTGGCTGATTCCAACATGTTGGCTAAATTAGTTCCTGAACGTCCGGGCATTGAGCTTAATCGTTTAATTCTTGCTCCGCTCACGGGCGACAAAAGTCTGAAAGAGAAAGAAAATCTTTCTGCCGAAGACATGGAAGGTGTAACCAAACTGCGCGAGATTTATAACAGCACAGGTGAATTATCAAATGTTTTAAAAGAGGCGGTAATCCTTGAAGGTTCGGTACGCGGAACTGGTATTCACGCTGCGGGAATTATTATCGCTCCTTCAGATCTTACTGACATTATTCCTGTTTACACTTCTAAAGAAACAGAACTTCTTATTACTCAATTTGAAGGAAAAGTAATTGAAGATTCAGGTGTTATTAAAATGGACTTTCTGGGTTTAAAGACCCTGACCATTTTGCGTGATGCACTGATTATGATTAAACAAAATCACGGAATTGAAATTGACCTCGACACCATTCCGCTTGACGATAAAAAAACCTTAGAGCTCTATCAGCGTGGCGAAACGAACGGGACATTTCAGTTTGAGTCGCCCGGAATGCAAAAGCATTTGAAAGATTTAAAACCCGATAAGTTTGAGGACTTAATTGCGATGAATGCCCTGTATCGTCCGGGCCCTATTGAGTATATACCGAATTTTATTGCCCGTAAAAACGGCAAAGAAAAAGTGAGTTACGACTTGCCTGAGATGGAAGAGTTCTTGCAGGAAACCTATGGTATTACCGTTTATCAGGAGCAGGTGATGTTGCTGTCGCAGAAGCTGGCAGGCTTTACAAAAGGCGATGCTGATGTGCTGCGTAAAGCAATGGGTAAAAAAGACAAAGCCACGCTGGACAAAATGAAAAGCAAGTTCATTGATGGAGTTAAGAAAAAAGGATTGGATGAAACCGTTTGCGAAAAAGTATGGAAAGACTGGGAAGCATTTGCGCAATACGCTTTCAATAAATCGCATTCTACTTGCTATGCATTTGTGGCCTTTCAAACGGCATATCTTAAAGCGCATTATCCTGCAGAATATATGGCTTCGGTGCTTACGCACAACCTTAGCAATATTGATAAAGTTACCTTCTTCATGGAAGAATCTAAGCGAATGGGAATTCCGGTTTTAGGCCCGGATATTAATGAATCGGAATACCGTTTTGCGGTAAATAAAAGCGGACAAATCCGTTTTGGTTTGGGCGCTGTGAAAGGTGTTGGTGAAGCAGCAGTAGCTGCCATTGTTGAAGAACGTAAAACAAATGGCCCCTTCAAAAATATATTTGATTTAGTAAGAAGAATAAACCTGCGTACTGCCAACAAAAAAACATTCGAGAGTCTGGTTTACGGTGGAGGATTTGATTCATTTGGTTTGCACCGCGCCAATTATTTTGCAACGGAAGGCGATGGAAATTCTTTTCTTGAGAAAGCTATGCGCTACGGCACCAACAGTCAGGATGCAAAAAATAGTTCGCAGGTTTCGCTGTTTGGTGAAGCAAGTGAAGTGCAGATTGAAGAACCTACTGTTCCTCTGATGGAACCTTGGGGTGCATTAGAGCAATTGAAGTATGAAAAAGATGTAATTGGCTTTTACCTTTCAGGACATCCACTGGATACCTATCGTGTGGAAATGGGCTTTTGCAAAAATAAATTTTCGGAATTACGCGAAATTAACAATTACCCTAAAGACAAAGAGTTTACATTCGGGGGAATGATTACTGCTGTAAATCATCGGGTAGGAAAAACAGGTAAACCTTTTGGAAATTTAACGGTGGAGGACTACGATGATTCAGCAGAGTTTATGCTCTTTGGCGAAGATTATGTGAAATACAAACTTTACATGACTCCGGGATATTTTGTTTTTATCCGTGGTAAAGTGCAGACCAGCTGGAGAAGCCCTGACAGTATGGAGTTTAAAATAACTTCCATGCAATTGCTCTCGGAAGTGCGTGATAAATTGCTGAAGAACATTACTATTACCCTTTCGCTTTCCGATATTTCGGATGATTTTGTAAAAAAACTTACTGATGTTCTGGATGAAAATGCAAAGAAAACTAAAGGCACCTGTTCTGTTAAATTTCATGTAGTTGACACCGATGCTAACCTGGCAATTGATATGCCTTCGCGCAGGCTGAAAGTAAGTCCCGATAACGAACTGCTGGAAACAATTCAGAAGGGGATGAACCTGACGTGTAAATTGAATTAAACATTAAGAAACCTGACGTGTTATTTATAAGGAATGTAATTCTGTCAGGTATTTTCCGCTGGCAGGATAATTGAAAACCCAAGCAGAAATTATTTAATATTGTAACCCTAATAAAAACAAAAAAAATTATGGCAATCGAATTAACAGATGCAAACTTTGATGAATTAGTCATCAAATCAGACAAACCCGTATTGGTTGAC
>CANJWH010000093.1 GCA_947478465.1 Bacteroidota bacterium
ATCATCTTCACATTTGCATAAGGACCATAATAAGTTGAACCATCTTTAACCGGATTGCGCATGGCATAAACACGCGGAAAATGTTCGTCACGGATACAAATCCATGGAAAACTTTTATCGTCTTTGAGACGGATATTATAGCGTGGCTGATATTTTTTTATCAGGCTGTTTTCAAGAAGAAGGGCATCAAGTTCGGTTTCAACAACGGTGTATGCAATATCTGCAACCTTGTTTACCATTACCCAGGTTTTGCGATTCTCGTATTGCTCACGATTGAAATAACTGCTTACCCGTTTCTTCAGATTGCGTGCTTTGCCTACATAAATAATAGTTCCTTCTTCGTTAGAAAATCGGTACACTCCAGGATTGTCGGGCAGGGCAGAAATAATGTTTTTAAGATGCTGTTCCTTTTCTTCACTCATTTCTTAAAACCATTTTTCAAATTCGCTCATCACATTTTCGTATTCATTGGCTTTTCCGTTGCCAAAGATAATCTTGTCGGGTCGCACGATTACAAAATCGCTATTGTGTTTGTCTAACCATTTCGATAAAAGAGTTTGTTTTATTTCAACATGCTCATGCAGGATGAAGATTGATTTTTCTTTTGCAGTTGAAATTTGATTTTCGCTAAGCTTTCCGGGAAATGTGATGAGCGCAAAATTATAACCAACAATATCATCACTAAACAAATTTCTATCAGCAATTATTGTTTGTGGTATATGATGACCTGCAAGTGATGATGATAGATTTAAGCACCCCCCTTTTAAAGGTGGTGGTGTATTATAGGTTTTGCGTAAATAATTTTTCAATGGCTGTATTTGTTCTATAATCTGCAGACTAAATTTTCGCCAAAACTTTTGAAGTGAATTATCGCCATCCATTCGATGGCCAATAAAAAGTGTACGTTTTAATATTTCGTTCAGATGGGCTTTGCGCTCTGTTTCATATGTATCTAAAATTTTTTCAGAAGCTTCTTTTTTTATTACGGCACTTAGTTTCCATGAAAGGTTGAGTGCATCACGCACACCGGAACATAAACCTTGTCCAGCTGAAGGTGGCATCATGTGTGCCGCATCACCTGCCAGGAGAACTTTGCCCTTTCTCCATTTTCTGGCAACCAGTGAATTGTGGGCATATTTTGCAATACGCGTTATTTCAACTTTCTGGAGCGAAACAAATTTCGATACCCATTTTTTTACCGTTTCATCACTCGGTGCTTTTTCATCTTTATTCAGTTGAAATTCCCATCTGCGGTGTTTGCCAAAGCCGTGTGCATAAATAGTAAGTCGTTCAGGTAGAAAAAGGTATTGAAAGCGATTTGGAAGTAAAGTTGCAAAAGCTTCTTCTTTAAGAATGGTATCAACAATTATCCAGTCGCGTGCAGGTTCCAGCGCATCCATTTCCACATTCAGTGCTGCACGGGTTACACTTCTTCCGCCATCACAACCAATTACCCATGAAGTAACAAACTCAAAAACTTCATTAGTGCCATTATTTTTTCCGGTTACAGTAACTTCATTTGTTGATTGAGAAATAGAAGTTCCCTCAATGCCTGTTAGCAATTCAACTGTTTTATATTTCTTCAACCCTTCACGAAGAATATTTTCAAATTCAGGTTGGTCAAAAAAGCGTGAACCGATATAGTCATGTATAGAATCCGGTTGAATAACTTCTTCATGAAAAAGACGTTTTCCATTCGCATCGTAAACCTCCATTGTGCCAAAAGTGGAGGTAAACTTTTCCAGTTGGGGCATTAATCCTGTTGCCTGAAAATTACGTAACGTTTCTTCATCAATGTGCGTGGCACGCGGAACCGGAAATATTTTTTCTTCTTTTTCTATTATACGCACAGAAATACCCAGTTTGCCAAGTAAGTGTGCAAGAATAACTCCGGTTGGACCACATCCAATAATTATAACATCAGTTTTTAAATTGCTCATAACTCATTCCTGTTCAGCAAAGGTGAAATAAATTGTATCAATTAGTACTACCCAAATTAATTTTTACCAAAGTCGCCCCAACTATTTTAGTAACTTTGAGCCCCGTAACATTCAATCCAATTATGCCATCCACAAAATATATCTTCGTTACGGGCGGAGTAACCTCCTCATTAGGAAAAGGAATTATTTCTGCATCGCTTGCAACACTTTTGCAGGCAAGAGGTTACAAGGTAACCATTCAAAAACTGGACCCTTATATCAACGTTGACCCCGGAACACTTAATCCCTATGAGCACGGAGAATGTTTTGTTACCAATGATGGAGCTGAAACCGATCTTGACCTTGGACATTACGAGCGTTTCCTTAATGTGCCAACTTCTCAGGACAATAATGTTACGACAGGAAGAATCTACCAGACCGTTATCAATAAAGAGCGTGAAGGTGCTTATCTTGGAAAAACCGTTCAGGTAATTCCGCATATAACCGATGAAATAAAACGCAGAATAAAACTGTTGGGTCAAACTGGCAAGTTTGATATTGTAATCACTGAGATTGGCGGTACGGTTGGTGACATTGAATCACAGCCTTATATTGAGGCAGTGCGTCAATTGAAGTGGGAATTAGGTCAGGGAAATTTGATTGATATTCATTTAACGCTCGTGCCATATCTTGCAGCTGCGGGTGAGTTGAAAACCAAGCCAACACAACACTCCGTTAAATCGTTACTGGAATTTGGTATTCAGCCCGATATTTTGGTTTGCCGTTCAGAGCGCCACATACCAAAAGACATGCGCAGAAAAATTGCACTGTTCTGTAACGTTACGGTAAATGCAGTTGTAGAATCATTGGATGCAGAAAGCATTTATGATGTTCCGTTGCTGATGCAGAAAGAGCATTTAGATAAAGTTACGCTGGCAAAACTCAATCTTCCTGAAAAGAAAGAACCTGATTTAACTAAGTGGAAAGATTTTCTTGATAAGCTGAAAAATCCGAAGCACGAAGTGAGAATAGGCCTTGTTGGTAAATACATTGAATTAAAAGATGCTTATAAATCCATCAACGAATCGTTTATCCATGCTGGTGTTGCCAATGAGTGTAAAGTAAAATTAGAGTGGATACATTCTGAAAGTATTACTCCTGAAAACGTTGAAGAAAAATTGGGCAAACTGAAAGGAATTCTGGTTGCTCCCGGTTTTGGCGACAGAGGAATTGAAGGTAAGATTACTGCTATAAAATATGCCCGCGAAAACAATATTCCTTTTCTTGGAATTTGTTTGGGAATGCAATGTGCTGTAATTGAGTTTGCGCGCAATGTGCTTGGTTATAAGGATGCACATTCATCAGAAATGAATCCTAAATCAAAACATAAAGTGATTGATATGATGCAGGATCAAAAGAAGATTACCGCAAAAGGTGGAACCATGCGATTGGGCGCTTATCCCTGCAAAATAAAAAAGGGCACAAAAGCTTTCTCGGTTTACGGAAAAGAAAATATCAGCGAGCGCCACCGCCATCGTTTTGAGTTTAATAATACCTTCCTTAAAGAATACGAAAAAAAGGGAATGATTGCTTCAGGAATAAATCCTGATAACAACTTAGTGGAAATGGTTGAGTTGAAAAATCATCCCTGGTTTATAGGTGTTCAATACCACCCAGAATATAAGAGCACGGTTGCTAAACCACACCCGCTGTTTGTAAAGTTTGTGAAAGCTGCCCTGGAGAATAAGAAGTAATAGTCGTCATGCTGATTTTGTGTCAGCATCTCTTAGACCTTGAAACAAGTTCAGGGTGACGCTTACAGCCCTAATAAAACCCAACCTGTACACCAACTGTAAGCCTTGGCAACTCAGGAAGATTTTTGGAATTCTTGAACAGGTCTGAAAACCGCCACGAAGCAAAAAATATCCAGCGGTTAAAACCTAAACGTGCCATTGCTCCGTAGTTTAATGAATTGAAATAGTCAAGACCTGTGGTGGTTGAACGTACCACTCTTCCATCGGGTAATTTATTTTTAGTGAATTGCGAAAGACGGAAGGTCCACTCGCCATAAGCGCCAATGTCAATGAAATTCCCTACACGGTTTCCGCGTTTCTTTTCAATGTTAAAGCGCAGGTAAGGTGCTACACTTAGGTTATGAAAGGTGAGCCGTTCTTTATCGTTGATAAGTGTATCGGGAAATACTTTGCTGGAGTCTTGTTTAATGGCATAAAATAGCCCACTATAATAGGCATCGGCACCCCATGAGAAAAAATTACTTACACGGTATTTATAACGTAGACCAAAAAGAAAATTCCCTGAGTTGCCATAACGGATAGCTGTTCCGGGGCCTTCGGTTCCGCCAAAGGTAGCGCCATAGCCCATAAATGAATGAAGAAAATTGCGGTAGTTAGGGCCAAAGGTTGGGGTAATGGTATCGGCTGTTACTTCTTCATGCAAAAGAACTTCCTGAGCATTTCCTAAGAGAAACACGAAGCAGGAGATAAGAAGCAGGAGACAAATTTTTTTCATCGGATAATTTTTTCAAAACTAAATAATTCCTGCCAACTCTGTTCAAGGTATAGTCTTTTGATTTAAATGATTTTTTATACTTTCGTTATTACTAACCCCAATTAACTAACCTTAAAAATAAAACATCATGTTAAAAAAAGTATTACTCGGAATTGCTGGACTTATTTTATTATTAGTTGTTGTATCATTTCTGTTACCTTCTAAAGTTCATGTTGAACGTAGCATAGTTATCAATGCACCGGCTGCAAAAATTTTCCCGGAAGTAAACAGTCTTCAGAAATGGCCTGCATGGGATCCATGGAGCAAGAAAGACCCCAATATTCAGGATAGTTACACAGGCCCTGAATCGGGTGTTGGAAATACTAACACCTGGAAAAGCGATCATAAAGAAGTAGGCTCAGGAAGTCAGACGATTACTGAAAGTGTACCCAACGAAACTATCAAGTCAAAGATGCTTTTTGGTGATGCCGGTGAGGAGTATGGCGAAGCAATCGGGTTCTTCAATTTTGCCTCTGAAGGCGAGAACACAAAAGTTACATGGGGAATGGACATGGATCTGGGTATGAACCCTATGGCACGTTACTTCGGACTGATGATGGATGGGACAATCGGTAAAGATTTTGAACAGGGTCTCGATAATCTGAAAGCACATGTAGAGAGTATGCCTGATGAGGCGCCTGCAGTTGCAGAAGCATCATCTGTTGATTCACTAAAAGCAACTCCGATATCTCACTAAATCTTTATTAGCTTAAAATAAGAAAGCCCGCGCAATTGCGCGGGCTTTCTTATTTGGTGTGAAAATATTACAACACATTAATCTTCTTCACCACTTTATCCTGTGTTTTCATATCGGTAACTTCTACAAAATACAATCCTGAAGAAAGTTTGTTTACGTCCAGTTTTATTTGCTCGGCAAACTGAGGTGATGTTGTTACCAGGTCGCCTGCAATATTCATAACACGTGCTACATAGTTTGATTTTTTGTTCATGAACACCGTAACGTCCGTTTGTGCCGGGTTAGGATAAACCAAGGCATCCAATGTAAACAGCGGAGGTGAATCATCATCTGCTACATCGGTGTAAAGATTGGTGTAAACCGGAAAGTTAATGTTGGTAGGATGCTCAGGCGAAAAGTGTACACGTTGTACTGCAATGCGCGGAGCCATTTCCACTCCTTGGTAAACATAGGTTTGTCCGTCACCGGGTTTACGTCTGAAAAACTCACCATCCTCAATAGGCAGGTTTGGATTAACCTGAAAACGGCTGAAGATACTGCTGCTGATGAGAATTTTAATTTTGTGTCCGTCACCAAAAGTATAACCCATTGGAGGCATCGGGAAAACGTATTCGTAAATTTTACCTGATTCAATATTGGTATAAGGCGTTTGATCATTTGGGTAAGGCCAAACATTATCCAGTTCAGGATGTTCAACCAGATTGCGCACATAGTCGCGGGCACGTGCATTTACACAACCTTCCTGCACAAAATACTCACGCCCGTCAGGATATACATCTATAACACGTACCATAAAATCAGTATCAGTAGGGTCGCCTTCTGCAGCACCACCCGGATTTGATTTTGCATACAGTGTTACTGTAGGGAAACCAATGATGGAAATCGAATCCTGAACTGCTTCGCCTGTAAACTGAAGCACACCCGTGCGGTCAATAGTGTATTGTGCATAGCGCGGGTCTTTGATGTTGAACTGCCCCTGTGAAGTGCGCTCGCCATCCGGAGTGCGCACAATCATATTTGCACCGCCTACACCATAAATAGGATCATCGGGGTCGTGTACATAAATTTTATATCCTTCATCTGCTGATGGTGCATTTTCATTTAAGCTACCATCTGAGTGCATGTACATTTTTTTGCGGGTAATAAAATTCAGACCAGGGCCTTCAGGTAAAGGGAAAGTATCTGATTTAAACCAATAAGAACCAAGGTTAGCGTTGGCAGGATCATCATTTGGTCCCACTACATAAAATCTCACATTTGGTATATCGCTTTCGTCAGAGAAATCACGGTAAGGAATGCCTTCGGTTTCCACTCCATCTAATCCTGCAATAAGAGGACTTCCGAAAGCAGGAACATCAAAATTGATGGTTTGATCCAGGCCAATAAGGGGCTGACGAACTTGTGCAGAAAAGCCGGGGATTCCGCCTGTTCCCTGCAAGAGATTAAGTAATTGTTTGTAGGTAAGTATTACATCATTTGCCGGCATACGGATTTGAAGTGTACCTCCCAGAACATCAGTCCAGGTGCTGCTTGCAGCTATGCGTGCTTTAGGTTCGCCAAGAAATTCGGCACTGTCGTAGTTGAGGTTATAACGGAACCAACCAATAACTTCGGATGTGATTGCTTTTGAAATCGGGAGACTATTAGCATCACCAAAATCGTCAAAGTTGATACCTATAATGTCGTTTGTATTATCGGGATAAGTGCGGTCGCCTGTTGTAACTCCTCCTGTTGTCTGGTGAGCCCAGGGACCGATAACCAGTTTCTGAAGTTTTCTGTTTTTCTTATTCGGGTCAAGGTGTTTTCTCATGTTAGCCCATGTTTCAATCTGCCCGTCAATAAAGATATCCCACCATCCTGTAAGGTGATAGGCAGGAACTTCCATGTTGGTATAACGGCTTGTAGCAAGGTCGGGCAGCGGATGCATCTGGTCGGGTGTAACTGATTCGCCTTCTGAATTTACCATGGCACGGCTGATATCCATCTCAGGTCTTCCTGCTGAATTTGGATAATAACCGGCACGCATCAGATCACCTGTATTTGCATCGTTGTAACGGATGGAAACAAAGTGGTCAATGGCAAGACTTGCCGCGTCAAATTTATTTTGTGAATAATGCTGAAGTTTACCATTGAGATATAAATCTTTTGGCAGGTCATAATCTTTTGAAGAATGGATGCTGTTCTGAATTTCATTGTCAATATCCATCAGGTCATCATTGGTTCCTGTAAAAATCTGACCTTTCAGCCAGCCGGTAACAAGACGATCGCGCAACACACCGTTTTGGAATCCTGTGCTTTTATAAAACTCACCGGGGGCAACTATGGGAAAAATACTCTTTAACCCCGGTTGTGTATCATCAATTTTATGAGCTGCTGCTGCCTGATATTGATTGTAGCCCAAAGCCGAAGCGCCAAACATGGCTATTCTTCCGTTGGTCATAAAATCAGTAGTTTCATAAGTTCCGTTTCCGTCAAGGTCATATTGCCTTTTCAAACTGTCAACTATATAGCGGATGGAATTGTATCCGTCTTCGTGTTTATTGCCGTTTTTAATATCTGTGGGGTCGGTTGCATCCAGAACGTGTGTGAAGTTGGGGTGATATGCATTTTTGTTCCAGCTGTCGCTGATTAGAGGAAGGTAAACACCTTCTGAAGTATAGCGTCCGCGCATATCCTGTGTTGCATATACATAACCCATAATAGCAACAACTCCACCCACGGCATCAGTGCCATCACCTTTATCGTAAGGCGTGCGTGTAAAAACCATTGGCAGACGATAAGGGTTGGGGTTTACTTCTCCAATAGTGTCGCCATTTGAAATATGATAAATAGAATCATAAATAATCATCTGTGAACCTCTTTTTATAAGTTCAAGATTAAACGTTCCGAAACCCGGAATATTTATAGGAGCCATCAGACAATCCTTTGCAATAGGCAGGTAGCAGTCTGTCATCAGGTGCACACCATCAGGCATAGTGAAGGGCACGGTGATGGTTGTTGTTAGTTCGCTGATATCATCAAAACTTCCGTTAAGGACGGGTTGTGCAATTGCGCTGAATGCAAAACAACTTACAACGATGAAAGAGTATATTTTCTTCATTAGGAATAAATTTTTGGAAGCCCGATATTAGAAAACATTTTTTGGAAATGCAAATTTGGTCTCCGTCATTGCATGGGAGGAACGACCGAAGCAATCTCATCAAATCTAGATTGTTTAATCAAAGTAAGATTGCTTCACCCGCATGAGGCGGGTGAAGCAATGACGATTAAATCTCTCCACTGCCTAACAGCACCACCGGATTTTCAAGCAGGAATTTAAAGGTTTGCAGAAATTTTGCACCCGTTGCGCCATCCACTACGCGGTGGTCGCACGAGAGGGTAACCTTCATTACATTACCCGGAACAACTTGTCCGTTCTTTACTACCGGTGTTTGCCTTACCGCACCTATTGCCATAATGCAGGCATCGGGCGGATTAATGATGGCCGTAAATTCTTCGATGCCGAACATGCCCAGGTTGGAGATGGTAAAGGTATTGCCTTCCCACTCGGCAGGTTGCAGTTTTTTGGTTTGTGCCTTTTCGGCTAAGGCTTTTACTTCGGTTGCAATCTGTGAAAGCGGTTTGCCATCGGCAAAACGAACTACCGGAACCAGCAGACCTTCTTCCACTGCAACGGCTACGCCAATGTGCACATGTGTGTTGTAGCGGATTTTATCACCGCGCCATGATGCATTTACTTTTGGATGTTCTTTCAGGGCCACAGCAGCAGCTTTCAGTATCATATCGTTGAACGATATTTTTGCAGGTGCTACTGCATTGATAGCAGTGCGTGCAGCTACTGCATTATCCATATCCAGCTCTATGGTAAGGTAAAAATGAGGCGAGGTAAATTTGCTTTCGGCCAGTCGTTTTGCAATGGTTTTACGCATTTGCGAAACATCCACTTCGGTATAGCTTTCTTTTTCATCTGCAACAGAACGTGGGGCGTATGCCGATAAATTTACATCAAACACATCGCGCTTTACCACACGGCCTGCATCACCGCTGCCCTGCAAACGGCTCAGGTCTATGCCTTTTTCTTTTGCAAGTTTTTTGGCGAGGGGAGAGGCTTTTATGCGAGCATCAGATGTGTTAGCGTGTTCAGGTGTTAATGTGTTTGTACGTTGAGGTTCTTCTGACTTTTGTGTTACTACTTCTTTTTTTACTTCAGCAAGGGGCTGTTTTTCTATGGACTGTGGACTATGGACTATGGACTTCTTCTTCTCTTCTTCTATCAGGGCTTTTACATCTTCGCCTTCCTTTCCAAGAATAGCAAGTATGGAATCAACGGGTGCGGTTTTACCTTGCTCCACACCTATGTATAACAACACACCGGTTTGAAATGATTCAAACTCCATGGTGGCTTTGTCGGTTTCTATGTCGGCAATAATTTCGCCTGAGGCTACTTTGTCGCCCACTTTTTTGTGCCACTTGGCTACCACGCCTTCAGACATGGTATCACTGAGTTTGGGCATGCGTACTATTTCGGCCATTGATTAATTACATTAATTTGCGTGTAGGCAAATGTATGTTTTTTATGAAAGACGAAAGAGCACTGTTTTGTTATACTGTTTTGTGTGTGCCGTCACAAAAGGGGCCATTGGCAGTTGCCTTGCACATGCAGAGGTAGGCGGTTTCGGTTTTTTCGGCTTTAAACAGGGTTGGTTTAAATTCGGTGGTTTTGTGTGAGCCATCGCAATAGGGCTGTTTGGCCGACAGGCCGCAGGCGCACCATGCATAGGTTTTTCCTTCTTCTAATTGTACTGCCGCAGGGCTGCTGCCGGCTTTGTGGGGTGTGGTGCTCATGTTTACTTTGTTTTGTTTTTTTAGCAAACAAGCAAGTGGGGTTATTGTTTAAAAAATAAAAAAGCAGAACGGGGGTTCTGCTTTTTTTGTGGGGATTGAAAATCTCGTTCAGCAGGGATCTAATAAAAGTTATTGCTTTTTACCTTTATAGCTACAACCGTTTGGAATACGGGCTGGCGAAATAGAGAAAAAGATACTGTCAGTTGAAAAAAATCTTCCTCTGTTTTGATTGCTTGGTAAATTAG
>CANJWH010000094.1 GCA_947478465.1 Bacteroidota bacterium
GAAAATAAATAAATAAAAGCCGGGAATAGAAGGCTAACTAATATTCTCTTTAATCTGCCTGAATTATTTTTGGATGAGATAACCGTAATTGCATTATTGCAATTTTCATTTACAAGATTATCATTTTTGTTTTGCGCAGACAAACCAGATTCAATAAAATTTTAAGGGCTTAAATTTATCATTTATTTTCATAAATCATAATTAATTAGACAAATGCATGTTTCTCAACAACAAAACATCTATTATTACAGCTAATTCTTCAGTCATAATAATTCATTTTTCCGAACAAATTTTGTGGTGATAATGCCCTTGTGTAAAAAAACAAAAGGAATACATACAAAAAAAAGAAAACCGTCAGGCTTCCTGGACAATTTCAGTAAAGAAACTGAAATTCACTTTGCCGTAATGCCTTGTTTGAGAGAAGTTGGGATATTTTGAAAAATCAAAACGCTCGGAATGCTCCATAATTAAAAGGCCTTCCGGTTTGAGGAGTTTGCGCTCAAAAATGATTCCGGGAATAAGTTGTGCATTATCTAATTCAAAAGGCGGGTCGGCAAAAATCAAATCAAACTGGCGGGTGCAAAAACCCAGAAAACGAAATACATCGGCAGCCTGTGTTCGCACATTTTTCTCGTTCAGCTTTTCGCTCATTGAGTTGATAAACTTTACGCAGTTATAGTTCTGCTCTACCGCAAGTACCGAAGGGCAGCCGCGCGAAATCAATTCAAAACTGATGTTACCTGTTCCTGCAAACAAGTCGAGCGCCTCAGTCTCTTCAAAGTCAATCATATTGGTAAGCACATTAAAAAGACCTTCTTTGGCAAAATCGGTTGTGGGGCGCACAGGAAGTTTTCCTGGTGGCTCTATTTTTCTGCCTTTATATTTTCCACTTATTATGCGCATAGGTACTGACTGTATAAGGTATAAAAAGTGTGTTGGGGCAATTCACTGAAACGATAGCTGAAGTCAAATCTGCTGCTGCGCGGGGTAAAATTCACAATCCGCACATACTTATGAATGATGGAATAAACGCTATCATTTTTTTCTACCTCGCCCATCAGTTCCAGCGAAATTGATTCAGGATTTAATTTAAGTTGCTCCAAGGCAAAAAGCAGATAATAGATTACATCTTCACCAGTGGTATAAGCAAAGCAGTTGTAATAAAGCAGACTACCATTTTTTGTAATAATGAGCTCCATGCTTTTTGAACGAATATTGAGATACGCCTTTTCGCTGCTCTCGTTTTTATCGTTTGTTAAAACACTTTCGAGCAAAGGCATTGAGACATGCAGTATTTTAATTCCCGAAAAAAAGTTGCGATAGAGTAGTTCTTTTTGCTTGGATAAAGCAAACACAACAAAACAGCCAGCGCTGCGCACTTTAGCTGCAAGCATTGTTTGATTTTCGGCCGAAGGAAAATTAAAATCACCAAAAGAATGCTTAACTTTTTCGTCAAACAGTGGCTCAGGAACCAAAGTTGTTTTATCAGAAACAACTGCTAAAGAAACAGATGAAACATTTCCAAACCAAGGTAGGGATTTGAGATAATTCAAAACTTCCTCTTCTCCAACTTTGGGATAAGAATAAGATTCAAGAGCCAGATATTTATTATCAGCTATATGAAATAAAGCCCAGGCTAATCTACCCTCTCCACTTTGAATACTGAGGTGAAGCTTACCCTGTAAATTAGTATCCAAAGACTCGTCTTTAACACTTACTAAAGGTTTTATTGCAAAAGTCTGGTTCATAAATTTGCCAATGAAATTAAGGCATGCAAACGTAAGTAAATTCTGAAGAACAGAGAACTTGAATATCAGCAAGTTTAGAATTACATTCACATATGTTGATAAAGTTTTGAAGTTCGTGGGTGTTTATATATTTGCCGAATTAAATTTGTTTTTTAACCCAGGACATTGACCAATGAAAAGATATTTCTCCATTATATTAGTATTCCTTGCCGGAATTAACCTTCTTAATGCACAGGACGCCATTTTTAAAGGCACCATAAAAGACTCTAAATCAAGCGAAACGCTTGTAGGAGTAAATATTGTAAGCGAGGATAAAACAGGAACCGTTACCGATATTAACGGACAATACAGCCTGAAACTGAAAGAAGGAAAACACAAAATCACCTTCAGTTTTTTGGGTTATGGAACTCAGGTAAAACAAATTGACCTAAAAGCAGGGCAGGATGAAATGTATAATCTTGACCTGGTTGTGGACTCAAAGCAGTTAGAATTGGTAGTTGTTACCGGCAGCCAATACGAGAAAAAAGTTTCTGAAGAAGTAGTAAGTATTGATGTGGTAAAACCTTACCTCATACAAAATACCAATGCAACTACACTTGCGGGAGCTATGGACAAAGTTCCGGGAGTAAACGTTATTGACGGACAAGCAACTATACGGGGTGGAAGCGGCTATGCCTACGGAACAGGAAGCCGTGTGCAATTATTAGTTGATGAAGTTCCAATGCTTACAGGTGATTTTAGTGAGATACGATGGAATTTTGTACCGATTGAAAATACAGAGCAAGTAGAGGTAATTAAAGGTGCGGCATCATCGCTTTATGGAACTGGTGCAATGAATGGAGTTATTAATGTACGCACAGGGTGGGCAAAAGAAAAACCTCAAACAACCCTAACGGTTTATCAAGGAATTTATTCAAGCCCACGCAGGGATATTCTACGTTGGTGGGATAAATTTTCTAACCCTTTTATGACTGGTGTATTCTTTTCCCATCGTCAGAAATTTGATAATTTACATGTTGTTATTGGTGCAAACCTTAATTCATTAAAAAGCTACATTGAGCATGGCGATGATCAATTGGCAAGGCTTAATCTCAAAACAAAAATTGACAACAAAAAAGTAAAAGGACTTTCATATGGTTTAAATTTCAATGCCATGTTCCAGCAATTCGGAAGAGTGTTTTTATGGGCAGATGCTGATACAGGTGCCTATAAGCCTTTTGCCGGATCACAATCGAATGATTTTTATTCCTACCTGACTCTTGACCCACACATTACCTATTTAAAAGAAAATGGCACGAAGCATAGTTTCCGTGGGCGCTACTATAATGTAACACGCTGGGGCAACCGCGAAACTAAAGACGCCTCTACCAACTCTTATTATTTTTCGTACCAGTATCAAAAGCATTTCAAGTATAATATCACCTTAACAACCGGCTTAATTTATACCTACACACACAGTTTTAGTAATATCTATAAGGAATTTATAAAAACACAACTTGCCTCAGGTTATGCACAAATTGAAAAGAAGGTAAAAGATAAACTTACCATACTTGGTGGTGTACGATATGAAGTTCAGGGGCTGTATCAGCGGATAGATTCTATACAGATAGAAAAAACAACACCTTTATTCAGAGCCGGCTTAAATTACACATTAGGAAAAGGAACTTTTCTCCGTGCATCCTTTGGGCAGGGGTATCGCATACCCAGTATTGCTGAAAGATATATTGATGCTAACGTAACATCTGCAATCAAAATTTTCAAAAACCCATATCTGCAACCAGAAAGCGGATGGACAGCTGAAATAGGTTTGAAACAGGCATTCAAAATAAACAAATGGCTGGGTTATGCCGACCTAGCTCTATTCTGGCAAGAGTATAAGGATATGATTGAGTTTCTTTTTGTAGTTAAAAACGGAACCTTCGGTTTTCAGAGCCAGAACATTACACGTGCAAGAATAGCTGGTGCAGAATTAAGTGTTATAGGGCAAGGAAACATAGGTCCTATTCCTGTTAGATTGCTTACAGGATATACATTTAACTATCCTGCAGATTTAGGTCTTGATACATCACAAAAGAAACTGAATGTATATCTGCAGAATTTTTTTCAAAGTATGGGTGGTGTTGACTCGCTCAATGCAAAAGGAAGCATTCTTAAATATCGTTTGCGCAACGTAGCACGCGCTGATATTGAATTTGATCTTGGTAAGTTTACCATAGGATATGCTATTACATATAATAGTTTTATGGATCGAATTGATGGAGTATTTCAACTTGCAATACCAGGTGTAGAAGAATACCGCAAATTGAATAATAAAGGAATAGTAGTTATGGATGCAAGGCTTGCTTATCACATTTCAGAAAAGTCAACTGTAAATTTAGTTGTCAAGAATTTTACTAACCAAGAATATTCTTTGCGCCCTGGAATGATGGAAGCACCAAGGTTATTTACCCTACAGTATAAGTTAAACTTCTGATGCTCTTCATAGGTTGGCAAACAACCTGATGTGGAAATACACTAAGTTAATTACGTAAAGCAAAGTGCTTGTGTTTACAAGAATAAGCACAGAATTATTCAGTACAACTGACTTAATCTGTGCAATTCCTTTCCCAAAAAAGTACATAAAGGATAGCAGGGAAGGGAATAGAAAAATCAGTTTCATGTTTGCAAAATCACGAATGTTGTAAGCGTAGCGTGTAACAAAAGCCAGATAAAAAAAGAACATTGCAATATGAATGAAGCCTTCTGTATTTCGTTGTTTCAGAACAGTATTTACAACTGCGAAAACTCCAAACAGAAAGAGTAAAAGTAATGGTAACTGCAGCACATAATTTACTCTTGTAAAGTTCATAGCATTCTCATCATTTACAGACCATGATGGCGGAGCACGTTCAAAAAATGCATTTGAAAATTGTCCGTAAAGCTGCGTATAGAAAGAAGTGCGGTGAGCAGGATAGTTATCGGATAGGTCATTGACATTGTAAGGTTGCTCAATAAGACTTTTAATTTTAAAACTAAAAAACGAATCCCAAACTGTAGTTACTCCTTTTCTAAATCCCTGAGCAGAATCGGGAGTAAAAAAATTGGGAGCAGGTGCAACAGGTAAATTTGTAAGGAAAGGATTTCCGTAGTTTTTATATTTGCTATAATAAGCTCCCAAAAATGCTATTAGTGGAATTAATGCCAACAGCAAAACAGTTTTTAGTGAAAACACAGAAAAGGAAATCTGCTTTGTAATAAAAAGAAAAAGTAACACAACAGGCAGAAGAATAAATAACAACAATCCATTTCCTTTTATTATTGCAGCAAGAACAACTATCAGAAGTATAAAAGCAAACAAAGCACTGCTCTTTTTTTCAATCCACTTCAAAAGCAACAACGTAAAAAACATTCCAAAAACAATTATAGGAATATCGTTAGTAGCCTGAATACTAATGGCAATTAGTTTGGGATTCAAACCCCAGAACAAAGCAAGACTCAGCTTCCACTTAAATGGCAGCGATGATGAAAACTGAAAAAGAAAAATAAGGAAAAGGCAAAAGAAGCCAATACTGAAATTCAGCCATTGAAATACTGTGCGTATATCATCTTCAGTGTTTACATTTACAACTCTGGAAACTAATTTTACAACACCATAATAAAATGGAGGCTGAAAACATTCCCAGCAATCTTTGATTGAGGGATAAACCTCTTTCTCGTTCCACAACAGAATAGGGGCAATATGATCATCATTGGCAGTTTTGTTAATCGCAGTAAGAATTATGCGCGGAACAAGACAAACAAAAAATGCAATGAAAATAATTGTCCGTTGTTTCACCCTTTTATTTTAAAGCCTCTCTCCCACTCCATCGCTTATTTCAAACTCATAAAAACTTAGCGGATAACCTATCTTAGAAGTATAGATTTGATTGAGTGATTCTTTAAAGGAATTTGTTTCTGACTTTTTAACCAAAGCTATAGAACATCCGCCAAAACCAGCACCCGTCATGCGAGCGCCAATGCAGCCGTCAATAATTATTGCATTTTCGGCAATTGTGTCTAATTCTATTCCGGTTACTTCGTAATTATTTTTAAGACTTTGATGCGAAGCATTCATCAATAGACCAAACTGTAATAAATCACCTTGTTTTAAGGCCTTGCCAGCAAGCAATACACGCTGGTTCTCTTCAAACACATGCAGGGCACGTTTTTGGGCAGTTTTATCTTTTATTAAATTCAATACATCCTCTTTTGTTGCTTCGCCCAAACTTTTTATTGCTTTGTGTTTTTGAATTTCATTTAGCGCTGTTTCACATTCACCTTTGCGTTCATTAAATTTTGAACCGGAAAGTTCTCTGCGCTTATTAGAATTAATGATAATAAAACCGTAATCACCTGTTTTAACTGGAACAAACTCATGCTCCAGTGTTTCGCAATTTAAAATAACAGCGTGTTCTTTTTTGCCTGTTGCCACCGAAAACTGGTCCATAATGCCACACTTAACGCCCACAAAATCATTCTCTACTTCTTTACAAAGGATAGCAGTTTTTATACGATTAACATCTTGAATACCTGCTTCTTTTTGTAAAATATAAGCAACCAAAACTTCAAGTGCAGCAGATGATGAAAGTCCAGCTCCTGAAGGCAAATCAGCTGAGAATTCAATTTCAACAGAAGGGATCTTCAATTCCGAATCCTGTAAGTACTTTACAACGCCTTTCACATAATCACCCCAACCCAATTCGCGTTCTATTGGTTTTGACAAATCAATTTCAACAACATTTGAAAATTGGGCAGATGAGCAGATGATTTTATTATCGTTACGACTTTTTACATTTGCATGAATACCTAAAGAAATAGATGCCGGCATTACAAAGCCACCATTGTAATCCAGATGCTCACCAATAAGGCAAACACGACCGGGACAAAAATATTTTCTGATTTCAGAACTCATATCAACATTTTCAATCGCTCTGCGCAATCCTCAACCGAAAGGGTATTTGCAGCTGCCCACGCTCCCATTTCCGAAGATGCATACCATTTGATTTTATTTTCTTCGCGTAAAGGTGGATAAAACTCAATATGAAAATGAAAATACTCTTTTGCATTTCCATATTCAGGGCTGTTTACAGGTGTTTGGTGGACACACATCATGTAAGGGAATGATTTATTAAACAACTTATCAAATGCTCCAGTAATCTTCTTCAACACTTCAGCCAAATCTGATTTTTCAGATTCATTCATTTCACACAAACTGCCTTTTGCTGTTTTTGTAACAATAAATACTCCGAAAGGATAATCAGTAAAATAAGGAATATATGCAGCAAAACTTTCATTCTCAAAAACCATTCGTTTTTCTTCACGCTTTTCAGCCTCATTCATTTCAGTAAAAAAGCATGAACCTGTTTCTAAAAAATACTTGCGGCAATTATCAAATTCTGTTTTTAATTTCAAAGGAACAAAAGGATAGGCATACAATTGTCCATGCGGATGGTGCATGGTTACACCCACTTCTTCTCCTTTATTTTCAAAAGGAAAAATGAATTTTATTTTTTTATCTTTTGCTAATTCTATAGTTCTTTGCGCCCAAATATCAACTACCTTTTTTATACGCTCAACAGTCAATTGCGAAAGTGAACTATTATGGTCCGAAGTATAAAGAATCACTTCACATTTCCCATAAGCCGGTTCAGCATTATAAAATTCCGAACCCGAAGAAACTTCTTCGGGTTCAGTTGAAAGTGTAGGAAAATCGTTATTGTAAATTAACACTTCATACTCATCAGGAACTTTGCCTGAACCGGGACAAAACGGACAATAATCTTTGGGGAGATGAGGACGATTCTGCCTGTTGGCAGCTACCATTGTATAGGTTCCTAATAAAGGATTAAAACGTAACTCTGGCATATATTATCCTCCGCCAAAAACTCTTCTCAAAATTTCACTCACGCGCGCTGCAGGGTCCTTTCTGATCTTGGTTTCTTCTTCTGCAACCAGTTTAAACAAACCTTCCAACGCTTTATCGGTTACATATTTTTCCAAATCAGGATTTACCTTGTTCACAAAAGGAACTTTGTTGTATTGTGTCACAATAGGTTTCCAGTATTTTGTAAGCTCCACTTTTGCAATTGCTCTTTTTACAATCGGACTAAAAGCCGCATTTAACTTTGCCTGAGTTTTTCCTTTAAGGTATTGAGTAGCTGCATCATTATTGCCTTTTAAAATAGTCATTCCATCCTGTATGGTCATGGAAGTTACTGCATTGACAAAAATCGGCTTTGCTTCTTTAGAAGCCTCTTCAGCAGCGCGATTTAGGGTCATCACAAATTTATCAACCTGTGGTTTCATACCTAGGTTTTCAACCGTTGATTTTACCTGAGCAGCTTCAGGAGGGAAAGGGATTTTAATTAAATTGTTTTTGTAAAAGCCATCCATCTTTGATGCCTTACCTGTGGAATTAGTTGTTCCTACATTTAAGGCTTCTTTCAAACCTTTGATTATATCATCATTTGACAGACCACCTCCGGTTCCTGAAACAGTTTGTACTGCATCTTCAACTGTATTTTTAACATCTTTAAGATTCCAACTTTGTGCACATGACTGCAATGAAATGAATAAGACTGTTATGAAAACTAAGGAATACTTTTGCATGATTTTAAGATTTATAGATTTTGCACCGCCAAACTACAACAATTTTGCCAAACATTATTTCAACCCATTTACTGCTTTACAAAAAGACTATATTCGCAGCCTCAAAAAAATAAATTAAATGAAACTCAAACTGATTGTTTTATCAATATCACTATTTGTTTCCTTTCATTCATTTGCACAGAAAGGAAAAAGCAAAAAGAATAATAAAGGTGGGATAGTTCTTACTACAAAACTTGATAGTGTTAGTTATGCTTTGGGGATGAACATAGCACAAAACCTCAAAGGTGAAGGATTAGATTCATTAAACTCATCCTTACTGGCTCAGGCGCTGGATGCATATATGAAGGGCGACTCTATGAAATTAAAACCAATGGATGCAGGTCAATTGGTAAACAAACACCTTTCTGAATTAAAAGACAAAAAAGCACAGGCTGTTAAAGGAGATGGTGAAAAATTTTTAGAAGAAAATAAAAAACGTGAAGGTGTTGTAACTCTTCCAAGTGGATTACAATACGAAATACTTAAAGCCGGAACAGGTGAAAAACCTTTAGCTAATGATAAAGTAACAACACACTATCACGGAACATTTATTGACGGGAAAGTTTTTGACAGTTCAGTTGAACGTGGGCAACCAGCTCAGTTCCCTGTAAACCGGGTTATTCCGGGCTGGACTGAAGCTTTACAACTAATGCCGGTTGGATCAAAATGGAAACTATGGATTCCTTACAATCTCGGTTACGGTGAAAAAGGATATCCTCCAAAAATCCCTGCTTACAGCGCACTGGTATTTGAAGTAGAACTTATTTCAATAGATAAATAATAGCATTAAAGACAAATCAACTAAAACAATAAAAAAAACAATGAACACTAAGTCTCACGAATTCCCATTAAAAACTATTTTGAACATGAGTAAACAAACATTTTTATTTCTTTCCCTTTCAACATTAATGATGGTTTCGTGTAAAAACGAAACGAAAGACCTTTCGCTTAATACTAAAGAAGACAGTTTGAGCTATGCAATTGGTGTTAGCATAGGGAGTAACATTACAAAAGATTTTGAATCGCAAGGGTTAGATACTGTTATTGACTTGAATAAACTGATGTATGCTATGAAATCTGCACTAGATACTGGTGAAGCAGAATTAGCCATGGGCGAAGAAGATGCTAACAAATTTTTGCAGGCATATTTTATGGCATTGCAAACCAAACAACAGGATGCGGAAAAAAAGAAGTTTGAAGCCAATATTGAAAAAGATGCTGCCTTTCTTGCCGAAAACGGAAAGCGCGCAGGTGTAGTAACTACCGCAAGCGGTTTGCAATACGAAATATTAAAAAATGGAACCGGTGCAAAACCAACTGCAGAAAGCGTTGTTGAAACACATTACCATGGCACTTTTCTTGACGGAAAAGTATTTGACAGTTCAGTGGAAAGAGGAGAACCTGTCAAATTTCCTGTAAATCGCGTTATTCCAGGCTGGACAGAAGCATTACAACTTATGCCTGTTGGTTCAAAATGGAAAGTTTGGGTACCTTATACTCTTGCTTACGGTGATGCTGGTCAACCTCCAAAAATTCCACCATACAGTACTTTGATTTTCGAAGTTGAGTTGTTGGGTATAGAGAAAAAATAGTTTCACGAAGGATAAAAAAGAGAGAGGCGGCA
>CANJWH010000095.1 GCA_947478465.1 Bacteroidota bacterium
AAGACCGCGGAAATAAATTTAAAACTGCTGTAATGAATTTGAAAAATTCATTGAAAGGATAATTGAAATCTGTTTAACAAAATGACAACAACACTTCTGAAATATCTGAAAGGCGATAAAGTGATTTGGTTCACTGTGTTGTTTCTTTCTATCGTTTCAGTATTGGCTGTTTACAGTTCTTCAGGTATGCTGGCTTTCAGAACAAGAGGAGGCAACACCGAATACTTTTTGTTCAAACATTTTTCAATTCTGGTTCTTGGTTTAGGCTTAATGTATGTAACACACAGGATGAAATATATTTGGTTCTCGCGCCTGTCGCAGGTTGCCATGTTCCTTGCTGTTCCTATGCTGATTTATACATTGGCAATGGGTGTGAATTTAAACTCTGCCAACCGCTGGATAAGCATCCCAATTATTGAAATGACATTCCAGACTTCTGACTTTGCAAAACTTGCTCTCATCATGTATCTGGCTCGTTTACTTGCAGTAAAGCAGGACGAAATCAAGGATTTAAAATCTGCTTTTTTACCTATGATTGTTCCCATCATTGTTATTTGCGGATTAATTCTTCCGGCAAACTTTTCTACATCGGCATTACTATTCATCACCTGTTTAATATTGATGTTTATTGGTAGAGTAAATGTGAAACATCTGTTGTCCTTAGTAGGGTGCGCAATACTTGGATTTGCGCTGCTGGTAGGGATATCCTATGTAATTCCTGTTGAAAAAGTTTTTCCTCGAATGGAAACATGGAAACAACGAGTGGAAACTTATTTCAAGACAGCAGAAACCGAAGAAGATGCTGCTGCTATAAGCGATGCAAGCTTTCAATCTGATCAGGCAAAAATTGCGGTTGCAACAGGCGGATTACTGGGAAAAGGTCCCGGAAACAGTGATCAGCGAAATTTTCTGCCTCACCCTTATTCCGATTTCATTTATGCAATTGTGATTGAAGAATACGGATTAGTAGGTGGTGTGGCAGTTTTACTTGCTTACCTGATTTTGCTTTTCAGAGGAGTGAAAATTGTGGTAAAAAGTCCAAACACATTTGCTGCATTGCTTGCACTGGGATGTTGTTTCATGCTCATTTTTCAGGCGATGATAAATATGGCGGTTGCAGTGAATCTATTTCCAGTAACGGGACAACCATTGCCTTTAGTGAGTATGGGGGGAACTTCATTATGGTTTACCAGTATTGCAGTGGGAATTATTTTAAGTGTAAGTCGTGCTATTGAAGAAGGTGAAACTAAAACCGATGAAGAATATGCAATCGCTTAGAGTAATTATAAGTGGCGGAGGAACGGGCGGGCATATTTTTCCTGCAATTGCAATTGCCAACGCGATAAAAAAAATAAATGCTCAGGCTGAAATATTATTTGTAGGGGCACAAGGAAAAATGGAAATGGAAAAAGTTCCGGCAGCGGGTTATAAAATTGAAGGGCTTGACATCAGCGGAATTGACCGCAGCCTTTCCCTGAAAAACTTTGCATTTCCCTTGCGATTGCTGAAAAGCGTTTGGCGTTCAATGCAGATTATAAAAGAGTTTAAACCTGATGTAGCTGTGGGTGTTGGAGGTTTTGCAAGCGGGCCTTTATTGTATGCAGCACAGTTAAAAAAAATACCAACCCTTATTCAGGAACAAAATTCATATGCAGGTATAACCAACAAAATGCTGGGAAAAAAAGCGGACAGAATTTGTGTTGCCTATAATGAAATGGAAAAGTTTTTTCCTGCTGATAAATTAAAAATAACAGGCAACCCGGTACGTCAGGACATATTGAATTTACAAGGAAAACGTGAAAAGGGGATTGAATTTTTCGGATTGGATAAAAGCAAAAAAACCGTGCTGATAATTGGCGGAAGTCTTGGCGCAAAAACTATTAACGAAAGCATTGCAGCTAGCATTGAAAAGTTGTCAGGGGAAAAGTTCCAGGTTTTGTGGCAAACAGGAAAACTCTTTTTCCCTTCAGCAAAAAAAGCAGTGGAAAACAAAGCTACAATTAAGGCACACGATTTTGTTACAAAAATGGATTTTGCTTATGCTGTTGCAGATGTAGTGGTTTCACGTGCGGGGGCAAGCTCTATTTCCGAGTTATGCATTGTTCAAAAACCTGCCATCCTTATTCCGTTTCCGTTTGCAGCTGAAGACCACCAGACAAAAAATGCAATGGCCTTGGTTACCAGGCAGGCAGCCATTCTTATTAAAGACAGCGAAGCAAAAGAAAAACTACTGAATGAGATTCTGCTTTTAATGAATGATGAAGCAAAACAGGAATTACTGAAAAAAAATATAGGTGAGTTGGCACTTGCAAATGCAGATGAAGTAATTGCAAACGAAGTAATAAAATTAGCAACAGCGCAGAAAAACTGAGATGAATTTAAAGACGATTCAAAATGTTTATTTAGTTGGAATTGGCGGCATCGGCATGAGTGCGCTGGCTCGTTACTTTGTTTCGCAAGGCAAATCTGTTGCGGGATATGACCGCACTGAAACAGAGCTGACCAAAGAATTAATTGCAGAAGGAATGGATATTCATTTTGAAGATAATTCAAAGTTGATTCCTTCTTTCTTTTTTAACACCGAGCAAACATTAATCATCTATACGCCTGCAATTCCTTCAGGTCATGAAGAACTAAATTACTTCCGCGAAAACGGTTTCAAAGTAAAGAAGCGTTCAGAGGTTCTTGGCATGCTGACAGAAAATCATTTTACGATTGCAGTTGCAGGTACACATGGAAAAACCACTACATCTTCCATTGCTGCGCACATTTTAAATAATTCAGAAGAAGGTTGTACAGCTTTCCTCGGAGGTATTGCGGTAAACTATCACAGCAATTTATTGCTTTCATCATCCAGTAATAAAATGGTGGTGGAGGCTGATGAATACGATCGATCGTTCCTGACACTGAATCCCGATGTGGCTATTGTTACCTCAACCGATCCGGACCATCTTGACATTTACGGAACAAAAGAAAACATGGAGAAAAACTACCATGAGTTTGTGTCAAAAATTAAAGAAACAGGAACACTGATTTACAAAGCAGGCTTGTCTTTCAGCGAAACAGCAAAAAAATCATTCACCTATTCACTGAAAGGGAAAAGTGATTTCGGAATTGAAAATCTGAACGTTGAAAACGGAGAATATACTTTTGACATCATCAGTCCTCTGGATAAAATTGAAAATGTAAAATTTGGTTTTCCGGGAATGCACAATTTAGAGAATGCACTTGCAGCTGCTGCAGCTGCTCAGGTTTCAGGTGTTAACAAAGAGGTGATTAAAAAAGCGCTCGCTACTTACAAAGGAGTGAAAAGGCGTTTTGAATATGTTATCAAAAGTGCAAACCTTGTTTACATTGATGATTATGCACATCACCCGCGTGAGCTCAGTGCCTGCATTTCTTCTGTGAAGGCGTTGTATCCTGATAAAAAAATAACCGGCATTTTCCAACCGCATCTTTTTTCACGGACACGTGATTTCGCAGATGGTTTTGCAAAAAGCCTTGACCTGCTGGACGAAGTAATACTGCTGGAGATTTATCCTGCACGTGAGTTACCAATTGACGGAGTTGATTCAAAAATGTTGCTCGACAAAATCACAGCAAAAAACAAAAGCCTGCTTTCAAAAGAGGATACACTGAAAGAGATTGGCGAACGCAAAATAGAAGTATTGCTCACCCTTGGCGCAGGTGATATTGATAAACTGGTTGAACCGATTAAAAAGAAATTGCAATCTGCATTATGAAAAAAGTATTGCAAATACTGATGTGGTTGATCCCGGCACTTGGCTTGCCGGTAATACTTGGCTTTGCAGCTGCAGAACAAAACAATGCACCTTGCACTGGCATTGCCGTAAACATTGACAACAGCGATGAAAATTTCTTTGTTGACGAAACCGATATCAAAGAAATTATTTACAGCAAAGGTGATTCATTGGTTGGCAGCCCTGTTTCGCAAATAAATTACAATACACTGGAACAACTGATTTTGAAAAACCCTTCCATTAAAGATGCGCAGGTTTATGCCTCGGTTGAAGGTGAGGTAAAAGCAGATATCATTCAACGCAAGCCGGTGGTGCGCATTTACAACATAGCAGGCGAAAGTTTTTACATTGACGAAACAGGCAGCGCAATGCCTCTCTCATCAAAATTTGCTTCGCGTATATTGGTTGCTAACGGCAACATCCGTGAGAGTTTTGGCGGACTGAGTTTATTTAACGTAAATAAAATAGAGGCCGATGATTCGCTGGCTGCAAAAACAATACTGGACGACATTTTTGCTGTGGTAAACTATATTGAAAAAGACAAATTCTGGAAAGCGCAAATTCAACAGATTTTTGTGAACGAAAAAAATGAAATTGAACTAGTGCCAATGGTGGGCAACCACAAAATAATTCTTGGCGATAAAAAAGACCTTGATTCAAAATTCCGCAAACTGCTGTTGCTTTATAACAAAGGCCTGAGCAAAACGGGCTGGAATCAATATTCTATAATCAATCTGAAATTTAAAAACCAGGTAATCTGCACCAAAAAACAATAACATGGAAAATTCAAAAATCGTAGTCGGCTTAGACATCGGAACAACAAAAATCTGCTGCATCGTGGGGCGAAAAGCCGACCATGGTAAAATTGAAATTCTCGGCATGGGTCGTGCCGATTCATTAGGTGTAAAACGCGGAATGGTATTTAACATTGACCAAACAGTTCAGGCAATCAGCCAGGCTGTTGAAGAAGCACAAAATAAAGCGAGTGTTGAAATTGGCGAGGTGAATGTGGGCATTGCAGGCCAGCACATCAAGAGCATGCAGCACCACGGAATTTACACGCGAAAAATTTCAAGTGAAGATACCATCACGCAGGTAGATATTGATGCGCTGATTGATGACATGTATAAACTGGCCATGCTTCCGGGCGAGCAGATTATTCATGTTCTTCCGCAGGAATATATTGTGGATGGCGAAATGGGAATCAAACAACCCATTGGTACTCCTGGTGTAAGACTGGAAGCAAATTTCCACATCATTACCGGGCAAACAACTGCTGCCAGCAACATCAAAAAATGTATTGAAAAAGCAGGCCTTACCATGAAAGATATAATTCTTGAGCCGCTTGCTTCATCGGAGGCAGTGCTTAGCCAGGAAGAAAAAGATGCGGGTGTTGCTTTAGTGGATATTGGTGGCGGAACAACTGACCTTGCCATATTCTGTGATGGTATCATTCGCCACACTGCGGTTATTCCATTGGGCGGAAATATCATCACCGAAGATATTAAAGAAGGCTGCAACATCATTGGCAAACAGGCCGAGCTGCTGAAAGTAAAATTCGGCTCTGCACTGGCAAGCGAAAGTCAGGAAAACGAAATTGTTTCTATTCCCGGTTTGCGCGGAAGAGACCCGAAAGAAATTTCTGTAAAAAATCTGGCGAGCATTATTCAGGCGCGCATGGAAGAAATCATTGAATACGTTTATCACGAGATAAAAAATTCAGGTTACGAGAAAAAACTGATTGGCGGTATTGTGCTCACCGGTGGTGGTTCACAAATGAAACACATCACACAACTGACTGAGTTCATCACAGCCTTAAACACACGCATCGGCTATCCAAACGAACACCTTGCACCCGGAAGTCCTGAAGATATTACCAGCCCGATGTATGCAACAGGTGTTGGACTTTTGATGATGGGAATTCAAAGCGAAGAGAAAGTTAAAACTCCTGCAACATCAAGCAGCAACACCAAAAAGAAAGAGGAAGTAACCGGGCATTCAGACATTAAGAAAAAAGGCTCGTGGTTCACAGGTTTGTTGAACAGAACGACTGAATTTTTTGAAGACGATGCCATAAAATAACCTGCGTAATTAACAATCAAGCGTTAAGAAAAACCCTATATCCGAAAAAATACCGCAACCATATTGACCTAATATTAACCTGAATTTCTAACACCCAAAAACCATGAACAACGACATGATAAAATTTGATTTACCTAAAGAACAGCCCTCCATCATTAAAGTGATTGGAGTTGGCGGAGGCGGCAGCAATGCTGTAAACCATATGTTCAAGCAGGGAATAAAAGGTGTTGACTTTGTAGTCTGCAACACCGACCAGCAAGCACTTGACCGCAGTCCTGTGCCCAAGAAAATTGTACTTGGAGCAAACCTTACCGAAGGGCGCGGAGCCGGCTCTATTCCTGAAGTAGGTAAAAATGCTGCACTTGAAAATTTAGAGGAACTGAAAGACATTCTGAATTCAAAAACCAAAATGGTTTTCATCACTGCCGGTATGGGTGGTGGAACCGGAACAGGTGCTGCTCCCATCATAGCAAAAGCTGCGAAAGATCTGGGCATTCTTACTGTTGGTATTGTTACCATTCCTTTTCATTTTGAAGGAAGAAAAAGAAAATCACAAGCTGATTACGGTTTGGAAGAACTAAAACAAAGTGTAGATACTTTGCTTGTTATCAGCAATGAAAAATTGCGTGATATGTATGGCAATTTAAAATTAGGCGAAGCATTTGCGCAGGCCGATAATATCCTGACCATTGCAGCAAAAGGTATTGCCGAAATCATTACCGTTAGCGGATATGTGAACGTGGATTTTGAAGACGTTAGAACAGTAATGAAAGACAGCGGTGTTGCCATCATGGGCTCTGCTTCTGCTTCAGGTCCTGACAGAGCGGTGAAAGCGGTGCAGACTGCATTAGCTTCTCCCCTGCTGAACGATAACAACATTGAAGGTGCAAGCAATATTCTTCTATACATCAATTCAGGAAGTGAAGAAGTTACCATGGATGAAGTATCAGAAATAACTGACTACATCCAGAACGAAGCAGGATTGACTGCAGAGATTATCTGGGGTAATGGTTACGATGAAGATCTGGGCGACAGCATTACCGTTACAGTAATTGCTACCGGATTTAAAACAAAATCAGTTGAAGGATTTTCTCCTGCAGCTGCTCCTAAAAAAGTGGTTAAAAATCTGGAAGAAGAAAAGCCGGTTGCAAAATTTGAACCTGCTGCAGTTGTAGCTTCTGAGCCCGTTGCTCTGTTTGAAACACCTGTAGCTGTTGTTGCTCCTCCTGTGCAGGAATACAGCCTTGAGCCAACGCTGAAAGTAATGGAGCCTGTGGCAAAAATTGAAGAGCCTGTAGTTACAAAAACGGAAGAGCCTTTAATGACTGAGCCATATCTGAAAACTGTTGAACCTGTTCAGGAAGTAACTGAAACATTTACAGCAGAAACAGAAGAGCCTGTAATGGAAGAAACTTACACTGAAACAGCAACTGAAATTGAGGAAACAATTGTTGCAAAAGTTGAAGAAGAACCTGAACTATTTTTTTCAGAGCCTGAATTGGTAAATGAGCAAACAGTGCTTACCGAATTCACGCTGAATGACGAGGAACCTTTCATGATAGTGAAAGACGATAACACCAAACAAACAACATTTGAGTTTGATTTAGGAAAAACTAAAATGCCGCATGTAGAAGAAACTGCACCGGTTGCTAAAGTTGAAGAAACTCTTGTTGATACCGCCTCACCGATTTCAAGCGATGCCTTGTTAAACCTTACAAGCCGTTTGATTGAAAACAAAGAATCGGATATGGACAGCCTTGAGATGGAAAAAATTCAGCAGGAGCGTATTGCCCGTTTAAAACAGGTGAACCAGAAATACAAAACATTAACCGGACTTAGCGAACTGGAAAGTGAGCCTGCCTACAAAAGAAGAAATGTAAATCTGGATAACACTTTACATTCTTCTGAAAACAATATCTCAAGGTTTACTCTCAGCGATGATAAAAACGAAAACAACTTTGACAAAAAAACCGAATTACGTTCTAACAACTCTTTCCTCCACGACAATGTGGACTAACTCCGTAGATTAGTGCAGATGTTTTTCGCAGCAGGCGCCCTCAAAAGGGGCGTTTGTTGTTTTATAAGGTTTACTAATTTTATCCCTGAACTGAAAACCGAATAATGAACAAGGATTAACGATTTCAGATTTTAGAAATCATCCACATCTTCATTCGTTATTCGTTAATCCTTGTTCTTAAATCAAATTAAAAGTTAATACATGATTCAACAATCCACCCTTAAATTTCTTACGGCTTTAAAGAAAAACAATAACCGCGACTGGTTTCTTGCCAATAAAAAGGAATACGATGCAGCAAAAAAAGATTTCATGGACTATGTTCAGAAACTGATTGGGGGCATCTCAACGTTTGATAAAAAAGTGAGCGGACTGGAAGCTAAGAACTGTGTGTTCCGCATTAACCGTGATGTACGTTTCTCACATGATAAATCGCCTTACAAAACCAACATGGGAGCCAACATCAGTCCGGGAGGAAAGAAGTCGCCTGCGGCAAGCTATTACTTTCACATAGAGCCGGGAGGTTCGTTTATTGCAGGCGGAATGTTTCAGCCCGAGCCTGATAAACTGAAAGCGGTGCGCGAGGATATTATTTATGACCCCGATGATTTTAAAAAGATTTTAGGCAGCAAGGATTTTAAAAAACATTACAGCCAGTTGTGGGACGAAGGCAAACTGAAAACCGCACCCAAAGGCTTTGATAAAGAACATCCGGATATTGACCTGGTGAAATACAAAAGCTACATTGTTGTAAAAAACCTGATGGATAAAGAGGTGATGGATAAAAACCTTTTGAAGAATGCGCTGGAGGCTTACAAAGCACTGAAGCCGTTGAACGATTTTTTGAACAAGAGCGCGGGGATTTAAAGCCAGCGATTTATGTCAAGGTTTAATTCTGCTGCAGTGGTTTGCAGCAATTCTTTGCGGTAATTTACTTTCAGTTCGCTTATTTTTTTGTCGCCACGGATAAACTCATCTACGGATGCATTGCTCAGGATAAAACTTGCTATGCCCGCTCCGTAAATTTCGGTAAGGCGCTGCTTGAGCGGAAGAAACACTTCTGACTTTACTCTTTCTTTTTCGGCATTGGAAGTTTTACGCCTTTCCCATTCTTCGGGGTTTACAAAAGGTTTGTGGCCTAACACTTTTGAGATGGAATTAGCATCTGCGGCTTTTATAATTTCAGTGTGCTTACCAATGAAAAAATCAATGTAGTGCGGCTCTTTCAGTTTGCGATAAATTCCGGGCAGGGCAAGCCAGTTGTTTAAATCGGTTTTACCGGAAATAATATCGCGGATTGTTTCGGGGCTGATAACCTGATAGGAAGGTTTGTTGAATTTCGCGGCCAGCTGATCACGGAGTTTAAGCCATTCGTTCATCAGAAACTGGTCGTAAGGACTGAGTTCTTTTTTATCGGCAGCGGAAAGAAAGTTTTCCTTCACCGTTTCGGTAAATATAACCTGACTGAGGAAATCATTTTCTTCCTCAATCCAGTGACTGCGGTTTTTTTCTGCGGCTTCGGCAAGCAATATGTTTTTGAGCTGCGCCAGATGTATCACATCGTTGGAGGCATAGATGATTTGCGCGGGAGTTAAAGGACGAATGAGCCAGTTGGTTTTTTGCTGCGACTTATCAAGGGTAATTTTCAGATGCTGCTCCAACATAGAAGCCAGCGAAGTTTTTTCGTAGCCAAGCAGCTTGGCGGCTATTTCGGTATCAAGCAAATTGGTGGGGCGGCAACCGAGTGAATGCAGCAGGCGCAGGTCTTCGCCATGCGAATGAAGTAAAACCTGTTGTACAGGATTTTCGAGCAGACGATAGAGAGGCGTGCAATCAAGGGGCTGACGGGGGTCTATGATAAAACAGCGGTTGCCGGCACTGGCTTGTATAAGGCAAAGGTTGAAACCATAGGCATGGCGGTCGCGGTCGAACTCAAGGTCTATGG
>CANJWH010000096.1 GCA_947478465.1 Bacteroidota bacterium
GAATAAGAATGGCAAGTTGAGATGCCAAACGTCCGAGCGTTTGTCCTTCGGCATTTACCAAAACCCAATTTTTGGTTGCCGTAGCCTTATTGGCTGAAACGGTTTTGAAACTTACTGAATCCACTGTTTATTAATGTTTTAGCTGTTAAAATTTTCAATACTCCCCTAAAAAGGGGCTGCAAATGTAAAACTAATTTTCAAATTTCAACAAGAAAGTGTTGATAATTTTGGAATTCCCTTGATTTAGCACCCGAACCACCTGTTTATTATTCATTTACGACCTTTTTGCTTTTTACAGTTAAGCTATTACATTTGAACCAAAATACAGAAACATGAAAAAATATTTCCTCCTATTTCTTGCTTTCCAACTTATATATTTTCTTCACTTAAAAGCTCAGGATTGCAACGAATGCCGTTACCTCTCTCCTGTTTTTGATTCAGTAACCGTTTCAACAGTTGCTTTTGGAGAAGGATATAATATTGATGGTGTAAACCAACAACTCCTTATGGATATTTATGAGCCTTATGGCGATACATCAACCAAGCGCCCGGTAATGATTTTTGCTTTTGGTGGAGGCTTTGTACAGGGAAGTCGTGAGGATTGGTATGTAAAAGAAGTTTGCAACCACTTTGCAAAAGCAGGTTATGTAAGCGTTGCTCCTGATTATCGTATTGGTATCGATTATGGTGAAATTCTGGCTCTGCAACACATGCGCATTTTCTTTCGCCCCATGCAGGATATGCGTGCATGCGTGCAATACCTGAAAGCAGATTTTTCAGAATTGGGAAACAATTACCTGATTGACACCAGTTATATTTTTATTGGAGGCGCTTCGGCAGGAGCCATTACTTCATTGATGACAGCCTATTGCGATAAAGATCTTGAGATGGCCGAAATGGGAGACTTAGCAGCATTGGATGATTTAGGAGGTTTTTACAGCACTACAGGATATTATCCAAATTATACCTGGAATGGTTGTGCAACAATAAATGTTTCGGGAGCTATGATTAATGCTGATTGGATTGAAGCAGGTGATGTTCCTATTATATCTGCACATGGAAATGCAGATGATGTTGTACCATACGGCTACGGTGGTCTTGGCGGCATAACATTCGGAGTTTTTGATTTACAGGGAAGCCATATTATTGATTCTGTGGCAACTGCGAAAGGTGTTTGCAGCTATCTCTATACAATGGAAGGGCAAGGGCACCCATCGGAGAGTATGGGACTTGATTATATAAAAAGTGTTGTCTATCGTTTGTCACTTCGGGCTCATGCCGTATTAATGAATCGTTCATTCTGTTGTCCGTTGAGTGTGGATATTGAAGGTGATACTTTATTTCACTGGACCGACCAAGCACCCGTCTCTGCTACTCTTGCAGCAGGAATCGCAAATGACAACGGAAGTGCAACTCTGCAATGGTGCACAATTCCGTGTTTTCCTTTTACCGATAATGGTGACGAAATAACGCTCACCCCCGACACTAATCTAAAGCACGTAATGGCAATTGCCTTTGAAGGTGGTTGCGAGGCCTCGGATCTTTATATTGTAACTGATACAGCATTTGTTCCTGAATCAATTAATGAATATGAGAAGTTAATTGATTTTTTGGTTTATCCGCAACCAGCCTCAAGAGAAATAACAATAAGTGCCGAACTACCTGTAAATTCAGGCAAACAATTAAGAATTGAGTTATTCAATATTAAAGGACAAAGCGTTTTTGCACAGCACTTTTCGGCAAATAAAAAACTTAAGACAACTATAGAAACAATTGAATTTCCTTCTGGAAATTATTTGCTTAGGCTAAAATCAGAAAATGAAGTACTAGGGACGAAAAAAATTATCATAACACGATAAAATTTTATTTTTGCGGACACAAAAATCAAACACTCAATTAGAATGAAAACAATTTTTACAAAATCATATTTAGCTCTTCTTTTTCTTGGAATAATTTCAATCACAGCTTGCCGAAACAATGATGATGATAACAACAATAACAACTGCACCGGAACTTTAGACGCTTCATGGAAAGTGAATGGTGTTGAAGAAAGCGCATACATAGAATATAATACTCATACTGTTTCTTTATTAAGTTTGAGTTTTCAGGCCTGCTCAGAACCAAACAATTTTGTCATTATCAATTATATTCCATACCCACCGGCTGTTGGATCTTATGAATTAAGGAATGGACCACTTAGCAGTCCCATAAAGGGTCAGGGAACTTATGTTGATGAAGGCGTTGGGTCAAGCGGAGTTCATTACCCTACCAACGATACAATTGATGGGACTCTGAATATTACTTCGGTGGACTTTGCTGCAAAAACATTATCAGGCACTTTCAGTTTTGATGCACTTAAGCCTGATGGCACAGTAATTCAGATTACTGAAGGAGAAATTTTCGATACGAAATACGAAGACTAAAATTTAGTCATCGTTATTTAAGTATATTTGCACTCTCTTAATGAGCGACTCAATAAAACACGAGTGCGGAATTGCACTCATCAGGCTGCTCAAGCCACTTGAATTTTACCGCAAAAAATACGGCACTGCTTTTTACGGGCTAAACAAACTGTATTTATTGATGGAAAAACAACACAACCGCGGTCAGGATGGAGCAGGTGTTGCAACCATAAAGTTGGATGTTGAACCGGGCAGCAGATACATTGCCCGTTACCGTTCTAATGCAAGCCAACCGATTAAAGATGTTTTCTCGCAAATAAATAAACGGTTAGAAGAAGCGCAACAAAGCAACCCCGACAAAATGAATGATGTTGCGTGGTTAAAGAAAAATATTCCGGTTGTTGCAGAATTATTTCTCGGACATCTGCGTTATGGAACTTATGGAGGAAACAGCATTGAAAGTTGTCATCCTTTTTTGCGACAGAATAATTGGATGACTCGTAATTTGGTTGTTGCAGGAAATTTTAACCTTACCAATGTAGATGAACTTTTTCAGCAATTGGTTGAATTAGGTCAGCATCCGAAAGAAATGACTGATACCGTTACGGTGATGGAAAAAATCGGACATTTTCTTGACGAAGAAAATGAAAATCAGTTCCGCAAATTCAAAGGGAAAGGATTTACCAATCAGGAAATTTCTGAAAACATTGCTCAAAATCTTGATCTGCAAGGCATACTTACTGAATCTGCAAAACGTTGGGATGGCGGATATGTAATGGCAGGATTAATTGGTCATGGTGATGCTTTTGTGTTGCGGGACCCGAATGGAATTCGTCCGGCATATTACTATCACGATGATGAAATTGCAGTGGTAACTTCTGAGCGTCCGGCAATGCAAACTGCTTTCAATATTCCATTTGAGGCAATTAAAGAAATCACACCAGGCCATGCACTAATAATTCGTAAAGATGGAAGAGTAGGTGAATACATGGTTCGTGAGCAGGAAGAGAGAAAGTCGTGTTCGTTTGAACGAATTTATTTTAGTCGCGGAAGTGATGCTGAGATTTATAAAGAGCGCAAACAGTTGGGCAGAAATATCTGTGAAAGGGTTTTAGAAAGTATTGACCATGATACTAAGAACACTGTATTTTCTTTTATTCCAAATACTGCCGAAACAGCTTTTTACGGAATGATTAAAGGCTTAGAAGCTTACCTGAATAAGGTAAAGGTGAAGAAGATAAAAGAGATGGGCAACAACATTGATGCTGAAAAATTAGAAGACATTATTTCACGCAGACCGCGCATAGAAAAAATTGCGCTGAAAGATGCAAAGCTTCGCACTTTTATTACCGAAGATTCTGCCCGCGATGAATTGGTTGCTCACGTTTACGACATCACTTACGGAACTATTCGGGCAGGAATTGATAATTTAGTTGTGATTGATGACTCTATTGTTCGCGGAACAACATTGAGGCAAAGTATTATCAGAATGTTAGACCGCTTGCAGCCGAAAAAAATTGTTGTAGTTTCTTCAGCTCCTCAAATCCGTTATCCTGATTGTTATGGAATTGACATGGCTAAACTAGGCGATTTTGTTGCTTTCCGCGCAATGATTGCATTGCTTAAAGAAAATTTCAAAGAAAACCTGATTGATGAAGTGTATGAAAAGGCGAAAGCGCAGATGGAGCTTCCGAAAGAATCAAATATCAATTGTGTAAAAGAATTGTATCGTCAGTTTTCAGTAGAACAGATTTCAGATAAGATTGCACAGCTCATCACGCCTCCAGGAACCAATGCAAAAGTGGAGGTTATTTTTCAGTCGCTTGAGAACCTGCACAGCGCAATTCCTGACCACACAGGTGATTGGTATTTCTCGGGCGATTATCCTACACCCGGAGGAAATCGTGTGGTAAACAAAGCTTTCATAAATTTTATTGAAGGCAAAAACGTAAGAGCTTACTAAGAACATTTCCCATCATTTTACCGCAAAGAACACAAAGAGAAAGAGCGCTGAAACCGCTTGGCATTATTCTTTTTTCTGCTTTGCAAAACTTCGTTATCTTTTTTGGTTAACGATTTCATAATTAACAAATAAGAACAAAATCAAATACCTTTGTCAAGATGTCAAAGAATAGAAAAACAAACAAAGCAGTGGACGACAGTTCGTTCGCAAAAGCCATATTAGAAGCATTAAGCAAGTCTTCTTCACGGGCATTAAACTATAAACAGATTGCTAAAATATTAGACATAAACGATGGTCCGGGCCGCAGCAAAATTGCGCACACGCTAAACCAGATGAAACTGAACGGAACGGTAAAAGAAATTGACCGCGGCAAGTTTCGATTGAAAGCAGCTTCGTCTTATTTTACAGGAAAAGTAGATATGACCTCCACAGGTGCGGGATATGTAATTTCGCCTGACACTGATAAGGATATATATATCGCACCGAAACACCTGAAAACTGCGCTACATGGTGATACTGTAAAAGTATATGTTCATGCCGTAAAGAAAGGCGAACGTCTGCGCGGAGAGATTGTTGAAATCACTGCACGAGCAAAATCCAATTTTGTAGGAACCGTAAAAATCTCTGCAAAGTTTGCCTTCCTGTTACCCGATAACCCTAAGATGCCGGTTGACTTATACATTCCGCTGACTGCATTGAACGGGGCAAAAGACGGAGAAAAAGCAATCGCAAAAATTACCGATTGGCCCGCAGGTGCTACTAATCCTTTTGGTGAAATTACCGATGTGTTGGGAATGCCAGGCAATAACGACACAGAGATGAACGCGATTCTGGCGGAATATGATTTCCCGCTTTCGTTTCCCAAAAATGTGGAAGCAGATGCCGAGAAAATTTCGGACACCATCAGTCAAAATGAAATCAGCAAAAGACGCGACTTTCGTGATGTAATAACTTTCACCATTGACCCGGTGGATGCTAAAGATTTTGATGATGCTCTTTCGTTACGCAAATTAGAAAATGGTAATTACGAGATTGGTGTTCACATTGCAGATGTTAGCCATTATGTGAAACCCGGAAGTGCTTTGGATGATGAAGCGATTAAACGTGCTACTTCTGTTTACCTTGTTGACCGTGTTATTCCCATGCTTCCCGAAAAGCTGAGTAACATGGTTTGCTCGCTTCGTCCTAAAGAAGATAAACTTACTTTCTCAGCAGTCTTTGAAATGAATGAAGATGCAAAAGTGCTAAACCAATGGTTTGGCCGCACCATCATAAATTCAGACCGCAGATTTGCTTACGAAGAAGCACAACAAGTTATTGAAACAGGTGAAGGCGATTTTGCTGACGAGATAAATTTATTAGACCACCTTGCGAAAAAACTACGTGCTGAACGTTTCAAACATGGTTCAATTGCTTTTGAAAAAGCGGAAGTAAAATTTCATCTTGACGAAAAAGGAAATCCAACCGGAGTATATGTGAAAGAGATGAAAGACTCGAACAAGCTGATTGAAGATTTTATGTTGCTCGCCAACCGCAAGGTTGCTGAGTTTATAGGCAAAACGGAACAAGGGAAAAAAGAGCGCACGTTTGTTTACCGCATCCACGATAATCCTTCGCAGGAAAAGCTGCAACAGTTTGTAGGATTTATTGGAAAGTTCGGTTATTCCATGAAAACCTCTTCGGGAAAAGAAACGGCTTTCTCTATGAACAAACTGATGAAAGATATTCACGGAAAAGGTGAACAAAATGTAATTGAACAATTGGCTATCCGCACGATGGCAAAAGCAATTTACACCACCGAAAATATCGGGCACTATGGATTGGCGTTTGATTATTATACACACTTTACCTCCCCTATCAGACGCTATCCTGATGTAATGGTGCATCGTTTATTACAACATTACTTAGATGGAGGATTTTCGGTGAACGAAGATGAATACGAAGAGCAGTGCGAACATTCATCTGCTATGGAAAAGCGCGCTGCAGAAGCTGAACGCGCATCTGTAAAATACAAGCAGGTTCAGTTTATGCAAGACAAAACAGGGCAAAAATTTGACGGAATTATTTCGGGCGTTACCGAATGGGGCTTGTATGTGGAACTGGAAGAAAACAAATGTGAAGGCATGGTTCGCCTGCGCGACATTGATGATGATTTCTATGTTTTTGATGAAGATAATTTTTGCATTACGGGAAATCTTAGTGGTGTGAAATACCAATTGGGAGATAAAGTTCGCGTAAAAGTTAAACGTGTTGATCTGGACAGAAAGCAAATAGATTTTTTTATGGTGCTGGAATAAATATTTCTTCCTTGCACACCCCGCAATTAATCTGTAAAATTGCGCGCTCAAAATTCCATCCTTGTTCATAGCCAAACTAAAAGATTACGCTGCCTTCAGCAAACTACGCCTTGCTTCGCTGGTTGTATTTTCTGCGCTATGCGGCTATCTGATGGCTGCTGACAACACCAACTGGAAAGATTTAATTCTATTACTTATAGGCGGTTTTTTTGTCACCGGCTCATCCAACGGATTTAATCAAATCATAGAGCGCAAGCCCGATGCATTGATGAAACGCACTCAAAATCGTCCTCTGCCACAAAACCGAATGAGTGTGCAGGAAGCAATGATTGTAGCTTCGGTTATGGGTTTACTCGGAGTTATTTTGCTTTACCTTATTAATCCTTTGAGCGCTTTGCTCGGAGCAATTGCATTGTTTCTTTATACTGCTGTTTACACCCCATTAAAAAAAGAAACTCCTTTTGCGGTTTTCATAGGAGCATTCCCTGGCGCAATTCCGCCAATGCTTGGCTACATTGCTTTTACAGGTGCTCTTGATCTGGAAGCATGGATTTTATTTGCAGTTCAGTTTATGTGGCAGTTTCCTCATTTCTGGGCTATTGCCTGGAAATTAGATGATGATTATAAGCTGGCAGGATTTAAAATGCTGCCTTCGGGCAACCGCGATAAAAGCAGCGCATACCTTATTTTGGTTTATACACTGATGATGATTCCGGCAAGTCTGCTTCCTTTATTTTTCGGGCTTTCGGGTTATATTTCAGGAGGAATAATTCTTATTGCCGGAATAGGATTTTTAATTCTTGCAATTAAACTTTTTAAAACGCTTTCACTACCAGATGCAAGCCGACTGATGTTTGCTTCGTTTATTTATTTGCCCGTGGTGCAGGTGGCTATGCTAATTGATAAATTATAAAATGGAAACACAGGAACAAACAGAAAGACAGGAAGAGAAAGCAAAAGCTATACAGTCAAAAAAAATAATGATGTGGTTGGGTGTTATCAGCATACTGATGATGTTTGCCGGTCTTACGAGTGGATATGTTGTTCTGCAAGCTGATAATTACTGGGTAAAATTTGATCTACCTTACGGATTTTGGATTAGTACAGCAGTTATTCTTGCCAGCAGCGTTACTATGTTTCTTGCAATGCGCGCTGTTCGCAAAAACGAAACCAATAAGATAAAGTATTTCACGGGTCTCACACTGGCCTTAGGTATCCTGTTTATGGGCATGCAATGCAAAGCGTGGAGTCAGTTAATTCATCAGGGAAATTTTTTCGTTGGCAAAATCTCAGACCTGAAAGGCGAATACGGGAAAGACTATGTTATTATTAATCAGGGGGCACAACTAAATTTTATTGACGGTAATTTTTATGCAGCAAGTGATAAATCACTTGCTGAACCGCTAAATGAAAAGATAAATCACAAGTTCAATACAGCAAGTGGATACCTGTATGTATTGACTGCTCTTCATTTTGTTCACGTATTTGTAGGAATAATTGTTTTATTGGTGGTTTTATCCAATGCTTACAGGAATAAATATTCATCCGAAAACCCTGTGGGTATGGAGGTTGCAAGCATTTACTGGCATTTTCTGGACGGCTTATGGGTCTATTTATTCTTTTTTCTACTTTTTATTCGTTGAAATATATTTATTCGTTAAACTTGCACCGTTTTTAAAAAATCCAAAACCTAAATAATAATATGTCTGCTCACGCTTCAACTCAACCAACAGATGTAAAAACCATATGGGGAGGTGGAACCTCTCCTTTCGGCATCAGCTACGGAAAAATGATGATGTGGTTTTTTCTGATGTCGGATGCATTCACATTTTCAGGATTGCTGACCGCTTACGGTTTCATGCGTCATAAATATCATGATGTTTGGCCCGTTGCCGGTGATGTTTTTACTCACTTCCCATTTTACAACGGACATATTGAGTTGGCTTATGTAGCCTTCATGACTTTTATCCTTATCGCCAGTTCGGTAACAATGGTATTAGCCGTTGAAGCCGGTCACCGCATGGATAAAAAAGGTGTGATTTTGTGGATGTTCTTCACCATTATCGGTGGTGCCATTTTCGTTGGTTCACAGGCTTGGGAGTGGTATCACTTCATTCACGGAACAGAGCACGGTGCAGTTCGTGAGTTCATTAAAGATGGAGTTTGGGTAAAAGAAGTTTTTCACGGAGCCAACCTCAGAGTAAATGAATATGGTCATCCTTTGTTTGCCGATTTCTTTTTCTTCATCACAGGTTTCCACGGTTTCCACGTATTCAGCGGAGTGGTTATCAATATCATCATCTTTATTGGTGTAATTAATGGCACATACCACAAACGCGGACACTACGAAATGGTTGAAAAAACCGGACTGTACTGGCACTTTGTGGATTTAGTATGGGTGTTTGTATTCACCTTCTTCTATCTTCTCTAAATTCTCAAATCTTATATCTAACATCTCAAATCTTAAAACATGGAAAGAGACGACATTTACGAATACTCCTTAGACACGCACCACGGAGAAGAGGAAGGGAAAAAAGTAAGAAAGAAAATTTACCAGGTATTGGGAATTCTTTCTGCCATTACCATTTTTGAAGTGGGAATGGGAATGAAGTTTTCGCGCGTTGAAAGCATGCAGGAAACGCTTAAATATTTATTCATTCTGTTAACCTTAGTTAAAGCTGCTTATATCGTTTTGGTGTTTATGCACCTTGGTGATGAGCGCAAAAATCTGCGTTGGATTGTTCTTGCCACTTACATAGTTTTGATTGGTTACCTTCTTTTTATCTGCCTTACCGAAGCAGTTTATGCAGGTGAACACAGAGCATGGGATCCCGTTGTTGAAGCCTTTAAATCTATTGTTGGTGGTGGCAGTGC
>CANJWH010000097.1 GCA_947478465.1 Bacteroidota bacterium
GTAACGCTCAACACCGCTTCCTGAAAATCATTTTTGTTGCTTATGCCTTAAAAAACTTACGTAAATTAGACCTCGATTACCACATTAAATAAATGCCTTTTGAGTCCACTTTGTTCTGACAACATACAGATTTGCCTTTAATATTTAGAGAAAAAGGTTCAGGAACGCGACAAACAATGGAGCGTTTTATTGAACGGAATAATTTGGTAGTCCTAAAAAAGATGGAGTTAACTTCTAATGAAGCTGTTAAACAAGCACTTTTAGCTGGATTGGGTTATTCCATTATGCCATTGATTGGAATTAAATATGAACTGCACAATAATGAATTACAGATCATTCCAATTAAGGGCCTTCCTATTAAAACAATCTGGAGTTTAATCTGGTTAAAAGGAAAGAAGCATTCCCCGGTTTCTAAAGCGTTTTTAGATTATTTAAAAAAAGAAAAATCAAAAATAGTTCAAGAAAAATTTAGCTGGTATGAGCATTATTAACTTCGCTCTAGCGATGAAAATGTGCTTCATATTTAGCGATGTTTTGTTTTCCATCGTTTACTATTAAATCAAAATAGTGCTTGCCATTGCTCAGACTTTTGTCAAAGGTATAAGTGAGTAAACTGTTTTTGCTGTCATATTCCATCAATATCCATTTTTCGTCAATGCTGCCACGATAATAACCGATTCCGGATAGGTTATCTGTAATTTTTATTTTAATGGTTTTGGCTGCACTTAAATCACCATCATGGGTAATATTTACCGGAGTAATTTTTGGCTTAGTTGTGTCGGCCATTACAGCAAAAGAGCCAAAAGATTTTGTTTTGGTAGTTACTACTCCATTTTCTAGCTTGCCACTTTCCGATACAGGATTTCCGTTGCTGTTAAAAGAGACAATCAGTAATTTGTCTTTTATTTTTTCAGGAACAGAATCGGGATTTATAGAAAGCACATAATCGCGTTGCAGAGGCTCTGTATTCTTGTGAATGTTGTGAATAGCTGAAAACGTTTGTTTTGTTTTCGGGTTTACTGTATACAAGAAATCAATGTCGCGATAAATAGCAAATTCTGGTATCAATACTTCAATTCCCTTTGCTTTATATGTATTAACTGAATCGAAATAAAATGTTTTTACAGTAAGAGTGTCTTTCTTCAGGGGCTCAGATTTTTCTGCTCCTTCTATAGTAAATGCAATAGTAGAAGTGTTGCCGGCAACATCTTTAACGAAATAGTTGAATCTATATTTCTTTCCTGTTTCAATCAAAGTTTTTCCGGCCGTAATTTTTGTTTCATAAATTTTCAATTGATTGCCATATTCAACAAAACTTTTCTGAATTGCATTTTTGTTCAGCACTTTTTCTTCGTAGTCAATGTGGCTGTTAATAAAACGCGAAAGGTGAAAAGGCATTTCGGCAATCTTGTGAAAATAAATCCGCGAACTGTCTTTCAATAGTTCTATTGAATAGGCTCCGTTGTGGTTATCAGCTCCATCTAATTGGTCATACACTTCAACACCCAATCCTGTAATTCCTAAAGTCGGAATTGGGTTCCCGCCATTCACCACATACTTATTTTCTGATTTTGTAACAGCGTATATTTTCTTACTTACCCAACTTTTACGGGAGTTTTCATCAAAGTTGTAAATCGTTAAAGAAATAATTGCAGGTAGGATTTTATCCTTTACGTCAAAGCCAAAAAATAAAGGATTGTAAGCGATTTCGGTTTTGGTATCGCGTATTTCAAAGTGCAGATGTGGGCCACCTGAACTACCTGTGTTTCCTGTAAATGCAAATACATCGCCTTTTTTTACTCGAAACAAATTGCTGTCGGGAAACAACTCAACTTCAAAACTTTCCTTTTTGTATTGCTCTGCTTTTACAAACTTTGCAATGCTATCGCTATAATCATTAAGGTGACCGTAAACTGTTGTATATCCATTGGCATGCTTTAGATATATAGCTTTGCCATATCCGCCAGCCTGTATTTTTATTCTTGATACAAAACCATCGGCAGGTGCATATACGGGCTTGTTTTCAACGCCTTGAGTTTTTAAATCTAAGCCTGAATGGAAATGATTGCTGCGCAGTTCGCCAAAGTTGCCTGATAGAAAAAGTGGAATATCTAGGGGAGAACGGAAGAAGTCTTTTGGATGTTGAGAGCTGCAATTAAAAATTGACAATTGGCAATTGACAATGATGAACAAAATAATTCTACAATGTTTTTTCATTGTCAATTATCAGTTTCCCATTATCAATTAAAATTTCAGATGTTTCACAGTTAGCCCGTTATTAATCAATTCATTTAACGAATCGATACCAATTTTTATATGTTTATCTACAAACTTTTGTGTTACTTTTTTGTCACTCTTATCAGTTTTTACTCCCGATGAAATCATGGGTTGGTCGCTTACCAATAACAATGCACCACAAGATATTTCGTTTCTGAAACCTGCTGTAAATATGGTGGCGGTTTCCATATCAATTCCCATTGCGCGGATTTTGCGCAGGTATTTTTTAAACTCGTTGTCGTGTTCCCAAACTCTGCGATTGGTTGTAAATACGGTTCCTGTCCAATAGTCCATTCCGTTCTGACGTATGGATGTAGAAACAGCTTTTTGCATACTGAAAGCCGGCAATGCAGGTACTTCAGGCGGCATATAATCGTTAGAAGTTCCTTCACCTCTTATCGCTGCAATCGGTAAAATCAAATCTCCCAACTGGTTTTTCTTTTTCAACCCACCACACTTACCAAGAAATAATACTGCTTTTGGTTTTATGGCGCTTAGCAAATCCATTACTGTAGCAGCATTTGCACTACCCATACCAAAATTGATGATGGTAATTCTTCCGCTTGTTGCATTGGGCATTGGTTTATCTTGTCCGTTAACTTTTACTTTCATCTTATCGGCAAAATAATTAACGTAGTTCTGAAAGTTGGTGAGCAGAATATAATCACCAAAATCTTTAAGGGCAGTTCCTGTGTAGCGTGGCAACCAGTTTTCTACAATTGCTTTTTTAGTATCCATAGTATTGTTTCAATTATCTTTGTTCAAATTCATCATGCAAAAACTCAATTTTCCTGACTATCAATTCAAGATAAAAGAGGAGAACAAAAGAACACAAATTTTTGACACTGTAAGGAAGAAGTATGTTGCACTTACACCGGAAGAGTGGGTGCGTCAGCACATTATTACATTTCTTATTACAGAAAAAAAATTCCCAGCTTCATTAATTGCAGTTGAAGTTTCGCTTAATCGCGGAACCAAAAAACAAAGAGGTGATATTGTTATTTATACTAATGATGGATTACCACGGATGATTATTGAATGCAAAGCTCCAGAAGTAAAAATAACACAGGATGTTTTTTTTCAGATTGCACGTTACAATGCTCCGTTAAAAATGAATTACCTGATTGTTACCAACGGCATTAACCATTTTTGTTGCAAGATGGATTATGAAAATGGGGAACATGTTTTTATAAAAGATATTCCCCATTATGATTTTATTAAGTAACCGTTATTATTTTATTGATAAACGCGTCAAATAAGTGTTGTTTGTCGATTAAGGCCTATTTTTTATAGATAAAGGGGTGTGTTCGGGTTGCTTAAAGCCTATTATTTATAAATTCGCGGCTTGTTTAACAGATAAACACAAATAAATATCTTTCATATGCATTCAAATTCTACGACTAAGGAAATTTATAGATTAATACTATTCTTTGTTGTCTTCTGCTCAGCCTTAATGTTTTGCCAGCAAAGTATTGCTCAACAAAGAAAAGTGGCTCTGTTTGATAATTCAACCCGAAATGCTGAAACTAACCAAACGCGTCTGCGCTCTTGCCAATGGCTGTTGAATACTGCTGGTGTTGAGTATACAACTACAACCAATCTTGCCACTGCACTTACTTATCCGATTGTTTTATTTACCCCTATTATTCAAGGAAGTACATTTACATCCTCCGAGCGCACTTCCATTGCTAATTATGTAAATAATGGCGGTATAATTATCTGTTCTTCAGTGCAAACATCTACTATGAATGCATTATTAGGTGTATCAGCATACCTTACATCTTCTGCCAGACGTTATTTCAATTTAAATACATCAACTCTTCCCTGGCTTGTTGAACGCATTACTGACCCTAATGAGCTAACTACACGATTTGGACCGGAAACAGGTACAAGTTGCAATAGTCGCTCTTATACTTTGAGTACAGGTATATCACTGGGGCTTTATGAAGATAATAAAACCGCTTTGTTATATAACCATTACGGTCAAGGCTATGCCTATACATTTGGACTTGACTTTAGAGATGTGGTTCATCGTTTCCAGATTAATGATGATGGAAATGCTCAGCGCACTTATTCAAATGGTTTTGAGCCTGGTTCAGATGTCTTTATGTTGCTTATTCAAAATCTGGTTCGTCATCATATTCCTAACACTGTACGGTTGCATACGAGCCCAGGTTGCAGCTCATCATCTGTTATTATTACCCATGATTTCGATTCTCGCACATGCATTGATTCGAGTCGCTATTTTGTAAATATGGAATACAGCAGGGGAGTTAGAGCTACTTACAATATTACCACACGTTATTTTGCTGATTCATGGTTAAGTGCTTTTTATAATGATGCTTTTTCTTCAGTAGAATACATTAAATTAAATGGGCACATATTGGGTTCACATTCTGTAGGTCATTTCCCGGATTTTGCCAAAACAAGTGTCTTTCCAATTGGGCTACCGGGACTTACCCAGGCAACCTACCATCCGGCTTATAACAATAATGTTACCACTGGAGGAACAGTATTTGGAGAAGTTGAAGTTTCAAAGAGAATACTTGAAACTAATCATGGTATAAGCATTAAAACCTTTCGCTCTGGACATTTAGGCTATAACAAACGTCAGCCTTATGCATTGGCACAAAGTGGTTATAGATTTAACTCATCTTTTTCAGCCAATGATGTGCTTAATAATTTTCCGTTTTATACCACCGATAATCTGAGTTATTCAGGTGTGCAACAACCTGTGCTTGAAATGCCAATGACTATTTCTGACGCATCTACCCAGTTTCCAATAAGCAGCAGTAATTATCCTTCGGTTGTTGCTATCTGGACTTCAGTTACCCGCAAAAACGATGCTAATAATGCACCAACAGTTCTGCTTGTTCATCCTAACCGTGTTTGGAAAGTAAACGCTGAAACAATGTATTTAGACAGTCTTCCGCCAACAGCAACTATTATTCCGATGGAAGAGTTTGGTGAGTTTTGGCAGAAGCGCGATACACTGGATTTTTACAGCACACTTACTAATAATGTGTTGAATGTTTTTATCAATACCAATGACCCCGATTCCCGAATCAGTTTTATTATTGATAATGCATCTCAACTTGCTGGTGTTAATTTTTTCAGGCAGAATGGTCAGCCGCTTTATCTGGCAAGTTCACCATGGACTAATGGGGCAACTATTTTCTGCGGGCCTCAGCCGCAGCAGTTTCAGCAGCCAACCAGTATTGAAGAAAATCAAAATACTACCACTGCTATTGTATATCCAAACCCATCATCATCCATTGTTTACATCAATATGGAAAGCGCTGTAAAAGGCAACTATACCTTAACTATATATGATGCTTTGGGACAGAATATTATATATATGCAGCAAACAAACCTATCTGCTGACGGCAGGCTTACTTTTACATGGAATGTTGAACAACTTACAACAGGATGTTACTTTTTCTCCATTCAGTCTGAAAAAATGTCAACCAACGGCAAATTGATGGTGGTTCATTAAATCATTGATTGATTTTCCAAATGTTATAATAACCCCTAACTAATGGTTGGGGTTATTTGTTTATTTTTTTCGTAATTTGCAGCGTAAAATTTCTGCAATGAAAAAAATTATACTGTTTACCACACTCACACTTTCCTATTTCCTCTCCTTATCACAAGATAACCTTGTAGTTGTTGATAATCCTCAGGGTGATGACTATATTCAGGGTAGAATAAATCTGAAAGTTAAACCTGAATTCCGCGCATATTTTTCTGAATTAAAAAATAATCTTCCCGGTTTTGAAACACTTGAAATAACAGGATTAAGAAAAAAATTTCCTAATCGTAAACCATTAGAAATACAATTCAACGAATACGGTAGAAAGCTTCCTGATCTTTCCCTGATTTATGAATTGGATTATAATGCAGATCAGGATGTTTTTAAAACTTCAGAGCAATTAATGCAAGCTGTTTTTTTTGATTATGCCGAGCCTCATTATGTCAGCTATCCTATGTTTACCCCAAATGACCCAAAGGTTGCACAATACAATCCTTATCATTTAACTACCATGCACCTTTACGAGGCATGGGATATTACAATGGGCGATACCAACATCGTTATCGGCTATACCGATACCAGCTTTGATGTTTATCATCCCGACCTGCGCGGCAACGTAAAGCTGAACTGGGCAGACCTTCCAGATGGTGCAGATAATGATGGTGATGGCAAATTTGACAACTGGAGAGGTTGGGATATGGTGGATAACGACAGTACTTTGTTTATCTACAATGAAATTCACGGCACCACCTGCCTTGCAGTTGGCTCAGCAACCACCGATAACGATACAGGTATAGCAGGCACAGGCTTTAAATGCAAATACATTCCGGTAAAAGTTGCCAACAGTTCTCAGGTTATAACACAAGGCTATGAAGGCATTACTTATTGTGTTGACCACGGTGCGAAAATTGTAAATTGTTCGTGGGGAAATACTACATTCAATTCCCTAGCTCAGGATGTAATTAATGATGCAACATTAGTAAATGATGTGTTGATTGTTGCTTCTGCTGGAAATGTAAATGCAGAAGACTATTATTATCCGGCCTCCTATGAATATGTTTTAAGTGTTACTGGTGTTGATGTAAGTGATTTGGTTGATCCACCAGGTTCGCCAACACCGTTTACACATAACGATTCAGTTGATGTAAGTGCTCCAGGTTTTAATGTTTATACAACCGCTACCTATAATGGAGCTCCGGTTTATACTCCTCCTACAGGAGGAACATCCATTGCTGCCCCTCTTGTTGCTGGTGTTGCTGGTTTAGTTTGGAGCCAATTTCCCACTATGACAGCTTTGGAGGTAGCTGAGCGTATTAAATGTACAACTGACAATATCGATGCTGTGCCAGGAAATGAACCTTACGCAGGGCTAATCGGAACTGGAAGAGTAAATGCATATGCAGCACTTATAAGTAGTGTTTGTGGCCCGGTTGGAATGGTTGAAGAACATGCTCAGAATAGTTTGATGATTTATCCTAACCCTACAAGTAACAGCGTAAGTTTAATGTTGAAATCAATAACAATTTCAAAAGCACAACTAAGTATTGTTAATGCAATAGGTGAAGAAATTATTGGCAACAGAAACTTTAATCTTGTAAAGGGAAATAATGTTCAGACAGTTGATGTTTCTCAGCTTGCAGCAGGTATTTATTATTGCATTGTAAAATTGGATGAAACAACATTCAGCAATAAGATTGTTATAGTTAGATAGTGAGGATATTTACTCTTACTTCTTATATCTTCTTTCTGTTTTGCGTATTTCAGCCTTTTCATGTAGGTTTGCCAACATAATTCAAAAATTCACAAATACTAAAAGATGGACATCAGCGAAATAGTTTCAATTGCAGGACAAAGCGGACTTTTTAAAGTTATCAGCCAGACCAAAAACGGTTTTATAGCCGAATCATTAACCGACAAAAAACGTATTCCGGTTTACGCTTCACAGAAAGTAGTATCTCTGGAGAATATCAGCATTTTCACAACAGGTGAAGACCAGCCATTGGAAGATGTTTTGAAAAAAGTAATGGAAAGTCTGAAAGGCGAAAAGGCATTTGATGCAGCAAAAGCATCAAACGATGAGTTGAAAAAACAAATGGAAAAAGTATTGCCGGAATATGACAAAGATCGTGTTTATGTATCAGACATAAAAAAACTTTTCCAGTGGTATAACATGTTGCACGATGGAGGTTTACTAACCAAAGAAAAGAAAGCAGACGAGAAACACATTGATGTGGCACACGCACATGATAAAGAAACTCAGAAGCCGGCTGCAAAAATCACAAAACAACACATTCCAAAACCAGCAGCTCCTAAAATTAGCACTACTACAGGCGTTAGAAAATCAGGAACAGCGTAATCATTTTAATAAAATAAGTTTGTCACCCTGAGCGCAGTCGAAGGGCTAATACTACTTCCTATGCAGACATCAATCGAAACGACTCTCAAAAAGAAAAGACGTTTTCTTCCCGAAGACTTTAAAATTATTTCGTGGGAAGTTCTGGAACCTTATTTAGTCAATCTGCGCGAAAGGCAAATCAACTCTGTTCAGGAACTAGAGAACTGGATTTTGGATCGCAGTGAAATGGAGGCCGTTGCTGAAGAAGAAACAGGATGGGCCTATATACGCATGAACATTGACACAACAGATGCAAAACTTTCAGAGAAGTTTATGTTTTATGTTAACGAGATACAGCCTAAGGTTGCACCATTTGAAAATGAGTTCAACAAGAAATTGGTCAGCTCACCTTTCAGCAACGAGCTTGACAACAAAAAATACTTTGTTTATCTGCGCGGAATAAAAAAGCAGCTGGAGATATTTCGTGAAGAAAATATACCACTGGAACGTGAAGTGCAGGAAGAGCAGCAGAAGTTCGGAAGCATCTCTGCTGTTCAAACCATAACTCATAATGGTGAGGAAATGACTATGCAGAAAGCAAGTAATTTCCTGAAACAGACTGAACGCAGCGTCCGCGAAACTGTTTATGGTTTATTAAAAGCACGCAAACAGGAAGATGTTACAAAACTGAATGAGCTTTATTCATTGCTTATAAAACTCAGAAATCAAATTGCAGTAAACGCAGGTTTTAAAAATTACCGCGACTACAAGTTTGCTGACCTTGGACGTTTTGATTATACCGTTCAGGACTGTTTTGATTTCCATGATGCTATTGCTCAGGAAATAGTTCCCATTATGCGTGAATTTGATCTGGAGCGCAAGCAACTATTGAAATTAGATTCACTTCAACCATGGGATATGGAAGTGGACAAAACAGGTAAAAAACCTTTGACGGTTACCCCTGACGGCAATGAATTAACTGATAAAACCATTGCATTGTTTTATCGCGTACGCCCTTATTTTGCCGAGTGTCTTGAGATTATGAAAGCTAAAGGCAACCTTGATCTTGAATCAAAAAAAGGAAAAGCACCGGGTGGTTTTAATTATCCGCTTTACGAAACCAGTGCTCCATTTATTTACATGAATTCTGTAGGTTCGTTTCGCGATATGATAACCATGATTCACGAAGGCGGACATGCTGTTCATTCCTTCCTGAGCGCTGATCTTCCTGTAACACAAATGAAGAGTTTGCCTTCTGAAGTTGCAGAACTGGCATCAATGGGAATGGAACTGTTGACGATGGATAATTGGGATATTTTCTTCGAGAATGAAGATGATTTACGCAGAGCTAAAAAAGAACACCTGGAAAAA
>CANJWH010000098.1 GCA_947478465.1 Bacteroidota bacterium
ATTGGGGCAACAGGTAATGGTAGCACCACTTAAAGTTTTTGGTGTAGTTGTGAATAATGATCAGTGGGATGGTTATCCTGCGGAGCGCGACACTCTTTACCAACGCATAGAAGATCTTGGTATTGAAAACATAGTTGCCCTTACAGGTGATATTCACTCTTCATGGGCAAATGATTTGCCGTTGAGTAATTATGATAATTCAGATTTGCAGAATATAACAGGTTCGGTGGGTGTTGAGTACGTAGCTACCAGTATAACTTCAGGAGGAGCACCGGCAGTTCCGCAATCAATTATTTCCGGACAAAATCCTCATGTACGTTTTGTTGATCTTGCAAAGCATGGGTACATTTTACTGGATATAAATAAAACACGAACACAAGGTGATTATTATTTTGTAAGCAGCATTTCCAGCCAGACATTTACAGTTGAAACACCTGAGCATTGGTATGTAAATACAGGTGAAACATTTTTAAGAACTGCTCAGCAGCCCAGCGCAGAAGCAGACGAATTGCAGCCTCAGGCTCCATTGTTGCCAAACAATCCAGTTTCAGTTGGTGAAAACGACCCGATTGCAGCTTTGGTAGGCGTTTATCCAAATCCGTTTGTTGACCGCATTGTGCTCCAGTTCAATCTTTTTAAATCAGAAAATGTCTTGATTGAACTATATGACAACACAGGCAAAACAGTTTACAGCAAAAACCTTGGAAAAGTGCGTGATGGCTTAAATTATTTTGAAATACGTGATCTAAGCCTTTCAACAGGTGCCTACTTCCTGTCAATGAAAGTGGCTGACAAACAACTGAACAAAATTTTAATGAAAACGAAATAAATTGAAGTTGTAACAGTTATTAAAAACAGGTAGTTTGTCGGTTTTTTAGAATTAGAATAACATTAATAAAGTATTTTTAAATTCGCAAAGTTTGGTAGTTGATTTTAGCAAAGGCAGCGAAGATTAAATATGGGGAACGAAAGGGCATTTTTAAACGGTCTTATGGATGGAGATGAGGTTCTTCTTAGCAGAGAAGGACTGATTACCAAAAGTGATATACTGCATATTTTGCCTGAGATTGAGAAAATTATAGACAAGTTTAACACCAGCAAAATTACCAAGCGCAAAATTGTAAACATTGCCATTGAAAGTTTACAAAACCTGCAGATACACTCATTTCTTGATCACGGAAACTCGTATCCTCAGAAGCCACTTTTTCTTTTAAGCAAGGCCGAAAACGATTTTTATATTTCCATCGGAAATTTGGTGAACAACAATGAAATTCCATACCTGAAAGACAAGCTGGTGAAAATTAACAGCCTTCAGGATGATGAGGTAAAATACCTTTACAGTGTTATTATGAAACAGACCTTTGTCAAGTTTAGTGATAAAGGTGGAGCAGGCCTGGGCCTTGTTGATATGAAGAAAAAATCAGGACATCCTTTGCAATATCACTTCTCAAGAGTAGATGATTCGGTTTCGTACTTTGTTCTGAAAGTGAAGATACCGATGAATGAAGATAATGCTTAAATCGCTACTACTTTGCTAAACCAGCTTTTCAGGAAAAAACCTGTTCAACAGGCATTAGAGAACGACCCCGAACAGGCAGCAGCCCATTCACTCAATAAAGTTCTTACCACCCGCGACCTTACCTTTTTTGGTATTGCCGCCATTATTGGTGCCGGTAGTTTCAGCAGCATGGGCGAGGCTTGTTTTAAAGGTGGCCCTGGCGTTGTATTTCTTTTTATAATTTGTGCTGTTGCCTGCGGTTTCACTGCGTTGTGTTATGCAGAGTTTGCCTCGCGTGTTCCAGCTTCCGGAAGCGCTTACACCTATGCTTATGTATCGTTTGGTGAGTTGTTCGCGTGGATTATCGGTTGGGCTTTATTGATGGAATATTCCATCGGAAATATTTATGTAGCTTTTTCATGGAGCGGTTATTTCACTAATCTGCTGGAAGGAGTGGGGCTGCATCTTCCCGAATGGCTGACTACTAATTACCGCTCGGCCCACAACCTTTATAACCAGAATATCTCCAGCGAGGGAATGCTGGCCTGGATGACAGCACCGCGCATTGGCAGCCTGAGGATTATCTTTGATTTGCCCGCAGTGGTTGCCAACGTGTTGATTACTGCATTGGTTTATGTAGGTGTAAAAGAATCGCGGAATGCCAGTAATGTAATGGTGATGCTGAAACTGGCGGTCATCGTATTGGTAATTGGTGTAGGTGCTTTTTATGTGGATATTGACAACTGGACACCCTTTATGCCCAACGGCTTTTCAGGAGTAATGGGCGGTGTGGCTGCCGTGTTCTTTGCCTTTATTGGTTTTGATGCGGTTTCAACATTAGCAGAAGAAAGCAAAGACCCGCAACGTGATTTACCAAAAGGCATGATTTACTCTTTAATTATATGCACTGTTGTTTATATCGCGCTTGCCTTAGTGTTGACCGGCATGGTAAGCTATGCGCAACTTGGTGTGAGCGATCCACTGGCCGAGGTTTTTAAAATCCGCGAAGTAAAATGGATGCTCTACATTGTATCGTTGGTGGCGGTAGTGGCTATGACCAGTGTATTGTTGGTTTTTCAGATGGGGCAGCCAAGAATTTGGATGAGCATGAGCCGAGATGGGTTGATGCCACCGCGTTTTGCAAGCATTCACCCGAAGTTTAAAACACCCGGATTTGCAACCATTGTAACAGGGTTGGTAGTGGGTATTCCATTGTTCTTTACTGATGAAAAATTTGTGCTTGACTTCACCAGCATAGGAACCTTGTTTGCCTTTGTATTGGTATGTGGCGGTGTGCTGATGCTTCCTCCCAAACAAGCAGGTGAGGGTGGTAAATTCAAACTTCCTTACGTTAACAGCAAATTTATTTTCCCGGCAATGGTAGTAGTTGCAGCAGCATTGCTTCTTAAATTCAATCCTGCGTTTGTGAGCAACACTTTTATCATCAACAGCGAAACCGCAGCAACCAATGTTCCCATGATTATATTTTTTGTAGTGTGTGTATTGATGGCGGTATTCTCCTTCCTCAAAAACTTCTCGCTTATTCCGGTGCTGGGTGTGGTATCGTGCTGCTACCTTTTGACGGGCATGGCGCTCAGCAACTGGATATGGTTCTCGGTCTGGCTGGTGATTGGTGTGGTGATTTACTTCTTATACGGATTTAGAAAAAGCAAACTCGCAACAACTAATTAATTGATAATTGAAAATTGACAATGAAAAAAACACTCTTCTTATTCGCGGCTTCGTTAGCCATTTATTCCTGCGGAAACAAAACAGCAGAAACAGCCACCGGAACGTTTTACGGTACAGAATTTAAAATTGAGAATGCAGTGGCAGCTGCTGACCTGCCCGCTCTTGCCAAAGAAGGCAAAGCCACTGATGTAGTGGTAACCGGAAAAATAAATGAAGCCTGCAAAAAGAAAGGCTGCTGGATGACCATTGATCTGGGCGAAAACGAAGAAATGCGTGTAACATTTAAAGACTACGCCTTCTTTGTTCCCAAAGACTGCGATGGAAAAGAGGCCACCTTTAAAGGCACCGCTACTTTTGATACCACTTCGGTTGCCGATTTGCAACACTATGCCTCAGACGAAGGTTTATCACAAGAAGAGATTGATGAAATTACAGAACCCGAAATTGCGCTGGTGTTTGAGGCAACGGGGGTAATCATTAAATAAATATTTTCATGGAACGTTTTCAAGGTTTAGTCGGCATCGCTTTAATATTTCTACTCGCGTTTTTGTTTTCCAACAACCGTAAAGCCATCAACTATCGCTTGGTGCTAAGTGGCGTTGCGCTGCAAGTGCTTATTGCGGTGCTGGTGCTTAAGATACCACCCGTTACCCGCTTTTTTCAGATGCTTGGCAAGGGCATGGAAAAGATAGAGCAGTTTGCCAAAGAGGGCGCCAACTTTGCTTATGGAGGCATTGCTGCTGTAAAATATACCGGTGAAGTGCAGAATTACGGCAGTCCCGGCATTTTTGTTTTCGCGTTTAATATCACAGCCACCATTATTCTGGTTTGCATTCTGGTTGCCATACTTTATCACATCGGTTTTATGCAGCGCGTAGTTTCTGTAATTGCCAAAGCCATGAATTTCATAATGCGCGTAAGCGGTGCCGAGGCGCTGAGTAATGTAGCCAGTGCCTTTGTGGGACAGGTGGAAGCGCAGGTTATGATACGCCCTTATCTTTCGGGAATGACCAAGAGCGAACTGCTTGCTTCCATGAGCGGAAGCCTTGCCTGCATTGCCGGTGGTATTTTAATTGTGTATGCAAACATGGGCGCTAAGGCCGAATACCTGATTGCCGCCAGCCTTATGGCAGCGCCCGGTGCGCTGGTTATTTCTAAAATTGTTTTCCCCGAAACCGAGGAATCGCAAACCATGGGCAATGTAAAGCTGGAAGTAAAAAGCGAATACAGCAATTTGATTGATGCCATCAGTCACGGTGCTGCCGAGGGTTTTAAAATTTCCATGAATGTGATAGCCATGCTTATTGGTTTTATTGCGCTCATTGCGCTTATCAACTGGTCGCTCGGCCACCTGTGGGACGGACTTACACTGGATTATATTTTCGGGAAACTGTTTTTCCCTTTTGCATGGAGCATGGGCATTCCAATGGAAGATGTGAATAATGCAGCAACATTGCTCGGCCAAAAACTGACGGTAAATGAGTTTGTGGCTTTCAAAAATTTAACGGCCAATACCGTTCCTATTGTAAGCGAAAAAGGCTTGCTGATTATCAGTATTGCTATCTGCGGTTTCGCCAATTTCAGCAGCGTGGGTATGCAAATTGGCGGTATCGGTGCCTTAGCTCCCGAGCGCAGGACCGACCTTGCTAAATTAGGTATGAGAGCCTTACTCTGCGGAACACTGGCTTCGTACCTGTCTGCTACTATTGCGGGGATAATTAGTTGAAACAAATTGCGGATTGCGGATTTTAAATTGCGGATTGAATGACAATTCCGCAATTTAAAATCCGCAATCCGAAATAATATTTTACGATTGCTGACGTTTATCCAACTCCTGCTTTATGCGTCCTGCTTTTTCGTAAGCCTCGTCTTCAATGGCTTCTTTCAGCATGGTCTGCAATTCATCGGTTGTTAATTCCGAGTATTTATCGCCTTTTCCGGCTTTGGGTGTTTTCTTTTCTGCCTGCGCAGTTTCGGCAAAAGCGCCACCATCTTCCATTATTATACCGGCAGATGAAAGAATAAACTCGTAAGTATAAACCGGGCAGTTGAAACGTGTAGCAAGCGCAATTGCATCCGATGTGCGTGAATCAATTTCCTGCACATCACCTGCCTCGTTCTGACAAACTAAGTTGGCATAGAATATACCTTCTACCAGATTGTAAATAACCACTTCAATCACATTGATATGGAAAGCTTCAGAAAAGGATTTAAAAAGGTCGTGTGTAAGAGGGCGGGTGGGCTGCATTTTCTCCAGTTCAATTGCTATAGATTGTGCCTCGGGTCCGCCAATAATAATGGGTAAACGTCTTTTGCCTTCTGCTTCACCCAGCACCAGCGCATAAGCACCGGATTGTGTCTGGCTGTAGGATAAACCAATAATGTCGAGCTTAATTTTTTTCTTTTCCATTCGGGAAATTTCTTAGAAGCAGAATTCTAAAGTAGTATTTTACCACAGATTACACAAATTTAGTTCTGTGTAATCTGTGGTAAATAGATTAATGGCTGTTTGCTTTCAGCGATTTGAATGCTTCAGTTAGTTTAGGAACCACTTCAAAGGCATCGCCTATAATTCCGTAGTCGGCAGCTTTAAAGAAAGGCGCTTCAGGATCTTTGTTGATTACTACAATCACTTTGCTTTGGTTTACACCGGCAAGGTGTTGTATTGCTCCCGAAATTCCGATTGCAATATATAAGTTAGGACGGATAGCAATCCCTGTTTGTCCTACGTGCTCGTGGTGCGGTCTCCAACCGATATCGGCTACTGGGCGTGAGCAGGCAGTTGTTGCGCCCAATACGTTTGCAAGGTCTTCAATCATTCCCCAATTCTCAGGGCCTTTCATTCCGCGTCCTGCGCTTACTACCAATTCTGCTTCAGGCAGCGGAGCTACACCCGATGCTGAAGCACGGTTTACTTCTTTTACAACCAGTGTTGAAGTTACTCCACTCAGGTCGGCACTGAAATCAGCTACTTCAGCAGAAGCGTCAGTTGCCACTACAGGAAAAGAGTTAGGCATTAAAGAAATTACTTTTTCATCGGTAAGGATATTGATATCGGCATAAGCTTTACCCGAGAATACGTTTTTTCGGAGGATGAAACTTCCGCCATCAATGTTCGGCAATGAAGTTGCACCGCTTACCAATCCTGCTTTTGAGCGGGCAGATAGGCGTGATGCCAATGATTTCCCTGTTGAGTCGTGTGCAAACACCACCACTTTTGCTCCTGCTGAATTTGCAGCCTGTGCAATAGCAGCAGTCAATAGTTGCGGGTCAAATGCATTTAGTTTATCGTTGGTTATTTTCAGAACTTTTGCTGCTCCGTATTTACCAAGTTCGGCAAGGTTATCAGAAGAGTTAACCACTAAAGCAACTGCATTGGTTCCAAGCAGCGATGCTACTTTGCTTCCATAGTGAATTGCTTCCAGTGAAGATTTTTTTACTTTTCCGTTGATGGTGTCTGCGTATATTAAAACTGACATGTTTTGTGTGTTTATGTGTTAATGTATTCGTGTGTTAATGTTGTCTGTAAACTATGGTCTATGGACTGTCGACTATGGACTAAATCACTTTCGCTTCCGTGTGCAACAGGTTCACCAGTTCAGCAACATTATCAGGGCTGACCATTTTAACCGCAGCTTTTGCCGGTGGCAATGTGAATACTTTTATAGAAGTAAGTTGAGCAACGTTTACAGGAGCAACTACTGTCAAAGGTTTTGTGCGAGCCGCCATAATTCCGCGCATGTTAGGGATGCGTGCTTCAGCCATTCCTTTCTGGCAACTTACTACAAATGCTCCGTTTACTTCTACTGTTTCGTAACCGCCTTCAATGTTGCGTTTCATGGTAGCTTTTCCGCCATCAACATCCAGTGTGCTTGCATGTGAAACATAAGGAACACCCATCAATTCTGCAATCATACCACCTACTTCAGCTCCGTTGTAGTCAATGGTTTCTTTTCCGGTCATAATAATATCGTAGCCTTGTGTTTTTGCATATTCTGCAATTTGTGAAGCCACATAAAATGATTCATTTGAGTTGCCGTCAATTCTTACTGAGTCATTTGCTCCGATTGCCAGTGCTTTTCGGATAATCTGATCGTTGTCAGCAGGACCAACGTTAATGATAGTAACAGTTCCTCCCGATTTTTCGGTGATTTCAAGTGCACGCACAAGCGCATACCATTCATCATAAGGATTTACGATAAACTGAACTTTATCCTCATTGAATTTTGTATCGTTATCAACGAAGGAAATTTTTGTTGTTGTATCAGGTACTTTGCTGATGCAGACTAATATTTTCATTGCTTGAATTTTGTTAAAGGATTTTTTAAAACGGGTGCAAAGCTAATAATTTATGAAAGTAAAAAAGCGGATTTTTTTGATGAGTAAAATCAGTCTTACTGCATAGTAACAATTATACCCGAAAATGGTTTTAAAACAATTGTTCTTTCAAATTGGTCAGCCATGTTTTTATCGGTTGAAAGCAGCTTGCTGAATCCACCCCAATTCAATTGAAGTCTTTTCTCTTGTTTGCTAAAATTAATGAGCACAGCAATTTTTTCTTTTTCATTATTGCGGTAATAACCTAATACATTTTCAGGAAGCTCTTTTGCGGAAATAAGTTCCAGTTTTCCGTTTTGTAAAGCAGGATGAGCGTTGCGCAGTTTAACCAGTTGACTTATGAAGTTAAGCATGGAGTTTTCAACTGCTTTTTCTGTTTCGGTATTTTCTGTTTTATAGTTTTCTCCAACAGGAAGCCATGTTTTATCGGCATCTGAAAATCCTGCATTCTTTGTGTTATCCCATTGCATGGGTGTCCGCATCTCATCGCGGTTCATGGTTTCTCCAGCCATGTCTACCAGAAAACGAGGCATTGCGGGGTATAAATGTGCCACAGGGTCTAGTGCTTTGCGGTAAGGCATACGCACATCGGTCATGCCCAGTTCTTCACCATAATAAAAGCAGGGCGTACCTCTTGCGGTGAACTGCAGCAAGTGGATGAGTTTTGCTTTATCCATGTTGCCTTTCAGTCGCCTTGCCATGCGTCTGCGGTCGTGGTTACTGAACACATAAACAGGATTGAATGGTGCAGGGAAATCTTTCTCTAAACCTTCAATCAATTCGTGAAAATATCTTGCTTTGAACTTGAAGCGCAACATTTCGAAATCGAAAGCCAGACCCAATCCGTCATTCTTTTCTTCACCCAGAAAACGCCTTATCATCTGGTGGTTTCCGAATACTTCGCCCAACAAAATCTTATCTCCAAATGAATCGCAAACTGCACGCAGCTCTTTGGCAAAACCAAAACTCTCGGGCTGATTAATAAAGCCTTTGATGGTTTTACGGTATTCTTTAGCATCGTGTTTTTCCATCACGGCTTTGCGCGATGCAGCATTGTTGCGGAACACCGAATCTTTATAAATAGAGTTGAACATGTCTAATCGAAAACCATCAACACCTTTGCCAAGCCAGAATTTCACCACACCAAACATAGTTTCTTTTACTTCCGGGTTGCGGTAATTGAGGTCAGGCTGAAAAGGCAGAAAACTTGCCCAGTAATATTGGTCGCGTTCTTTGGAATAGTGCCAGCCCTTTTGCTTTAAAACAGATTTCCACCTGTTGGGCTTGTCGCGCCAGATGTACCAATCTGCTTTAGAATTAGTTCGTGACGAAGCAGATTCTAAGAACCACGGATTTTCATCAGAAGTATGGTTCATCACCATATCAAACACGATTTTCATTCCGCGTTTGTGCACTTCGTTTATCAGATTTTGTCCGTCTTCCAGTGTTCCGTATTCAGGCGCTATGCCTATGTAGTCAGAAATGTCGTAGCCAAAATCTTTTTGTGGTGAACCAAAAAAGGGCGAACACCAGATGGTTTCAAATCCCAACGATTTGATGTAGTCAAGCTTTTGAATAATGCCTTTGATATCGCCAATTCCGTCACCATTGGTATCATAATAGGAGCGGGGATAAATCTGGTAAATAGTGGTTTGGTGATACCAGGGTTGGGCGATAGAATTTCCTGTAAGCAGAAAATATACAATAGAAATAATCAGTAACTTATTCTGCATGCTCCGAAACATAATACCTGAATAAAAAATACAATGAAACAGCGTTTA
>CANJWH010000099.1 GCA_947478465.1 Bacteroidota bacterium
GAGGTTATTTCTAACGACTTGCCCATTCTGGCTCCCTCTGCTGGACTTGAACCAGCGACCCCATGATTAACAGTCATGTGCTCTAACCAGCTGAGCTAAGAAGGAATTTTTCCCAAAAAAGGAGCGCAATATTACTACAATTGCTACAATTACACAATACCCAATAAAATTTAAATAGCCTCTTACTCAGGCTCTTTTCTGAAAGTAAGGCACTTCGTCATGCGAAACAGCCTCTTTCTGATGCCAGTAGGCAAGGGTAACCACATGCCCGGTGCGTGTTTTCAGCAATCTTCCGAATACGGCATTGGTAGCATTAAAGGTGGCATCGGTAACGCCAAGGGTAAATAATTCAGGTGCGGGTGGTGCTTCGGCAACAACGGGTGCAGGCTCAGGAGCAGCACCTTCAGCAGGCGGAGCAGCAGGTTTTGGTGCAGCAGCTTTGGGTGGCGGACTTGCAACTACTACAGTTGTAAAACGGTTAAACTCCAGCAAGTCTTTTAAAAACTGAAGCCTTGCAGGCGTAAGGTTGCGCTCTACCACCGCACATTTAATACCGTCTAAGTCTTCAAACTCGTGATTTTTATTGATAGCCATTTTTAAAAAGCACTTAAAGCATAAATATATTCATAGAAATGGCTGTATAAACCAACAGCTATAATACCCGCAACACAAATAAGCAGCCCTGCCTTTTCATAAATACTACCCTGAATAGCTGCAACCGGCTGCTCATTCTTTTCCATAAAGATAGCACGCACCACTCTTAAATAGTAGTAAAGCGAAACAATCATGTTCAGTGCTGCAATGGTAATAAGGATGTAATTTCCTTTTTCTGCTCCCGATGCCAGCAAAAAGAATTTCCCGAAAAAACCGGCAGTTGGAGGAATACCCGCCAATGAGAATAAAGAAATAGTCAGCACCCAACTTAACAGCGGATTGGTTTGATACAAACCTTTATAACTGTCAATGGTTTCTTTGCCTGAGAAAGATGAAATCAACTGCACCGCACCAAATGCGCCAAGGTTAGAGAAGATGTAAACCAACATAAAATAAACAGAAGAGGCTGTTCCATTTTGTCCGCCACCGCTTATACCTATTAATATAAACCCAACCTGTGCAATGGATGAAAACGCAAGAAAGCGTTTCATATTCTGCTGGCGAAGTGCAAAAAGATTTCCAACTATCATGGTAGCAACCGAAAGCAGGAAAATAAGGTTATACCAAACCTCGCCCATTGGTGCAAAGGCATTATAAAGCGTTGTAAGGAAAATAAAAACAATAGAGCCTTTTGAAATTACTGAAAGAAAAGAGGTAACAGCAACGGGTGAACCTTCATACACATCGGCAGTCCATAAGTGGAAAGGCACCACCGAGAGTTTAAATGCAAAACCGGTAAACAACAAAATGAAAGAAAAAACCTGCAATGGACTTCCGGTAAGAAGCATGGGCAGTTCTGCAAAGCTCAGGGTCCCTGTTGTTCCATACATCATAGAAATACCAAACAGTAAAATACCTGAAGAAAAAGCCGATGACATAATCATTTTCATGGCAGCCTCTGACGATTGTTTTTTCTCCATGTCAAAATTGCAAAGTGCGGCAACCGGAATGGTGCTTAGTTCAAGACCGAGGTAAAAAATTAAAAAATTACCGCTTGAAATCATAAAGAACATTCCCAGCAGAGAAGAAAGCATGAGAACAAAAAATTCCGGAAGATGGCGGTGATTTCTCAGCCATTCGTAAGACAGCAATGAAATCAGCAGGGTTCCTATATTGAGCATATTTTTTTCAAAACTCATAAGTGCATTTGTTTTGAACATGCCGCTGAATAATTCACCTGTGGTATCCATGCAGCAAAATCCGAAAGCCACATTCAGCAATAATAGTGCATTGACAATTTTCAGAACCGTCTCATTACTTGTCGTATCACTGATTTTAATGAACAGCAGAATGAAGATGACTGCAGTCACCGCCAATTCTGATTTCATTAATAGTAGTTCGTTTATCATCGTCAGTAAATTATAACGCCTGCAATTTTATTTACAATCAACTCAGCTCCCGGTGAAACCAAATCACTCAGCCAGAAAGGTGCAATACCAATGGCAACAATCCCAAGCACTAACACAATTGCCGCCAGACGTTCGTTCCATGCAGCATCTTTCAGGTTTAAAAAATGTTCGTTGGTAATTGGCCCCATTGCAGTTTTTCCAACTGCCCGCAGAATATAAACTGCAGTTACTACAATTGACATACAGGCTGCAATGGTTGCAATACGGTAAAACATTTCGGGATTTTGCCATGAACCCATGAAAACCGTCATCTCCGCCACAAACCCACTAAAGCCTGGCAAGCCGAGTGAGCATAAACCAACAATAAATAACACGCTGCACACGAAAGGCATTATTTTCAAAAGACCACCCAGTTCTTCCACTTTGCGTGTATGCGTTCGTTCATAAATCATTCCTATAACAGCAAAAAACAGTGCTGTCATCAAACCGTGCGAAACCATTTGCATCACTGCACCTTCAATGGAAGTTTTAGTAAGCATACCAATTCCTAACAATACAAAACCACAATGGCTAACTGAAGAATAAGCGTTGATGTATTTTAAATCTTTCTGCATCATGGTTGCAAAGGCACCATACAAAATAGCAATGGATGCAAGGATGATAATAATAGGCGCGTATTCTTTTGCAGCCTCGGGCATCAGGTAAGTCGCCACACGCAAACAACCATAGCCGCCCAGTTTCATGGAAATTCCTGCAAGAAACATAGAACCCGCAGTAGGCGCAGAGGAGTGTCCGTCAGGCACCCAGGTATGAAAAGGAAAAATTGCAGTGAAAACTCCAAAGCCCACAAACAGCATCGGAAAAAATATTTTCTGAACATCAATAGCAATGTGTGCCTCTGAAAGTTTGAGCAAGTCAAACGAATGTATTCCCGACATAAAATAGACAGCAAATATTCCAACCAGCACCAGTGCTGAGCCTCCCATCAGCATCAATGCAAGTTTATTGGCGCTGTATTCTTTATTGCCGCTTCCCCAAATTCCGATTAAAAGATATTTAGGAATTACTGCAATTTCAAGGAAGAAGAATAGCGTAAATAAATCCAGCGAAATAAAAAATCCGTAAGCGCCAAGTGAAAGAAGCAACAGCAGAAAATAAAACTCTTTTGTCATTTTTTCTATGTTCCAAGACATCAGTACACCGGCAAGAACTACAAATGCTGTAAGCAATATCATGGAAATGGAAATACCATCCACGCCAATATAATATTCAATATTCAAGGGTGCGAACCAGGAATAACGCTGCTCAAAAAGCATTTGCGAAACATTACCGTTTGCCCGCTCACTCATAAATGCTGAAAGCAGAAATAATGATAAGCCAAGCTGTGCAATCGAAGACAGAAATGAAATCCATTTTACCTGCTGCCCATTGCGTGAAAGCAAAACGGCTATCGCAGCTGCAAGGGGAATAATTATGAGTAATGATAAATTCATTTCAGTGTCAATACATAAATAAAAATAATCCCTAACCCTATTGCTCCAGCCAGAAAATAGGCAGCATATTGTTGCACCTGCCCGCTCTGCAGAGTTTTTATTTCATCCGAAACTTTCTCAGAAGAACTTCCCAAACGATTGATAAACCCGTCAACAATTGTTTTGTCAAACCATGCGGCAGGCTTTCCAATAAGATTGAAAATTACTTTGTGGGTGATAAAGAGATAAACTTCATCAATGTAAAATTTGTGGTAAGCAGATTTATAAAATCCGCTCAGTGATGAAGAAATTTTTTCAGATAAATCGTTTTGTGTTTTATAGAAACGCAGGGCAATAAAAATTCCTGCAAGCCCAAGTAACACAGGTGCAACAGAGAAACCTAAATGAAGCACAGTCTCAAATGGTTTTCCATCAGAAGTAACCAACTGACTGAACGGAATAAAGCCCGCAAATGCTGCACCAAGGCTAAGTAGAATCAAAGGAAGCATCATTACTAAACCGCCTTCACCGTGGTGCTCACCATGCGAATGAAACTCCTTGCTCCAGAAGATATTGAAGTATAAACGGAACATATAAAATGCTGTAATTCCGGAAGTGATTAATGCAATTCCGTAAATCAGTTTGTTGTGGTGAAAGGCAGCGAGCAGAATTTCTTCTTTACTGAAAAAACCTGCCAATGGCGGAACTCCTGCAATGGCAAGACAGGCAATTAAAAAGGTGATGTGCGTTATAGGCATGTGTTTTCTCAGCCCTCCCATATCATTCATTTCGTTGCTATGCACAAAATGGATTACAGCACCTGCGCCTAAGAATAACAATGCTTTAAACATGGCGTGTGTGAAGAGGTGAAACATGGAAGCCATGTATCCTAACCCATCTTCATTACCATAACCGGAAACACCTAATGCAAACATCATGTAGCCAATCTGCGACATGGTAGAGTAGGCGAGAACTCGTTTAATATCTGTTTGTGTGCAGGCAATTATAGCGGCAAACAGCGCAGACAAGGCACCAGTATAGGCAACCAACTCTAATGCCCCCGGACAGGAAATTGCGAAAATCGGAAACAATCGCCCAACCAGAAAAACTCCGGCTACAACCATGGTTGCAGCATGAATTAATGCAGAAACAGGTGTGGGTCCTTCCATCGCATCGGGCAACCAGATGTGCAAAGGAAACATCGCTGATTTTCCGGCACCACCGATGAACACAAGCACTAAACCCCATGTCAAAGAACTAAATCCTAAGAAGGCAGGTGCAATTGCCGAGCGCATATATTCTGAATTCGGGTCGGTGAGGCGTTGAATTAATGTTTCAAAATCCAACGTATGTGCATTGAATGATAAAACTAGAATGCCTATTAAAAATCCTAAGTCAGCAAAGCGGGTAACGATAAATGCTTTTTTGGCCGCTGCAACTGCTGAAGGCTTATCAAAGTAATATCCGATAAGAAGGAATGAAGAAACACCAACCAGTTCCCAGAAAATATAAATCTGAAAAATGTTGGATGACATTACCAAACCAAGCATAGAAAAAGTAAACAAGCCAAGAAATGCATAATAGGTTGAGAAGCGCTCTTCACCTTTCATATAGCCCAAACTATATATATGCACCATAAGCGAAACAAATGTTACAACCACGAGCATCATTACTGAAATCGGGTCAAGCAGAATTCCTATGTCAATAGAAACTCCTGGCGAAAACTCAAGCCAGGAAATTTTCAGTGCAGTAATTTTCTGATATACACCATCCACTTTTCCGCTCACGAAAAAATAATTGTAAGCAGTCATGATCGATAAACCTGCTGATGCCAACAGAGCACCTGTTCCAATAATCCCCGAAAAATTCTTAAACACTTTTCTCCCGAAAAGTCCGAGCAGTAAAAAGCTCAGCAGCGGCAGAAGTGGAATTAAGGAAAGGGTTAGTTTGTCAAACATTTTAAAACTTTAAATCACTTGCATCTTCCACATCAATGGATCTATGACTGCGGTAGAGGTTAATAATAATGGCAATAGCAACGGCAGCTTCGGCAGCAGCAATGGCAATAATAAATATGGTAAAAAACAATCCGTCCATTTTGTTTGCCCACAGGTATTTGTTGAAAGCAATAAAATTCAAATTCACACTATTAAGAATCAGTTCAATTGACATAAGCATCATAATCATATTTCTTCGCGTAAGGAAGCCATAAACGCCAATGAAGAAGAGCGAAATGCTTACAAATAATATGTGTGTTAATCCTATGCCCGTCATTTTTCTACCGGTTTTTTCAATGCAATAACAATACATCCAACCATTGCTGCAAGCAACAGAATACTCACCACTTCAAACGGCAGCGAATACCCGAATTCATTTACTCCCAACATTCGGTTTCCAATATTAGCAACGCTTGGTTCAATTCCTGGCTCAGTTGTTCCTATGAAATTATGTTGAAGAACTTGCAGTAAAGTAAATCCGAAACCGCAAGCCGCAGCAATTCCTCCAGTAATTTTTTTCGTCATTGCGGTGTCAGGTAAATTTGCACCGGCTTCCTGCGTAAGAAAAATAGAGAAGATGATAAGCACGACAATTCCGCCAACGTAAACTACAATCTGCACAGCCGCAATAAATTCATACTCCAGCCAGAAATAAATTCCTGCAATTCCTATGAGTGAGAACAGCAGAAAAATTGCGGAACGGAAAATCTTGGTGGTGGTAACCGCAAGAAATCCTGTAACCAGCGTAAATGCCGCCAACAAATAAAATATGATGTCTTGTGCTGTCATATATTATTCAACGCCCTCCATAATTTTTGAGCCTGGTTTGTTCAATACTTTAGTCAATTGGCTGCGGTCAAAAACACTGTGTTCAAATGCCTGATCCATTTTAATTGCATCGGTAGGGCAAGCTACAACGCACAAATTACACATGGTGCATAATTCTAAATGGTAAACAAATTTGTCAATCGCTTTTTTCTTTTTGCCTTCAGGTGTTTGCTCAAATTTGGTTACGATTTTTATCGTTCCGTTCGGACACGCTAACTCACAAGCCGTGCAACCGGTGCATTTGTGCTCGTTGTTAGAATCATGTGTCATCACCACTTCACCACGAAACCGTTCTGCAAGTTGCTGTTTCTCTTCAGGATAATTTTGCGTAATAATTTCTTTGTGATGCGTGAAATAATATCCCGTCTGCTTCATGCCTACAAGTAGCGATTTCACCGCACCATAAATGTCTTTTATGTATTGTATTGCGCCCATTATGCAGATTGCGGATTGCGGATTTTAAATTTCGGATTATCCGGACTTGCCTTTGCAGTATGCCCTGAGGCAGTGAAAATAGCAGTTAATTCGTTTGCCTCTTTTAATAATTCAACCAACAATTCCTTTTTTACTAGTTCTGATTCTATGAGCAATTCTATCCAATATGCTGACTCATCTGCCTCTTCCTCCACAATAGTAATTTTAGAAATAAAATCTGCTTGCGACCTTGCACGACAGGCTGCGCGATAATTTGCACCTACAGAAGTTCCCGCTCTCAATAATTGGTAACCGAGCACCTCTGCATCTTTCCCTTTCGGCAAACTGCGGTAGAGTTTTATTACTCTCAGGGCAAATTTTTTAGTTCTCAATTTTAATTCTTCAGGTTTCATCGGGTTTTCAATCCGCAATTTAAAATTCTAAAATCCGCAATACTCAAAAGTGCCATCCCATAATTGCTATTGCTGTTGCCAGCAATAAATTAAACATACTAATCGGCAATAAATATTTCCATTCTAAATTCAAAAGTTGGTCAATACGAAGGCGCGGGAATGTCCAGCGAAACCACATGATGAGAAATATCAGAAAGAAAGTTTTTCCAAAGAACCAAAGTGATGAAGGAATGAAATCCATTACATGATTGAATGCAGTCCATTGTCCGATGTGAAAAGGCATCCAGCCGCCAAGAAAAAGTGTTGCACCAATGGCACACACAATAAAAATGTTCACATATTCAGCTAAGAAAAATAATGCAAAACGCATTCCTGAATACTCGGTATGAAATCCTGCAGTCAATTCTGATTCTGCTTCTGCAAGGTCAAACGGAGCGCGATTGGTTTCTGCAGTCGCAGCAATAATAAAAGTCACAAAAGCGATGAGCGCAGGAATATGTCCTTTAAATAACCACCAACCAGTTTCCTGTGAAGCAACAATATCAGTCATTTTAAGACTGCCAACCAAAACAACAATGGCGAGAATGGAAAGTCCTGCCGACAATTCATAACTCACAATCTGGGCACCGCTGCGCATAGCTCCCAATAGAGAGTATTTATTGTTGCTGCTCCAACCTGCCATCAAAATACTTATAACCGCAACCGATGAAATTGCAGAAACATACAACACACCAATATTCAAATCCCACATCTGAAAATCCTTTGCAAAAGCAATTGGTGCAAGCAATAACATGGCAGAAATAATTGCAATAACAGGTGCCAGATTGAAAAGAAATTTATCAGAACCGGTTGGAGTTAAACCTTCTTTCAGCAAAAGTTTAATTGTATCGGCAAAGGTTTGAAACATTCCTTTCGGTCCAACGCGATTTGGTCCAACTCGTATCTGCATATAAGCCGAAACTTTGCGCTCCATAAAAACCAATACTAATCCAAGAACCGCAAATAGTCCGATTGCCATGGTGCCTACAATAACAAACTCAATCAGCAAAGCAATTGCAGGGTTGAATGATTCATTCAGCCATGCATCAATACTATGAGTTATGTTACCTAAGCTCCACATAATTTTAATTTCGAATTGCGGATTTTAAATTGCGGAATTGTCCAGCCAATCCGCAATTTGTCAATTTAAAATTCGCAATGTTTCTCATCTGTCAATATCCGGTATTACTAAATCCAAAGTTCCCATCATCGCTACAAGGTCACCAATTTTTCCGCCTTTTGCCATGTGGTTAAGTGCAGAAAGATTAGAGAAGCCAGGTGAACGGAATTTAATTCTGTAAGGTGTTGTTGCGCCCTCGCTCACAATATATACACCTAACTCGCCACGCGCTGTTTCTACTCGTGTGTAAAATTCACCTTTTGGTAATTTCAATACTGCTTTTGTTTTTGCCTGAAAATCGCCTTCAGGAATATTATCAATCAATTGTTCAATAATGCTGATAGACTGATACATTTCTTTAACACGAACCAAGTAACGCGAAAAAGAATCGCAGCCTGTTTCAATCACTTCATCAAACTTCAACTTGTCATAAATTTCATAAGGATAAAGTTTGCGTATGTCGCAGTTTATTCCGCTTCCTCTTGCTGTCGGACCTGTGCATCCGTATGATATGGCATCTTCTTTTGAAAGCACGCCAACATTTTTCATCCTGCTTTGAAAAATAATATTTCCTGTTACCAGTTCATTGTACTGGTCTGCTTTTTCGCGAAACAGTTTAATAAATGCTTTTACTTTTCTCTGAAAATCAGGATGCAAGTCAACCATCACACCGCCCGGAACAATATAGTTCATGGTCAGCCTTGCACCGCAAGTATCTTCCATAATATCGGTAATGGTTTCACGCTCACGGAATGATAAAAAGAAAGGAGTGAATGCACCTAAATCCATTGCCATTGCACCCCACCATAATTCGTGTGAAGCAATGCGCGTTAGTTCATCCATCAGCACACGAATTACTTTTGCGCGTTCAGGAATTTCAATCTGCATTCCTTTTTCCACGCACAATGCACATCCGTGATTATTGATGTGTGAAGAAAGATAATCCATCCGGCTGGTAACGTAAATAAACTGGCGGTAGGTCAAGCTTTCACACATCTTTTCAATCGAGCGATGTATAAAAC
>CANJWH010000100.1 GCA_947478465.1 Bacteroidota bacterium
CAAATGAAAGATTCGCTTGCTTTGATTAAAAAATATGAAGAGCAACAGAACAAAGTCCGCAATAACCGTGAGTTTGATTCATTAACCAAAGAGATTGAATTTCAAAATCTGGAAATTCAGCTTTGTGAAAAAAGAATTAAAGAAGCAAAAGCAAATATTGCAGCTAAAAACGAATTTGTTGAAAAAGCACAAGCTGAGTTAGATGAGCGCAAAGCTGATCTGAAACATAAAAAAGCTGAACTTGACGATATTATCAAAGAAACAGAAAAAGAAGAAAAGTCGTTGATAAAGGAATCTGTAAAAGCAGAAGAAGTAATGGACGAAAGACTGTTGACTGCTTACAAACGTCTTCGTTCAAATGCACGCAATGGTTTGGCTGTTGTTAACGTTTCTCGTGACGCTTGCGGTGGATGCTTCAACAACATTCCTCCACAGCGCCAAATGGATATCCGCATGAGAAAGAAAATTATTGTTTGTGAGTATTGCGGACGTATTTTGGTTGACCAGGAACTTGCCGGAATTGAAGTTTTAGAGGAAGCTTAGACTATAATTAAAAATACTGAAAAGGGATTTCAATTTGAAGTCCCTTTTTTGTTTCTAAAAACATGAGATATTTTTTTGCCATCTTTATTTTTCTCTTTTTCTATCTAGAATCGTTTGCCAAATTTGACTTTAATGCAAATTGTATTGAAGCTTATGAAGACATTGTAAGCCTGAAATTTAAAGCAGCAAACATAAAATTAGACAACGAAAAAAAAGATAATCCAGACAATACTATTCCTGTTTTCCTTGATAACTACATAGATTTTTTTACCCTCATTATTGGTGAAAATCCGAATAATTTTAGTTCTCTTCAAAAGAACAAAGACCTGCGTTTAAGACAATTGGAAAAGGGAGATTCAAATTCACCCTGGTTTCTTTATTCGCAGGCAGAGGTTAATTTGCAATGGGCATTTATTCATGTCAAATTTGGTGAATATCTCACTGCTGTAAGTGAGATAAATAAAGCCTATAAATTGCTTGAAGATAACCAAAGCAAACATCCTGCTTTCTTACCAAACATGAAAAGCATGGGCCTCCTTCATGCCATAATCGGAACGGTACCCGATAATTATAAATGGGCGGTGAATATTATGGGAATTGACGGCACCATTAAACAGGGTGTAAAAGAACTGAACACCGTTGTTGCTCAGTCACAAACCAATTCTGAATATAACTACCTGCTTACCGAATCACTTTTCCTTCTTTCATTTGTTGAACTCAACCTTTCAAAAGACAAAGACAATATTGAGAAACTTTACACTACACTGAAGTATCTTCCGGGCAATAATCCTTTACTCACCTTTGCCAAAGCTAGTATTGCCATAAAAACCTCACGCAATAATGACGCGATTTCTTTTCTTGAAAAACGCACTGAAAGTGAGGACCAATATCCATTTTACTATCTGGATTTGCTTACAGGAGAGGCGAAACTCAATCGCCTTGATATGGATGCAGATATTTATATCAAAAAATACATTGACAATTTTAAAGGTCAGAGCTATATCAAAACTGCTTATCAAAAACTTGGCTGGTTCAGCCTGCTGGTGGGCGATTACGATGCTTACCGCAAAAACCTGAGCTCTGTATTAATTAAAGGAAATGACATTACTGATGAAGACAAACAGGCGCAGAAAGAAGCAGAAAACGGTGAAGCTCCCAACTTGAAATTGCTGAAAGCGCGATTACTTTTTGATGGCGGCTACTACCTGCAGGCATTAACGATATTGGTGAAAGAAGGTAACGCAAAAGACTTTACTTCAGAGAAAGACCAATTGGAATTTACTTATCGTCTTGGTAGAATTTACCACAGTTGGGAAAAACCTGATGATGCGATTCCGTATTATGAAATGACGATTAAGAACGGAGCAAAAAGCACGCACTACTTTGCTGCGAATGCATCACTAAACCTCGGACTGATTTACGAAGAGAGGAAAGATTACAAAAATGCCCTGAAGTATTTTGAACTCTGTCCTTCTTTTAAAAACAAGGAATACCGCAATAGTATTGGGCAAAAAGCAAAAGCGGGATTAAACAGAATAGAAGGGAAGTAATTTCGGTTAATCCTTTTTACGGATAACAATTGAATGATGAAGTCCTAAAATTGAGTTGAAGGGGCTAATCAACAACTCCATTAGTTTTATTAAAGGTTCACAAAAGGAAGGAATGATTTGTCTGAAATTCAGACCACCTGACAGCAGATACCTTAAATAATTAGGCAATACTTTCTGTTCCACTACTTCCAGTTGCGGGTATTTCTTTAGAAACAAACTCAAGTCACGTTTAAAAACGATGTAGCTCAGTGCCTGATTAGCACCGGCCATTACTCCCCCAACTTTATACTTCCATTCATTTTGTGACTTATCAAATGTCTCCGTATCAAATATGCGCTTGTAAAATCGGGAAGCAATTGCCCCGTGATATGGCTCAATTAAAATACAGCCGCCACCCGGTTTTAAAACGCGCAGCAGCTCACTAAAGAAACTGTCAACATCAGGCAAATGGTGAAAACAATTAATAGCATAAAATGCCCGTGTTGAATTGTCGGGCAAATCCATTTTTTGTGCATCTAATATTCTGTCGAGCCAGGGCGATGACTTTATATCAGTGCTGATAAGTTCAGGATATACTTCTTTGAAAAAACTTACACCGGCTCCAAGTTCTATCCTGTTGCCCGTTGCTGTAAAATATTTATTGTCTGCATTAATACAGGCATCATAAAATTCACGGAAAACGTGACACATTATTTTTTTTTTCAGCAAAACTTGGCGGTGAATCTCCAGCAGTTTATCGCTGTTTACATCCACGCCTTGCAAACGAGGTTCGTAAAGAAATTTGCGTATGGAAACAAACAGAGACATAGGCTATTTACCTTGCTGTTTATTCTTTTGGTCAACAGCCAGTTTCAGGTTGTTTTTCGCCAACTGAAAATCAGGTTTAATACGCATAGCCTGACTGCAGGCTTCAATTGCATTGTCGTATTGCTTCAAGGCGTTGTAAGCCGAACAGATGTTATTGTAAGCAAGCTCGTAATCAGGTTTTAATTCCAATGCCTTTTGCGCTGCATCTACACATTCCTGATATCTACCAAGGTTGTAATATTCCAGACTCAGGTTCAGATATCCTTCTGCGGTTGGTTGTGACTTTAACTGTTCCAGCATCACTTGCTGCTTTGTGCTTTTACCATCACCGGAAGCTACAGCCATGTCATAATACATTTTTAACTCAATATGCTTGGGGCTTAATTGCAAACCTTGCTGCAAAATATCAGCTGCTTCGTTGCTACGCATTTGTTCAATTAAAAATTTCCCGTAATAGCGGTATGTTTCAGGGTTTACCCTATCCAATAAAATCGCTCTTTTAAAATATTCCTCAGCATCAACAGGCTTGCCCATTGAAGCATGGAGAATTCCAAGATTGATATGTACATACGAGTAGTAAGGCCACAATTCTTTGGCTTTGTTGAAGGCTATTAATGCTTCTGCGTAATTACCTTTTGCCATTTGCGAATTACCGTAGTTCATCCAGCCACGGCCATTGCCGGGAGATTTTACAGTAACATCTTTCCACAGTTTTTCGCCTGACGACCACACATCATTCCGATGATGGGCACCAATACCGTGAGCAGTTAAAATCACTAGGCAGATGGCAGTAGGCAGTATATTCATTACCGGCTTTTTGAAAACTGTTTCGTGTTTGCGGATGAACAGAATGCAAGACCAAACAACAGCCATTACCAAACCGATATAAGGAAAAAACGGGCGATGGTCATTCAATACTTCAGCAAAGGGGAAAAAACTGGATGTAGGAAGAAGCGCAATAAAGAACCATAAAATCCCAAATGCAATGGGGCGCGATTCTTTTTTCCGGGAAGCATTGACTGCAACTGAAAAAAGAAAAATAATGAACAGTGTTCCGATAATCACGCGGTCGTCAAACATATTTTGAATCGGCCTCCAATCGGTATCAGCGCTGAGATTAAATGGCAAAAAGAAATTATTAACGTAATGGATGATTACAAAAGTTTGCGTTTGCAAATAGGTAACAACATTTACTCCTCCGGGAGTAAATAATTCAGGTGTTTTGTGTTGTGAATATGCAAACAATAAAGCTCCAAGTATTAAGCCGGGCAAAACAATTAATACTGTTTTGAAACTCTTTTTAATTCCTTCGCCTGATACTATTTCTGTTAGCGAAGTTTCTTTTTCAATTAAAAGAATGTAACAGAATAACAGGGGAACAAACATGAGGGTTGGTTCTTTTACACTAAAGCCAAATATCATCGGAAGCAGAAATAATTGGAATTTTCGTTGTGACGGAAAATAGATGTAGATAAGAAAGCCAAGTATAATCATGAACGTGCTGAATGATTCAGCGCGCTGGATGATGTAATTAATGGTTTCGGCATTGGCAGTATGGTAACAGAAAAACGCAGTGGAAAAAAGCGCAAGCCACTTATTGTATTCGTGAGGTGAGGCTGCTTCATAAATACTATTGAAAAAGAAAAGGAGTGCAATGCCCAGTAAAATAAAAACAATGAAAATGCTTAAATGATATTGAAAGGGAACAGGTTTATCTTTTCCTCCCAGCCAAAAATCGATTGCATTGAGTGTGGTTAGCCCGGGGCGGTATGCCTGATTTGCGGGCAAAGAACTGAACGAAGTTCCGTCACTGAAAAATGAAGGAATGTTTTTTATGTCGCGGATGGCAGCATTGGTTTCAATGGTGTGCGCATCATCAAAATGGAAAGGATTATTGAAATGGTTGGAATAAGTCAGAACAAGTCCTGTGAGAGCGAGCAAGCAGGCAGCTAAGAATATTCTGTTTTTCATAAGCGCAAGTTTAACGCTAAGTTTTGAAAATGGTTATCGTCATTGCGAGGGTTTTTCACCCGAAGCAATCTCACCTATATGAGATTGCTTCGCTGCGCTCGCAATGGCGTAATGTCTAAAAATCAACCCTGTAATAAAACACAGGCAAAAAGCCCAACTGGTAATCTGTTTTTATAGGGTTTGTTCCGCCAACATATATCTTGCGCAATACGTTTTTTGTTTGAGCAACATTTACTAAGTCCACTCCTATTTCGTGACGTAGTTTTTTGGCATTGATGGCGTAGTTAATTTTTATATCAAAGCGGAAATAATATTTGTATTGAAGGCTGTTGCGCTGGGCATCAATGTAAACAGGTTTGCCGGCTGCATCAGATGCAGTTACATCAATGGGTGTATATCTGCGGCCTCCTGCAGTGGTAACCTTACCTCCTATTCCAAAGGTGTTAGGTCGTTTTTTGCCCCATTTAAATTCTTTTGTTCCGAGTAAGTTGAGAATGTAGTTTCCGTTAAAATCAGTATCGTAGGTAAGGCCGTTGCTGGGTTTGTAGATGGAATTATAAAGCGTTCCAGAGAACATAAAGAAGTAATTGCGGTGATAAAATTTCTCAACGGTAAGTTCTATTCCGTAGTTCTCTGCTGTACCATCAGCGACTAATTTTCCGGGAAAATAGCGATCGAAACTTGTTCCTTCATTTAACACTGAATACGAAGAAGGAAAAGTATCAACCGGAATATTGTTGAGCTTCTGGTAATAAGCTTCCAGCTTTATGCGCAGGTAAGGTGTCAGCGCATTATCATAGCCCAACACATAGTGGGTGCTGCGCATAAAAGGCAAGGTTTTATTTACCTGTTGCCCGTTAGGTTGTTGCTGCAAATAAATGTAGTAAGGCTGTGTCTGACTATGCATACCATATCCGAAGCTGAGTGACTGAGTGGGTTTAAATCTCCACTTCAATCCGGCACGGGGTTCTATACTATAACTGTTTTTGTTGATGGTAAAATATTGTGAATGCACACCAGCATTAAAAATGAGTTGCTCGGTAATTCTGTATGACCATTGTATATAAGGTTGTAACAGATAGGCAATGCTTTTATCGCGGAGGCGCTGCTCAAAGCGGTATTCATTGCGGATGAGTGAGCTGTCCTGATAATTGAATTGCAGCATATCGGTAAAGATGCCGGCACGGAAGGTATGCTGTGCATTGAACTTGCGATTATAAAACAGGTTTGCAGAATACTTGGTAGTAGTAAAGTTGTATTGCAGTTCGGGAACAAGTGAGTCAACAACAAAAATGGAGTCTGCAGTTTCTTTATGGCGATATACAATATCGCGGTGATTTTTGGTGTAGTCGCCTGTAACGGCAAGCGTGGTGCGCAAATATGATTTATCGTCCAGCGGCAAAAGCCAGTTGAAGCCTGCAACACCCATGGCAGAACCAAAGTATTCGTCCTTATCGCTATCGCCATAAAGTTCGCGGGTTTCGGCTGTTTTATCGGGACTGGTAAGGATGTCAATCTTGCTTTTGCCGCCCATACCAAAGAGGGAGAATGTTCCTGCCTTTTTGGTTGGGAAGTTGAATTTGAACGAGCCATCCTGATAATATGGTTTTGCATCGGTGCCTAAATCAATGCCCAATGCCGAGAAGATGACTATAGTTGAGTAGCGGTAGTTTACAAGATACGATGCATGGCTTTTTTTAGAGATGGGTCCTTCGGCTGTAAGCTCAGTACCAAAGAGGCCGAACTGCGCAGTAAACTCATGCTTCTGGTCGTTACCGTTGCGCATTTTTAAATCAAACACGGCTGATATAGCGTTACCATATTCGGCAGGAAAAGCTCCGGTCATAAAGTCTGAGTTTGCCAATACTTTGTTGTTGAGAATACCAACGGGGCCACCCGCTGTGCCGGCTACTGCAAAGTGGTTGGGGTTAGGAATGTTTACTCCATCCATGCGGTAGAGCACACCAAATGGCGAGTTTCCGCGCACGGTAATATCATTGCGCGAATCATCGGCACCGCTAACGCCTGCAAAGTTGCTGGCCATACGGGCAGGGTCGCCACGACTGCCTGCATAGCGGTTGCTTTCATCCACCGAAAAAGCGCGGGCGCTTACTACGGCCATTTCGTTCAGCACTTCGCCTTTGCGTGCGCCTGTGATGGAAACTTCTTTCATTTCCATAACCGATTCTTCCAGCTCTATATTAAGTATTGTTTCTTTTCCGGCATTGACAATGATGTTTTGAAAAGATGCTTTATTATAGCCCAGATAGCTTGCCACAACGGTGTAGCGTCCGTAAGGGATATTCGCGATTTTAAAAAAACCATCGGCATCGGCAGCTGTGGCATCAATAAATATAGTGTCCTTATATACGGCAATGTTGGCACCGATGAGGGTGGCCTTGCTTTCCTGATCTTTAACGGAGCCGCGCAGGGTTTGCTGGGCAAGACAATTTACAATTGATAATTGATAACTGATAATTGAAATAAGCAGAAGCCGTTTTTTCATTGCGGGGTGGGTTTCAGGGTGTGAATATAAAATGATTTTTTGCCACCCCTATCCCGTTTTAAAAAAAAGGAAGCTCTTGTGTGCTAACTACCAACTGTTAACATTTTACTAAACTGCAAGAATTGGTGATGGAAAAGAAACAATACGTTTGCTGACTATAAAAAAACTAAACCCACAAACATTCATGAAAAAACTAACAATCCTTTTTGCAGCAACAGTAGTAACAGTAATCATCGCATCATGCGGAGGCGAGAAAAAATCCGGCAGCGCAACTACTATTGACAGCATGACCGTTACCAAAACTACTACCTCTACTACTATTGACAGTATGACGGTAAAGCCGAAGTAATAAACGAATAGTGTGTAAACAAAAAAAGTCTCCCGCTTAGGCGGGAGACTTTTTTTATGCTGTTGAACTAATACCTGTTAATGTATATCGGCAATGGTTTTTACCACTAACTCCTGCCCTATTTCAACATCATTTTGCAGGTAGCGCAGTTTATACCAGCGGGTTTCGGGGCCACTTGCCACCGGACCCGGTCCGGGTGTTGGCATTGTAGGGCCACCGCCTTGATTTTTACGAATATCCTCATAAGGCGAACGAAAATCCTTGTCTAACTTTGTCCAGTTAACACCATCATAACCTGCGTAAATAACAATGCCCTGCCAGCGGCCGCGCGACCAATCAATAATTACCTGATCACTTAACACCGTAATAGCCGATACTACGGGCTTTGCCAGATTGGGATCGGGAGGGGTTTCTATTTTAAAAAAACCTAAGGCTTCCATGTCAATAGGGTCATAACTTGCATGCTTTTGAATAGCATGACCCATATCGTTATAAAATAACTTAGCATCATAAATTATGGAATCTTTACTGGCGTTTAGTGCCTGTGCAGTTGCCACAGCCGACTCGGCCTGCGAAACTTTTAGCGGTATATTGGTTTTAAAGTCTGTTGACTTTGCCATATCCACCGCATTGATACCATACTTGGCGCCTAAGCCGCCAGCATTTAATTTTTCGTCAACATTATCAACAAAGGGACTTACCTCGCCCTGCTGAGTTGGAAAGCTGACTTTTTTTGTTTTTGCCATGTTTTCTTGTTTTTAAAAGTTTTTTTTTTTGAATTAGTTGCGTGCTGCAACTTTGTTTGATAACGGAGAAGGTTTGTTCGATAACGGAGAAACTTTCCTTTTGCATGGAGGAGCCCGCTCCATGATTGAGCAAACTTTGTTTGTGCACAAACAAGGTTTAAATGTGTTAAACAAACCTTGCCCGTGCATGAGTAAGGTTTGCTCATGCACGAGTAAACCTTCTCCAATACCGAACAAGGTTTCTCCGTGATTGAGTAACCTTTCTCCGATATTGAGTAAACCTTCTGCGTGTGTAAGTAAAGTTTGAGCGTAATGATTTAGCCCCTTTTTTAGGGGGTAAACAACTGCATTAATAAGAACTAAAAACGACTGAAACTCCCTGTTTACGGGGTTTTCTGGGGGGGGGGGGGGGGGGGGGTTTAAAAAAATAAA
>CANJWH010000101.1 GCA_947478465.1 Bacteroidota bacterium
AGGGTTCCAGCAAAACGCTGAAACCCTTGTACCCGGGAGCGGGGTCGAACCGCTACGGCCGCAATGGCCACAGGATTTTAAGTCCTGCGTGTCTACCAATTCCACCACCTGGGCAGGTAGTAATCTTTCATAAAAAAACCTCTTTTGGAGAGGTTTTTTGAGCGGGAAACGAGACTCGAACTCGCGACCCCGACCTTGGCAAGGTCGTGCTCTACCAACTGAGCTATTCCCGCTTTTTTGTGGACTGCAAAAGTAAATAAAAAATGTAATCCGCAAAATTTTATTAAAACTCTTCCTCAGCTTAATTTTTAGCTGTTTTTACTCCAGAAATTTTGTAAGATATTCCTACGCCAATTACTTCTTTGAATTGAGTCTTAGGTCCTTGCCCTACCTGAACTTTTTCACCGTTTATTTTTTGGTAAGTGGGTATATTAATATCATGATCGTAAATCAGATTTGTGAAAATGCTTGTAGTAATGAGTTTTCCTGCTTTTATAGTAATCAGTGTTTCCCAGTTCACGTCTATATTGCCTCGATTGTATGCTTTAGGATCAGTGTAATTATTAAACAATAATAGGCTTGTAGTAAGATTCAGATATTTAGTAAGGTCTTTTGAAAATCGTGCTCGTAATGAAGCTCCAAATTCTCCTCTTATCTTTCTTCCATGAGAAATCAGGGAACTGTCTATAAGGCTGTATTCCGCAGCTTTAACACCAAATGAACCTAAGTCAGCCAACCGGGTATCATTTACAAATGTGAATTTACCTGTAGCCGGTGAAACGAATAATGAAAAGTAATCATTAGGCTTGTAGTCCATACCCAACGCTAGTGTTACCCAGGCAGGTGCTGCAAAATGAGATACAATGACGCTGTCATTAGGAAAGTTAAAACCGTTTGCGAATTGCGTTCTTGCATTCAACAAGGCGCTGTAATAAAATTTACCTTTTGCAAGTGTCCCGAACTTTGAGTTCAATTCAATTTTATCATCATTTTTACGGAAAGGACTTGTTCCCGATTTAAGAATACCATAACCAAGATCAAGGCTGTTATCCCAGCTGGTGTGGCCTTTTTTATAATTAGCCGTTCCGCTAAAAACACCGGATAACGAGAATGAATTATCACCTCCGGCAGCCCAGTTCGTTAGTCCAACCTGATTAAAGTTTACTGCAGTAAAACTGCTAAGTCTCCATAATGTATCTGCTTTAAGCGAATCCTGTGCCTTGCTCCCTATAACAGAAGTAACAAGTATTACTAGTGTAATTATTTTTTTCATTTCTGTTGATTTTTAAAATAAGAAGTTCAAACGGTATTACCGTTTGAACTTCTTATAGATTTTTAGCTTGTTATTTTTTTAGTAAATCTCTGATCTCACCTAAAAGCACTTCTTCTTTTGAAGGAACTGGTGGTGCTGCAGGAGCAGCTTCTTCTTTCTTCTTTGCTGCATTTAATCCTTTAATGATAAGGAACAGCACAAAAGCAACAATAACAAAGTTGATAGTTGCTGAAAGAAATACACCATATTTAACAGATCCAAAAACGGTGAGTTCTTCCAGTTTAGTAAGGTTAGCTGCTTCTAATGCAGGTTTTAAGAGCAGCGGTGTTATTACATCGTCAATTAAAGAACTTACTATTTTCCCGAAAGCGCCTCCAATAATTACACCTATTGCAAGGTCAACAACATTGCCTCGCATTGCAAAATCTTTAAATTCTTTAATCATGCTCATAGTTTCAGTTTTTAGTTATTAAGATGCAAAATAAAATAAATTACAGACATAAAATGGCTTTCTGGTATAAGTATTTAACCCCCAATAAGTTTTTTTATTTCATTTAGTTTCATCAATGCTTCAACAGGTGTAAGTGTGTTAATATCGGTATTAAGAATATCTTCTTTGATTTGACTTAGCACAGGGTCATCTAACTGAAAAAAACTTAGTTGGTAGTCTTCCTTTTCTGTTTTTTTGTTTTTACTATTTTGGGATTCTCCTTCATGTGTTTTTTCCAACTGAAGCATGATTTCATTTGCCCTTTCCACTACTTTTCTTGGCATCCCTGCCATTTTAGCTACATGAATTCCAAAGCTATGTTCACTGCCGCCTGCAACTAATTTGCGCATGAAGATTACTTTATTACCTGCTTCTTTCACGGAAACATTGAAGTTTTTTACCCGATGCATTGTTTTTGAAATTTCATTCAACTCGTGGTAGTGCGTTGCAAAAAGCGTACGGGCACGATTTGTTTTATTTTCATGCAGAAATTCAACAATAGCGTGTGCAATAGAAATCCCATCATAGGTGCTTGTTCCTCGGCCGATTTCATCCAGAATAATCAGACTTTTTGCTGATACATTATTCAGAATACTTGCGGTTTCATTCATCTCCACCATAAAGGTAGATTCGCCTGAGGAAATATTATCAGAGGCGCCAACGCGTGTGAAAATTTTATCTGCCAAACCAATTACAGCTGCTTTTGCAGGAACAAAACAACCTGCCTGTGCCATTATCACAATCAAAGCTGTTTGGCGCAGTAATGCTGATTTACCCGCCATGTTTGGACCCGTTATAATGATAATCTGTTGTGTATCACTATCAAGATAAATATCGTTGGCAATGTATTGCTCTCCTGTTGGCATGGCGCGTTCAATTACAGGATGTCTGCCATCTTTTATGTTTAGAATATTTTCTTCCGTAATTTCAGGTTTTACATAATTGTTTTGCTCTGAGACCGTGGCAAAACAAAGTAAACAATCAAGGCGACTGATGAGAGCAGCATTGAGCTGAACAGGCGAAATATAATCAGCTACAGAAACAACTAATTCATTAAACAAGCGAACCTCATGCGCATGAATTTTTTCTTCTGCCCCCAGAATTTTTTCTTCATATTCTTTCAACTCGGGCGTGATGTACCGCTCAGCATTGGTAAGGGTTTGCTTTCGCATCCAGTCAAAAGGGACTTTGTTTTTATGTACATTAGTTACTTCAAGATAATAACCAAATACATTATTGAAAGCTATTTTCAATGATGTTATTCCGGTTCTGTCAATTTCCCGTTTTTGAATCTCCAATAGATAATCTTTTCCTGAATAAGCAATCTTACGTAATGCATCTAATTCATCTGAAACACCTGCGTTTATAACATTGCCCTTTTGAAGCATAAAAGGTGCTTCAGGATTTAATTCCTTTTCAATTTTTTCGGTGATTATTTTGCAGGGATTTAACTGTTCCGCAATCTTTTTCAACGCAGGATTGGAAGAGTTTTCGCAAATTACTTTAACAGGCTCAATGGCACGCAATGCTTTTCCTAATTGCACCACATCGCGCGGACTAACACGGCCAGCTGCCACTCTTGAAATGATTCGCTCAAGGTCGCCAATCAGTCGGATGTTTTTTCTCAGTTCGTTACTTAGTTCTTCCTGTGCTAAAAAATAATCAACAGAAGAAAGCCGCTCATCTATTGCAACTTTATTTTTTAAAGGCATAGCGAGCCAGCGTTTCAGCAAACGACCGCCCATAGGCGAAATTGTTTTGTCTAAAATGTTGATAAGCGAAATCCCTTTGTCATTTGAAGGGACTAAAATCTCAAGATTGCGAAGCGTGAAGCGATCGAGCCAGACATATTTATCATCTTCAATGCGCGAAATGTGAGAGAGGTGTTTTATCTTATCGTGCTGTGTATCGTAGAGGTAATGCAGAGCAACTCCGGCAGCAATGCTTGCAGCTTGCATGTTTTCAATACCAAAACCTTTTAATGATTTTGTTTCAAAGTGACGAAGTAACAATTCTCCTGTAAATTCAGGCGTAAAAACCCAATCATCAAATTTGAAGGTGTAGAATTTGTCTCCAAAATTTTCTACAAACGTTTTGTGTTTATTCTTCTGAAAGATAATTTCACTCGGACGGAAACTTTGTATTAGTTTATCAATATGTGCTAAACTTCCCTCCGCTACTAAAAATTCTCCAGTTGAAATATCTAGAAATGCGACACCAGATATTTTTTCACCGAAATGAATAGCACATAGAAAATTATTGCTTTTATTTTCCAGTATGTTTTCGCTGAAAACAACTCCGGGAGTTACCAATTCGGTAACACCACGCTTAACAATTGTTTTAGTAAGTTTAGGGTCTTCCAGTTGGTCGCATATTGCAACACGCTGTCCTGCACGAACTAATTTTGGTAAATAGGTTTCCAAAGAATGGTGCGGAAAACCTGCCAGTTCAATATACGCAGCAGCACCATTTGCTCTTCTGGTCAGCACAATGCCTAAAATGCCGGATGCTTTTTTTGCATCCTCACCAAATGTCTCATAAAAATCACCAACCCTAAATAACAACAAAGCATCAGGATATTTAGCCTTGATGGTATTATATTGCTTCATCAAGGGGGTCTCCTTATCGGCTGTGGCGCTTTTAATCATAGAGCGGTTCTTCATCGCAGTAAAAATACAAAGTGCGAAGCCACAGTTATTCTAAAGTTTTTAACAGTTTTGTGCAATATTTACTTTATGAGAAAATTAAAGAACGAAGAATTAGATAGGAAATCAGTTGAAGAATACCGCAGTGGTAAGAAGTTGCCTCTTGTGGTGGTATTGGATGATGTTCGCAGTATGCACAATATTGGCTCTGTTTTCCGCACAAGCGATGCATTTTTGGTAGAGAAGATTTTACTTTGTGGAATTACTGCACAACCTCCACATAGAGAAATAACGAAAACAGCTTTGGGTGCAACTGATTCAGTGGAATGGAAATACTATTCGACAGTTTTAGAAGCTGTAAACGAATTGAAAAATCAAGGCTATAAGATTTTATGTATTGAGCAAGCAGAAGGTAGTATTGAATTAGCAGAGTTTATTCCACAAGAAAAAACAAAATATGCTGTTGTTTTTGGAAACGAAGTAAATGGTGTTTCTCAGTCCGCAATTGATAGCTGCAATTATTGCCTTGAAATTCCTCAATTTGGCACCAAGCATTCTTTTAATATATCTGTTACTGCCGGAATTGTGCTTTATGATTTAAGCAAAAAAATAAGCAGATAGACGTTATTAATTTCTTTAAAACAAAAAGCCCCGCGAATTTCGCGGGGCTTTTTGTTTTAAAAATCTATTTAGATTATTTTGCTACTTCAAAATCAACTCTTCTGTTAACGTTCTTCTCAACTCCGTCAGCAGTTGGAGCAAGAGCTTGTTTTTCTCCATTTGAAACTGCCTTAAACCTGCTTCCTTCAATTTTGAAAGTTTCAACTAAGTATTTGATAACTGCGTCAGCACGTCTTTGAGCAAGATCATCATTAAATTGCTCAGTTGCAGTTCTATCACAATTGCCAATTACATTTAGTTTCAGGCTTGGGTTAGCTTTCATTGCTTTTGCAATTGTTGTCAAAGATTCGAAGCTGCTCCAGTAATTAACAACGGCACTGTTTACTTTGAAATAAACAGCAGGTAACAACAGTCCATTTGTTGATGAAGATGAAGATGTATTGGTATTGTTTGAAGCTGACAACTCAATTGTTTTGCCTTGGAAGTTAACCAATGCACCAGGTTTTGTGTTAGGTTCTATATCACTTCCGTCAGCAACTCCATCGTTATCACTGTCAAGTTCCTTACCGTTTTCGTCAACTTTAGCTCCTTTAGCACTGAATGGGTCGCTGTCCATGTGGTCAGGAACACCATCAGTATCTACGTCAAGTGAGCGACCACTTCCGTCAACTGCAACTCCTGCAGGTGTGTTTGGCTCTTTGTCAAACAGGTCAGATACTCCGTCACCGTCTGCATCTTTTGCCAAACCATCAATGTTACTTTGAATATCATCAAGATTTTTGTTAAGAGCTTCAAAAGGATTAACCCATTCTTCAGACTCTTCAGATTTGCCGATTTTGTAAGTTAAAGAAAGTGATAAATAACCATATTTATCTTCTTTTTTGCTAGATCCGGCTGTTGCATCAAGTTTTTCTGTAAATGCATTTCTTAAACTTTGCTCTATACCTAAATCAAAACTATTTGAAAGCCTGAATTTTACACCGAAAGCAACCGGAACAATAACCTCCGTTGTTCTTTCGATTTTTTCAAAAGTCTTTTTATCATAGCCCCAAACATCCAATATTTGCTCAGTACCTAATCTCTTTTTCATTGAACGAAAACTGGTAAATCCATATCCTAAAGATACGTAAGGATTAATTCTTCTTGGTTTTGTTTTGTCTCTGTAAAGCAAGTTTAAGAAATTGCAAGTGAAATTCAGGCTATAGTCAATAACATTTGCTTTAAATGATGCATAATTATTTTGACTGTTTCCTTCAACAGCAATATCTCCATAGCTTTTTTGTCCGGAAAGATTAGCACTGAGAACAGTAAAGTTTACGCCAAATGCATATCCTAGTTGATACGCCACATTTCCGCCAAATCCAAATTTCCAATCATTTACAGACCAATCTCCAACCTGTCTCTGGCCAGAAGGATTTCTCTGAATGTCTCCCAAAAACTGAGTTGTACCTAAGTTAACTCCTACAGAAAATCTTCTGTATTTTTTCTTTGGTGCCTGAGCCCAAATAAGAGAGGTACTTAATAAAATTACGGTTAGAGTGAATAATAGTTTTCTCATTTTTATCCTTTTAGCTATAGTATTTTAATGATGTTATAATTTGATTATTGCTGCAAAAATAGTTCTACTTTTTAAATAAACAACTATTTTTTATCGATTATTTTTTCAACATACATAACCTGAAAAGTTTGTAACCTTATTTAGGTGTTGTCTTTAAAATTCCAAAAATGAATTTTTGATTTATCCAGACAACTTTTTATCAGTTCTTGTGAGGAGGTGTTAAACTTAGGCAAATTGGAGTTGCCCGTAATTTCTGCTAATGGTAGTAGGGTAAATAATCTTTCGCTGATTCTCGGGTGTGGGATGATGAGTGTATCGGTCTTAATTTCTTTTGCTCCATAAAAAAGAATGTCAAGGTCTATGGTGCGGGCCGAAAGTTTTCCTGTTCTCACCCTGCCGAGTGATTGTTCAATTTCAAGTAGGGTTGAAAGTAATTGTTCCGGGCTTAGTTCTGTATTAACCTTTATTGCCTGATTAAGAAACTGGTTTTTATCTTCAAATCCCCAGGGTTCACTCTCATATATGGAAGAATGTGCCGTTATTTCTCCTACATGTTCTTCAATTTTTTCCATTGCCTGGGCAAGAGCCAATTCGCGGTTTCCAAGGTTTCCACCTAAAAGTAATATAGCTTCTTCCATATAAAGGGTGACAAAGTTAAAAATTCTTAATAGTGACTTTGCCTCAGCTGCCGACCAGTTTTTTTTCTACTTTCGCCCCGCTTTTCTAAAACCCTAAAAACCAATATTAAATGAAACAGTTTTTTAAATTTATGTTCGCTTCCATGTTGGGAGTGTTTCTGGCTTTCTTCCTTGGCATTGTTGTGCTGTTTGGAATGATTGCTGCCCTGGTTTCTTCTGCAGACAGCAAGAAAGAAGCTAAAGTTGAACCTAATTCAGTGCTGCACATCAATTTTGAGTCGCAGATCAACGACCGCAGTTCAAACAATCCTTTTGAGAATTTTGATTTCGGTTCTTTGTCAGGTAAAAAAAGCATTGGCTTAAATGATATTCTTGAAAACATTGAGAAAGCTAAAACCGATGATAATATCAAAGGTATTTATATAGACCTGCAAAGTGTTCCTGCCGGTATTGCTACCATTGAAGAAATCCGCAATAAGCTGATTGAATTCAAAGAATCAAAGAAATTTATTGTTGCTTACAGTGAGGCTTACTCGCAAAGTTCATATTACCTTGCTTCGGTTGCCGATGAAGTTTGGCTTAACCCTGAAGGTATTATTGAATTCAAAGGCCTTGGTGCACAGGTTATGTTCTTTAAAGGACTATTGGAAAAAATGGAAGTTGAGCCTCAGGTTATCCGCTATGGAAAGTTTAAAAGCGCTATTGAGCCTTTTATTCTTGACAAAATGAGCGAGGCTAACCGCGAGCAAACCATGAAATACATGGGTTCTATCTGGAACAACATTGTAAAAGGTATTGCCGAAAGCCGCAAACTTACTCCCGAACAACTGAACCTTATTGCTGACTCAGCTTTGGTTCAAAATGCAAAAGATGCTATTGAACAAAAACTTGCCGACAAGCTATATTATAAGGACCAGGTGCTGGACGATTTGAAAGACCGTTGCGGTTTAGAAGATGCCAAAAAGCTGAAAATGGTTAGCATGGCTAAATATACCGATGCTCCAAAACCTAAAAAGAAAGAAGATAAAGGTTTGGCTAAAGATAAGATTGCCGTTATTTATGCAAGCGGAAGTATTGAAGGTGGCGAAGGTGACGACCAGACCATTGGTTCTGACCGTATTTCTAAAGCTATCCGCAAAGCGCGTTTGGATGAGAATGTAAAAGCTATTGTTTTGCGTGTAAACTCACCGGGCGGAAGTTCATTAGCTTCTGATGTTATCTGGAGAGAAGTAGTGCTGGCTAAAGCGGCAAAACCGGTTGTAGCTTCCATGGGTGATGTAGCTGCTTCTGGCGGATACTACATTTCATGCGCTGCTGATACTATTGTAGCACAACCCAACACCATCACCGGTTCAAT
>CANJWH010000102.1 GCA_947478465.1 Bacteroidota bacterium
GGAAGAAGCCAGTTTTTATGGCTGGGTTGATTTTGAGGCTAAACCCATTATGGAGGTTATTAACCGCCTGCAGCAAAGCGGAACCAAAATTTCGCCTACTGCTATTGCCGCAAAAGGGGTGGCGGTGGCCATTGCCAATTACAACAGGGTAAACGGTGTTATCCGTTTCGGGCGCATCTATCACCGCCAGAGTGTTGACATATTTTTTCAGGTGGCGCCCGATGATTCGGGCGATAACCTTACCGGTATTGTTATTCGCGGTTGCGATAAAAAATCTCTGGAAGAAATTCATGCCGAAATAAAACAGCGTGCCGAAAAAATCCGCGGTGGCGAAGATGACTTTGCCGCTTTTGGTGAGGTAATGAAATACATACCCACCTTTATGATTGGCTGGATGCAGCGTCTGGTAAGTTTTATCTGTTATCAGTTAAATATATGGTCGCCTGCATTTGGTATTCCGCAGGATGCCTTTGGCAGTGCCATGGTTACTTCAGTAGGTATGCTGGGCATACAAAGAGGTTTTGCTCCGCTGCTGCCTTATGTTGAATGCCCTATTATAGTAGCCATTGGTAAAATTGAACAAAAACCGGTGGTGCGCGATGGTAAGGTGGAGATAATTGATGTGCTTCCCGTTTGTGCTACTATGGACCACCGCCTGGTGGATGGGGTAGGGGCCTCAAAGATGATGAAAGCCCTGAAGGGCTATTTTCAGGAGCCGTATTAGTAATAATAATGTTTATTATTAGATGTATTGTCACTTCGAGCGTAGTCGAGAAGTTTAAACATTGCTTCTCGACTACGCTCGAAGTGACACCTGTAGCGTGTTGAAAAAATAAAAGCACTTTTTTTGAATACATAATTTTCACTTTGCCAACATCTTTATAATTCCCATTTTTTAACAATCAAATAAAAAATATTAACAGCAAAAATTGTTAATATCGTTCAATCAATTGATTTAATTGATTTTATAATATTTTGTTATTAACAGTGTTAAAATGCTTACTGTTAGTTATTTGACTGCCTGTTTTTGGATTTAAAAACGTGTTTATGTTTGCCGCCATTAAACAAACAAAAACATAGTATTAACCTAAAAAACAAAAAACAACATGAGTAGTTTAATTTCACAAACCCTTCCCGCAACAGATTTAAATGATGTAATGATGGCTATCCAGACCATCCGCACCAAGCTGCCTTTTTTGCTTGACCTTACTAATCAGCAAAAACAGGAATTACCTAAAATGGACGATGGCCGTGCGCCCTTTGTGTTAAAGGCAATGAATTATGCCAACACAGTGCCGGCTATTGTGCCACCGCTGGTTTCGGCAGCTGAAATGCAGAAAGACCTGCTATTGTTTGGACAGCTTACACAGATAAAAATGCAGCTTGATCGCCTTGCCGAAGAGGTAACCGACACAGCAACAGCTGCCGGGGTAGATGCCTACACTGCATCACTGGTTATTTACGAAATGGCAAAAATGGCGCAGCGTCTTGGCTTGCCGGGGGTAGATGCAATTGTTAACGACCTGAAAACACTTTTTGAAAATCAGGGAGGAACAACACCTGCACCTACACCTGCGCCATAAGCTTAGGTGCACAGGTTTTTAAGCGGAATGCCTTGGGGTGTTCCGCTTTTTTTATGTGCTGTGTTCACGTAACTAAATTAAAATAATATTAAAATCCGGTGCGCGGCATCTCTTTTTAGTTGCTGAAATTGAACTGCTTTTAAATATATTATAACTATCTGATAATAAATAGTATTTAAAGTTTAAATAAAGTATTACATTCAAAAAATGGGGGTACTTAAAAGGTAAACTGGTTTACCTTTTAACTAAACCGGTTTAGGTCTGAACTAAACCGGTTCAGGTTTTAACTCCAGCAGTTTAGTTTAGAGGTAGGGCAAGCTACCTTTAGAGTAAACCGGTTTGGGTTTTAGGTGCAAGGGTTAGGTTTTTAGCTAAACCGATATAGCTTTAAACTATACCCGTTCAGGTTTTAGGTAGGCGGGCTTAGTTCCTAAGTAGCAGGGTTTAGGTTTTAGGTAGGGGAATTAATTACCGACTATGACTTTCTCTGTTTTGACTTGCTGACCCTTTGCATCAAACAATTGCAGCACATACAAACCTTGCGACAAATTGCCGACATATAGTTTATTGCTTTTGGACTCTGCGACAGTTTGACCAACAGCATCACACATCTTTAAGTAAGCAGGACTATAACCGCTGACATTTATTTCTGTCGTTGCAGGGTTAGGGTAAACAAAGATTGAAGATGGTGGATCTGAGATTTGATAAACCGGTTCTGTAGTATTACTATGCGATTGAGAATAAGTGCCTTCAGTTTTGGCTGTTGTTATACAATTAAAGCCTATTACATCTATACGCCAATTACCATTTGGATATAATGCATAGTCAGGATCAGTGCCTGAAGTAGATGTGTTTGCTAAATTTGCTAAAACCTGAAAATTACCCGTATTGTTATCATCTCTTAAAATGGAATAACCTGCTACAGGATTTGTTTGCCCTGTTTCAACTGAATAAGCATTCCATGAAAAATTAGAATTGTTTTGCTGAACAAACGTTGTTTGGTGATATGGGCTCATGGCACCGATATTGCCACAGGTATCACGAATGGCTAATTTATATTTCCAACTGCTATAGGCAGGATTACCACCATTTGGGCCACCAATGCTAAACGCTGTATCTGCAAACTCACTTAAAGCATTATTACTCACTGCACCAATGCGTTCATAACTCACAGAAATTGGATTGTACCGGTAAACAATAAAGCTATCAACATTCGTAAAGCTTGTTTTATCCCAATAAACAATGTTATACCTATAATTAGTAGAGCTATCCGTTGTTACCATGCAAATATCAGGTACAGAGGTTGTACCAACATTTATAGAAAAGAAGGCAGTATTACTACAACCGACACCGTCCGAAACAGAATATGTTGCAGTAACAGTGGGCGCAACTGAAATGCCCGCAATTGTTGAACCGGTACTCCAATGATAGGTAGTAGAACCACTTGCAGTTAAATCAAGGCTGCTACCCGGACAAATGCTTGTTGCAGATGATGCAATGGTAATTATTTGCGTAGGTGTATTTAATAAAACGGATATATTGTGATTGCTTGAGTTGGCTGTGGCTAAATCGGGTTTTCCATCCATATTAAAATCGGCAGCCATAATTGTCCAGGGATTAGTACCCGTAGCAAAGTTTTCGGCAGTACCAAAACTACCTGTCCCTGTACCTAAGTATACTGATGCATAGCCACTCCCTGCAGCGTAATCAGCGGTTGCCAGATCGGCATTGCCATCTGCATCAAAGTCAGCACTGACTATTGAGCCTTGATAAAAAGCCCACCCACCAGCTGTAGTATTAACTAGAGGAGTTCCAAAACTTCCGGTACCTGTACCAAGCAATGCGCAAATAGCCCCTGCACCATTCGTTGCAGCCAAATCAAGTTTACCATCATTATTAAAATCAACACTGATAATTGAGATAGGGCTTGTAAATACAGGAAAGTTTACAGCTGCGCCAAAGCTTCCGGTGCCTATGCCTGATAATATTGATATACTATTTGAACCTGAATTAACCACCGCCAAATCAAGATTGGTGTCTCCATTAAAATCGCCACTGGTTAAAGACACAGGATTAATACCTACCGAGAAATTAGTACCGGCACCAAAGCTTCCTGTGCCTGTACCAAGTAATATACATACATTATTTGAACCATAATTAGCAACTGCTAAATCAGCTTTGCCATCCAGGTTAAAATCATTGCTAATGAGGTCTCCTGAAGAAAACGCAGAGGGGAAAACAGTTGAAGCGCCAAAGCTGCCCGTGCCTGTGCCTAATAATATGTATATATTGTCCAGACTGGCAACTGCTATATCTTTAAAACCATCTGCATTAAAATCAGCACTGCAAATCGAGCCGGGATGATTAGAACCTGTGAATACCATAAAACTTGTAGCTGCACCAAATGCACCTGTGCCGGTACCTAATAAGACAGATATAGTATTTGAAGAAAAACTATTTGAAACTATATCATTAAATCCGTCATTATTAAAATCTGTAGTGATTGCTGAATAAGGATTAAAACCTGAACCTGCTGAATAATTTATTGCAGTTCTGAAGCACTGCCCATTTGCACCACCACCTATACTGTCTGGATTTATGCTATCTGTTGCTGTGGGCAATTGATGATCAAAAGTAGTTATTGTCTGTGCCATTGCCCAATCAGAATTGTACGCAGAAAAAAGAATTGAGAAAAGCAAAATATTTTTCATGTTGTTTGGTTTCCTCAAAATTACATATAAATTTTCGGCTAACTTTAACTTTTCGTTAAGCCCCTAATAATAATAGCTCGGCAGCATCACGCAAGATGAGAACGGCAGCGCTTAACATTTCGGGCGGACTCTTGCCCTCACACTTGCCCGCCCGCGGCTTATTTAGCGACTATGACTTTTTCTGTTTTGACTTGCTGACCCTTTGCATCAAACAATTGCAGCACATACAAACCCTGCGACAAATTACCGACATACAGTTTATTGCTTTTGCTTGCTTCCGCGACTGTTTGACCGACCGCATCACACAGCTTTATGTAAGCAGGACTATAACCGCTGACAGTTATTTCTGTGGTGGCAGGGTTAGGATAAATCTTTATTGTGTTTTCAGCTTCGTTTATTCCTACATCTGAATGTAAAGATATCACAGATATATCATCAATCAAATAATATGATTGATACCTATTCCCACTCTCTTCTCCTTCTGTAGATACAAATAATGTATCACTTTCACTGTCATCATTGAAATTGCCTATCGTCATATACTTTTCTCCACCTGTATTACTTATTAAAGTATCGCTTATTAGCATCCATTCTGTTTTACTTGCCAAAGGGTAACCTGCAGAACTGATAATTTGAGGAATGGAATCAAATTTCTGCCCTGTATTACTTGAAATAGCTGTTTTGGAAAAGTAAGCACCTAAAGAACTAATTGCATATCCAAAGTCGTCAGCAAGGCTTACGTAGAATTTAACTAAATAGGGAATCCCTTCTCTAATACTATCTGACAATTCAACTTGGACATATTCTCTGTTATTATGACTATTAAGCAGAAATACAAAAAAACCTGCATATGCGTCTCCTGAATTTGCTTCCTGAAAACCAACAGTACTTTGAGGAACATCAATATTAGGGCCTACATCGCACGAGTTAAAATAATCAGGTGACCATGCATTTGGATTCATCCATGGGGTAGCTAAATAAACCTGATTCGTATTATTTGGACAATTTGTAAATACTTCAAAGCTTCCATTCGGCACAAGATTTACCTGCGCTTTTAAAGAAACAGCATAAAACAAAATAAAAATGACAAGGAGATAACGCATAAAGCAAAGATAGAATATTCCGTGCAGACCACACGCTGAGTTTGACCACCATGACTACTGACAAAAACTAACGCGGACTGCCCGCAAGATGAGAACGGCAGCGCTTAACATGGGGTTGCCTAAATGCGGGGTGCTGTGCAACTTCAAACTGTATCACTTTCTACTTACATTTGTGCTTGGCGAGCCGCAAATTTGCAAACACTTATCAAACGACAATACTATGATTGACAAATTAATGAACCTGCCAAATCCCCTTCAAATTTTGATGGACCCGGCATCCATCATAGTGATAAGTATTTTTCTGGTCCTTATGATTGCTGAAGAGTTTTTCCCGGGCAGACCTTTACCAAAAATCAAATACTGGAAAATAAAAGGGATATTATCCTTTGTAATTTATTTTTTTCTTTCAACCTATCTGCCTATGTTTTGGAATGACACACTTGCACACTATCAACTCGTTGACATGTCATTCCTGGGTGATTTTGGAGGAGCTGTTGTTGCATTATTGATTTATGAATTTGGAGTATACATCTGGCATCGCTCCATGCATAAAAGCGATGTTCTATGGCGGATATTTCATCAGATGCATCACAGTGCCGAGCGTGTAGATGCTTATGGTGCATTCTTTTTTAGCCCAATGGACATGATAGGTTTCACATTCTTAACAAGCCTTGCATTAGTAGTAGCAGGCGGATTTACTGTTCAGGCAACAATTTATGCTATTTACGGGGCAACATTTCTGGCAGTAATTCAACATGCAAATATTAAGACACCCCAATGGATGGGATATATATTTCAAAGACCTGAATCGCACTCTGTTCATCATGAAAAAGGAGTTCATGCATTCAATTATTCCGACCTTCCACTTTTTGACATTATTCTGGGAACTTTCAATAATCCAAAAGAATTTGCCCGCGAAACAGGGTTTTATACAGGAGCAACTTCAAGAATAGCAGATATGTTATTGTTTAAAGATATAAATAGTGGCCAGGAAACACAGCAGGAAAACAAGTAAAACATATGTTTACATCATTAATTTGCAACAGCTTATGAAATACCTCATCTCAACAATAGTTATACTTTTTACAGCTGCATCAGTTGTATTTAGCCAAACCCAATTAAAGGCCGGTGATAAGCTAAACCTGGGCAAGGGCACTTCCGATAATGGAAATTTTAAATATGTATTTATTCCGGGTAATACATCAAATACCTTTCTGAGTGCAGAATATGCCGGTACAACAGTGCAGGTATTAAGCACAGCAAAATCAGGCGCTGAAACCCATGTTTCAATCTTAATCGAAAATGATACAGTACCCTCCATTATAAGACAGCGCTACACCGATTTTTGCGCAAATACGGATAAAGAACTAATGTCAATGCAGGCCGAATTGCAGGAAAAGAAAGCTGAATTTGCTAAAGACGAAAAAAACTATGCACTCATTATAAAAAACACCAAACAGCGTGAACTGGATGATTATGAACAAAGAGTTTCGGCTTATATGGCATCGGTTGAAAAGCAAAAACAAGAGATTTTAAAAACCAGATGGATTGCAGTATTAGAACTGGCCACAGCAGCGGGCGAACTAAAAAAATAACACCATGAGCCAGTCAGCCAAAAGCGTTTACTATTTCGGGTTTTACTTAGTTGTACTTGGATTAACCCTTATTCTGCAACCCAATCTGTTGCTGGGTATAGTGGGCCTGCCCGAAACCACTGAGGTCTGGATACGTGTGGTGGGTATGCTGGTGCTGGCGTTATCGGCCTATTATATTATGGTTGGCAAAAGCGACCATACCTTGTTTTTAAAAGTAACGGTATATGTGCGCTCGTGCATTATTTTGTTCTTTATTGCCTTTACCCTTGCCGGCTGGGTGCAGCCTGTTATTATATTGTTTGGTGTAGTTGATTTGCTGGGTGCGGCATGGACTTATCTGTTACTTAAAAAAGAAGGTAAACTCTTATATAGTTGAAACAAGGATGATAACACAAGTTGGACACCTTCGCCTAACGATAATAAGTTAGAACTTACTGACAAAAACCTTATCAACGAGTATGAGGCAAAAGGCATTGCTGCTGCTGAACTTTTCGTCTTCTCACTTGACAGCGACACTCCATTTTCAACTCAGCTGCTTTTAGAAATTCACAGCATTGCGTTTTCTGAACTTTACGATTGGGCCGGTAAGTGGCGTTCAACACATGTTGTAGTCGGACAACTTACACCGCCTGAACCAACACAGGTTTTGCAACTCATGTATCAGTTCATTGACAACTTGAATTTTAAAATCCACAGTTCAACAACTTCACAAGAGCATCTTGAAACCTTGACATTTGCTCACTACGAGTTTGTTCGTATTCACCCGTTCAATAATGGCAACGGCAGGACAGGGCGAATTGTAATGAACCTTGTTGCTTTGAAGTTTGGTTACACACCACTTGAACTTTATCACCGCGAAGGTGACAGTAGAAAAATTTATATTGATGCTATGAAGTCGGCTGACAAAGGAAACTTTGAACCCTTAACGACTTTGATTAGAAAAGAAATGACCGCCTTTTAATTCTTGCTCCTTCAACAATGACAAAACAATCTCTTCAACTTTCGGCATCGGCACTTGTTGGTTCTCTAACGACATCGTTGAGAATACAGTTTTCGTCAGCATTTGAGCCAGGAAACCTTTTTCTTTCAGTTGCGGATATTTATCGTAGAATTTCATTTAGCCTGTACCGAATTTATTTCGGGATGACGACAAAGGTAAGAAGATTCTTTCTCTCAGCACTCTAAACCAAAAACCAACAACAACATGGAAACAAACATTTTTCGCCCCATCAGCTTCGGCAAAGAAGTATTTTATCCAAAGTCGTATGACGAAAATTCATTTATCATGGACTGGACCATGGAAGCAGGAGGCATGGTTCCTCCGCATTTACACAAATACAGTGACGAACATTTTACCGTTACCAAAGGCGAAGTGCTGTTTACCGTAAACGGTGAAAAAATTACAAAAAACGTAGGCGACACCTTATTAGTGCCAAAAGGAACACC
>CANJWH010000103.1 GCA_947478465.1 Bacteroidota bacterium
AAAGGGCTTGTTACCACAGCTTATCAGGATTATCTGGAAAAAGAATGGATAAAAGAACTGCGTTCTAAATATAAAGTTGAGGTTAATAAAGAAGTACTGGCAACTATTCCAAGACCATAGGAAATAGTCTACAATGATTAATAAACAAGTGACGATGAATTGCAAAACTATGTTTTCATTTCATCGTCACTTGTTGTTTGTTTGCTTTTCGTTCTTTCTGTTTTCATCATGTAAATATTTTAGAACTGAAAGTGATGAAAAGTCACTTGCACGAGTATATGACCAATACCTTTACGCTTCTGAATTAAAGAGTATTATTCCTCCAGATATAAGTGTAGCTGACAGCATTCAACTTGCTACAAATTATATAAACAATTGGGTGAAACAACAGTTACTTATTAAGAAAGCGGAACTTAATTTGTCAGAGGAGAAGAAAAATGTTCAACTTCAATTAGATCAATATCGGAACTCACTTATTCTTTATCTTTATCAGGTAGAACTTGTGAAGCAACGTTTGGATACAGTTATAAAACAGAGTGAACTATTAGCTTATTATGAAGAGAATAAACAAAACTTCGCGCTGAAAGAAAATATATTACGCGTTGTTTACGTTAAGTTAGACAAACAGAATAAATCTGTGAATAAAATAAGGAAGTGGATGAAGGATGAAGATGAGGATAGTAAAAATAAGCTAGCTGATTATTGCAGCACACAGGCGATAAGATTTTCAATTGATGAGCACAAATGGTATAAGCCTGATGAGCTTGCGGAAGAAACAGGAATTGAACAAAATAAAATTGAACAAATGGCACGTTATCCCAATATCTATGAAATTGATGGAAATGAAGGGTATTACATTGTAAAAACGCTGGAGTATCAATTAAAAGACGATATTTCGCCTTTGGAATTCGAGGCAAAAAATATCCGAAACATTATATTGAATAAAAGGAAGATGCAACTGATTGAACAACTAGAAAAAGATGTAATGACAGAAGGTGCAGCCAAAAATAATTTTGAAATTTACACCGCCAGAAAATAATAAGTTAGTGAAAAAATATATTATCCTGTTTCTTGCTTTTTGTTTTTCGTTTCTTGCTTCTATTGCCCAGCCAATTGATAAAATTGTTGCTGTGGTTGGATCCAACATTATCATGTTAAGTGAAGTGGAGGCCCAGTATCTGCAGATCTTATCACAAGGTTATTCAGAAGACCCTACTATTAAATGTGATTTACTTGAAGAATTGCTTTTTCAGAAATTGCTTGTAAATCAGGCTCGCCTTGATAGTGTTGAGGTTAGTGATGATCAGGTAGAAGAAGAACTGGACCGCAGGCTTCGTTATTTTATCGGGCAAATCGGATCAGAACAAAAACTTGAAGAATATTACAAAAAGTCAATTGTTGAGATTAAAGATGATTTCAGGGAACTCATAAAAGACCAATTGTTAGCTCAAACAATGCAATCTAAAATTACGGGTGAAATTAAGGTTACGCCAGCTGATGTGCGTACTTATTTCAGCAAAATACCGGCTGATAGTTTGCCATATATTAATGTTGAACTGGAAATTGGACGCATTGTTAAGAAACCGATGATAAGCAAAAAGGAAAAGGACGAAGCTAAAGCTCGCGCAGAGGAACTGCGCCAGCGTATTATGGATGGTGCTAAGTTTGAAACAATGGCTAAGCTTTATAGCGAAGATCCCGGATCGGCAGCTGCAGGAGGAGAACTTGGCTTTTTTGGACGTGGAAACATGGTTCCTGAATTTGAAGCTCTGGCTTTTAGTTTGCAAGGCAAAGAGATATCTGAGGTATTTGAAACCGAATATGGCTTTCACTTTTTGCAGGTGATTGAACGCAGAGGAGAGCAGGTTAATGCCCGTCACATACTAATAACACCCAAAACTTCGGAGAATGACTTAACAAGTTCTAAAATTTTTCTCGATAGTATCTATGATTTATTGAAGAAGGATTCTCTTACATTTTCTCAAGCTGCTGAGAAATTCTCTGACGATGAAGCAGACAAAAAGAATGGAGGAATGGTAACAAATGCACAAACAGGAAGTACTAAATTTGAGATGGATCAGCTGAGCAGCATTGACCCAACACTGTTTCTTACCATTGACAAAATGGAAGTAGGCGAATTTTCAAAACCAATTATTACCAGCGCTGCCGATGGCAAACAGGCTTACAGTATTATTTTGTTGAAGTCACGCACTGAGCCGCACAAAGCTAATTTGCGCGATGATTATCAAAAGATTCAAGGCGCAGCATCAACCATGAAAGAAAGCAATCTGGTGCGTGAATGGATAGAAAAGAAAATTGCCACTACTTACGTGCGCATTGATGATGCGTATTTGAATTGTGATTTTAATAATCCCTGGATAAAGAAGACAAACTAAAGAATTTATGAACTACACATCAGATAAAGAAGCAATAGATGCATTTGTGGTTTCTTACAAGAAACTGAACAGTGAAATAGCTAAAGTAATTGTTGGGCAGGACGAAGTTGTGAAAAGTGTGCTTACATCAATATTCAGTAACGGACATTGTTTATTGGTAGGAGTTCCCGGTTTGGCTAAAACTTTATTAGTAAATACTATTTCCGAAGCACTTGGATTAAGCTACAATCGCATACAGTTTACACCTGACCTTATGCCAAGTGACATTATAGGTACTGAGATACTGGATGACACTCGCCAGTTTAAATTCATTCAAGGTCCTTTGTTCGCTAATATTATTCTGGCGGATGAGATAAACAGAACCCCACCAAAAACTCAATCAGCATTGTTAGAAGCGATGCAGGAGCGCGCAGTTACTACTGCGGGAAAACGTTATGTGCTGGATAAGCCTTTCTTTGTTCTTGCCACACAAAATCCGATAGAGCAGGAGGGAACTTATCCTTTGCCTGAGGCACAGCTTGACCGTTTTATGTTTAATATCTGGCTGGATTACCCCAGTTTTGCTGAAGAGTTGAATATTGTTAAACAAACAACCGGTGCAGTAGGTGTTAAGCCTAATAAAGTATTAAGTGCCGAAGAAATATTATTTTATCAACAGTTGCTTACCAAATTACCGGTAGCAGATAACGTGTTGGAATATGCTGTGAAATTGGCAACCAGTACTCGTCCGGGAACTAAATATGCTAATGAAACAATCAATAATTATTTGAGTTGGGGAGCAGGTCCGCGTGCATCACAATATCTGGTAATTGGTGCAAAAACAAATGCAGCTATTAATGGCAAGTACTCACCGGATATTGAAGATGTAAAAGCAGTAGCACCAGCAGTACTGCGTCATCGCATTGTGCGTAACTACAAAGCTGAAGCGGACGGATTATCAGTTGAGGATATTATTAAGGAGTTACTTAAGTAATCGTTTAATCTGACCTTCTTTTAACTTATTGTGTCGTTTATCGATTTTGCTAAACCTTAAAGGTATTAGTAAGTTGAAGGTGTCATGATGAAAAGAAGCACTTTTAATTTCCGAAATTCAATCATTTCTTTTGGTGAAAAATTTTTCACTTATGCAATATATTTTCTGTTGCTAACCTTTATTATATTAATGCTTATATCTTCTTTTCACTTGTCTTTTTAATAGTTCTACAGTTTTGATAGAATTAAATAATAATTAGTCGACAAATCAAATGGTTTAGTCTAAATATTTATTTCCGGTATTTCAATTTAATATCTTTGGAATAAGCATTTGTTATCTCTTTAGAATAAAAAATGCAAACGGAGAGAATTGTTTTTAATCATTAAACCCTTGCAGAATATGAAAAAGAACGAAATTACATTAGGTGATAAGATAGCATCAGTAATTGACTATTGCAGAACCAATCTATTATTGTGGGGAATAGTAGTATTTTTAACAGTGCTATTATTAGAAGCATTTCATTTTCCTTTCTGATTCAAAAGTGTACAAAAATCCGTCCGTGATTTTTGCTGTCGTTTTCTAAACGCTTGTATTTTTCTTTAATGTGCTTCTGCATAAGAAAGCGCTGAACTTTTTTCTTCAGTTGACCACTGCCTTTGCCAGGAATTATCTCAACGAAATCAACTCTGCGTTCAACAGCTTCGTCAATTATATCATTCAAAGCATCATCAATCTGTTTACCTTTGTTGAAGATTTCGTGCAGATCAAGTTTTAGTTTTGCCATGAAACAAAGTTAGTCACTGACTGTTAATGAGAGAATAAATAAATTGAAATGATAAAAGCAGGACAACAAGCCCCCGAATTTGAATTGCCAGATAATAATGGCGACATTGTTAAACTCGTTGATTTTAGAGGGAAGAAAAATGTTGTACTATTCTTTTATCCTAAGGATTTTACAGGAGGTTGCACAGCTGAAGCCTGCAGTTTTCGCGATAGTTATGAAGATTTTACTGATGCCGGTGCAGAAGTAATTGGCATAAGTTCAGATGACGTTATTTCTCATCGCAAATTTTCTGAGCGATATAAACTACCCTTCATTTTATTAAGTGATAAAGGCGGAAAGGTTAAGAAGCAATTTGGTGTAAAGGATGATTTGTTCGGACTGTTAGCTGGAAGGGTAACGTTTGTAATTAACAAAGAAGGTATTGTGATTAAAGTTTTTGATTCTCAGGTAAATTTTACCGGACATAGCAGTGAAGCTTTAGAGGCTCTAAAAGCTGCATATTGATATGACACTTAAACACCGCTTCCAGAAAGCAATTGAATATTTCAGTAAAAACATGCCTGTTGCTGAAACAGAATTGGTTTACGATGATCCGTTTTCTTTGTTGGTAGCTGTAATTCTTTCTGCTCAATGCACTGATAAGCGCGTGAATATGATTACTCCTGCTTTACTGTTCCGCTTTCCTGATGCAGAAGCAATGGCGACTGCGTCATCTGATGAAATTTTCCCATATATCAGGAGTATCAGTTATCCCAATAACAAAGCCAAACATCTTGAAGGAATGTCAAGAATGTTGGTTGAGAAGTTTAATAGTGTTGTTCCTGCAGATGTAGACAAACTTCAGGAATTACCAGGAGTAGGGAGAAAAACAGCAAATGTAATAGCTTCAGTTGTTTACAATCAGCCTAAAATGGCAGTTGATACACATGTATTCAGAGTTTCGGCAAGAATTGGACTGACAATAAATTCAAAAAATCCTCTTGAAACCGAGCGGCAGCTGATTAAATACATTCCGGAAGATAAGATTGCAATTGCCCACCACTGGCTTATTTTACACGGGCGTTATGTTTGTACAGCCCGCAGCCCAAAGTGCGGAGAATGCGGTATTCGTGATATTTGTAAGTATTACGAAAACCTAAAAATCTAATTTACGTAAATTAGCCTTCTTTTAAGGGTTAATGGCTTTTATCAAACTTGTGCGAGATAAAAATTCTACTGACAGCGAATTGGTCAGTAGTTTCCGCCTTTCCCATAATTCGGACTATGTTGGTGAGCTTTTTCAGCGGTATACACATCTGGTTTTTGGTGTGTGCATGAAATACCTGAAAGATGAAGAAAGTTCTAAAGATGCAGTAATGGAAATCTTTGAAAAGCTGTTGATTGACTTAAAGAAACACGATGTGGATAATTTTAAGTCATGGCTTTATAGTGTGAGTAAAAATCATTGCCTGATGAAACTGAGAAAGGACAAATCGCAGGCTAATCATGTAGATGAATTCGGAAAAGATTCACTTTCGCTTATGGAAAATGACGAATCTTCGCATCAATCAGGAGGAGAAGAACAGGAATTGCTGGATAAAAGTTTGTATGAAGGTATTGAACATTTAAAAGAAGAGCAGAAAATCTGTGTTGACTTGTTTTATATGCAAAGTAAATCGTATGAAGAAGTTGCGGAAATAACGGGCTATAGTATGATGCAGGTAAAGAGTTATATTCAGAACGGCAAAAGAAATTTGAAAATATTTTTAACTGAAAAAAGGCGAAGTCCTTAATATAATGAGTTCAAAAAATGTGAAAATATTTGACGAAACTGGCTGTCTTTCAGAAGAAGCGTTAAATGAGTATGCACACGGCAAACTGGATATTCACCTGAAAAAGCAGGTTGAAATCCATATAAATGAGTGTGACTTTTGCAGAGATGCACTGGAAGGTATTTCGCTGATGAAGAGCAAAGAATCTTCGCGTGCAGCCATTGCTCAGTTAAATGAAAAGATTGCTAATCACGGAAGACCTGAAAAAGCAGTTGGTAAAGTAATTCAGATGAATTTCCTACGGTTAGCTGCTGCTGTAGCCTTATTTTTTGTGTTGGGTGGAGGTGTGTTGTATGTTGCGTTGAATCCACCGTTTAAAAATGATGTTGCCCTTAATAAACCTGAAGAAAAAGTATTAGCAGAAAATAAAGCAGAAGTAAAAGATGCTGAGAATGTTCTTTTAGATAGTGTTGTTTCAGGCAAAACAGCATTTATGCCACCTGATGCTGCTCCTTTGTTAGAATCGTCTACACAGGAAGATTTGTATAAAGCACCGCTTGCAAAGAGTAACGAAGGATTAGTAGCAAACGAAACAGGTAAGGCTGAAGCATTAAAAACAGTAGACGATTTGCCTGCTGATTATGCAACTATGAAAGCTACAGGCGGGGCTTCCAATTCAGCACCTATGTATTATAATCCTCAGACCGGTTCAAGTCAAACCGGTTATGCTGATACTGTATTTACGTTTGATTCAGATAAATATGTGAGTGATGGAATTGCAGGAGCCTATGACGATGAAAATACTAAAAATCTTATGACCGTTGAGGTTGCGGCTGCTTCAAAGAATAAATCAGCTGATAAAAAGGCACAGAAATCAGCTGAGAAAAGAACAAGAGAGGAATCAGTTTCAAGAACCGCTTCGGTTCAGGAAGCACCAGCAGTAGCGTATGATGCGCTAAAAGTGGCTGAGCAAGAAGACGAAGTAAATCAGGCAAGAAAAAATATTGAACAGGAAGCACAACAACAGAATGGAGATACAAAGGTTTATGCTTTTGCTGATGAAATGCCACAGTATCCGGGAGGTAATGAGGCGCTAAAGAAATACATCAGAGAGAATATCAACTATCCTCAGACTGCAAAAGATCAGGCCGTTTCAGGAACAGTTTATATCAGTTATATAGTAAGCGCAGCAGGTAAAGTAACTAACGTAAAGGTATGGAAAAGTGTAAGTAAAGACTTAGATAACGAAGCGGTGCGTGTTGTTTCTTCGCTCAAAGATTTTACACCCGGCAAACAAGCCGGCAAGCAGGTATCGGTACAAATGACTGTTCCTGTAAAATTCAGTCTTGAATAAATTACCCCATGAATTTATATCCTACACCTTTTATGGTTTGGATATATTCATCACCTAATTTTTCGCGAAGTTTGCGAATATGAACATCAATAGTGCGGTTGCCCACTACAATTTCTTGTCCCCAAATGTTACTGAGGATATTTTCACGCGTGAAAACATTTCCCGGTTTTGACATGAGCAGATTCAATAGCTGAAATTCTTTGCGGGGAAGATTTAACTCTTCTCCTTTTTTAATAACAATAAAACGATCAGGGTCAATCATTATATCTGCTGTTTCTTCTGTAGACAGAGATGTTTGCGTATTCTTTCTTCGCAACAAGGCTTTTATTCTGCTTACCAAAACTTTGGGCTTTATAGGCTTGCTGATGTAATCATCGGCTCCTGCTTCAAATCCGGCAATTTGTGAATAGTCTTCGCTACGGGCTGTGAGAAAAGCAATAACGGTGTCTTTCAGCTTTGACGATTCGCGCAACGCATGACAGGTTTCTATTCCGTCCATTCCGGGCATCATCACGTCTAATAGAATCAATTGCGGTGTGTGTTTTAAGGCTTCGGCAACACCATCTTTTCCGTTGCTGGCTGTATAAACAATAAAGCCTTCCTTTTCTATGTTGTATTTAAGGAACTCCAGAATATCCGGTTCGTCATCAACAAGAAGTATTTTAGAATGATTAGTAGTTTTTGCACTCATAGCCCACAGTAATTAGTCAGCAAAACTACAGATGCAAGGATTCTGCAACAT
>CANJWH010000104.1 GCA_947478465.1 Bacteroidota bacterium
AAAAAATTATGGCAATCGAATTAACAGATGCAAACTTTGATGAATTAGTCATCAAATCAGACAAACCCGTATTGGTTGACTTTTGGGCAGAATGGTGTGGTCCATGCCGTATGGTAGGTCCTTTGGTTGAAGAAATTTCAAAAGAATATGATGGCAAAGCCGTTGTAGGTAAAGTTGATGTAGATAGTAATCCCGGCATTTCAGCCCGCTTTGGTATCCGCAATATTCCTACGCTTTTATATTTCAAAGGCGGAGAGGTTGTTGACAAACAAGTAGGAGCCGTTCCTAAAACAGTACTTGCGGGCAAGCTGGACGCTCAGATGAGCTAATCCCGGTATGTCGCAGGTTCTCCATAACAGAGAATTTCAGCAATTCAGCCACCTTGAGCTTATAGCTAAACAGGTGGTTGAAGGCTTTATAACAGGCCTTCACAAAAGTCCTTTTCATGGATTTTCGGTGGAGTTTGCGGAGCATCGCCTTTATAACACAGGCGAGTCTACGCGACACATGGACTGGAAAATTTACGGTCGCACCGAAAAACTTTTTGTAAAGAAATACGAAGAAGAAACCAACCTGCGTTGTCAGTTGGTTATTGACAGCTCTTCGTCTATGTATTTTCCCTACAGCGAAAAGAACAAACCCGGACACGAGAACAAAATCACGTTTGCGGTGCATTCTGCTGCGGCATTGATTCATTTGCTGAAGAAGCAGCGCGATGCCTTTGGTCTCAGCATTTTCTCAGACAGTGTAGATGTTCACACGCCTGCACGTTCCAGCACCATGCACAGCAAACTGCTGTTTCATGAACTGGAAAATATTTTACAGCAGCGTGAACTTACTGCAAAGAAAAAAACAAGCGCAGCAGAGGCGCTTCACCAGATTGCTGAAAGTATTCACAAGCGTTCGCTTGTTATTATTTTCAGTGATATGATGGACAATAGCGGCAAGGCAAACGAAGCTATCTTTTCGGCTCTGCAGCATTTGCGTCATAATAAGCATGAGGTAATATTATTTCACGTAAACGACAGCTCTAAAGAGTTCAATTTTGAGTTTGATAACCGTCCGTATCGCTTTATAGATCTGGAAACTGGAGAAGAATTGCGTGTAGTTCCGAACGAAATACGTCAGAGTTACGTAGAAGCAGCTCAAAAATTTAAAAAAGAACTGATGCTTCGCTGCGGACAATTCAATATTGATTTTATTGAAGCCGATATAAAACAGGGCTACCGCCAGGTTTTATTGCCCTATTTGCTGAAGCGTAAAAAGATGACCTGAAAATGAAGAGAGTTTCTGCAATATTCCTGTTTTTATGTTCTGCCCTTGTTTCGTCTGCTGTTGACTTTACTTCGCTTGTGCGCGAAAAACCCCTGATGGTAAACTATACAGCCCAGAAGAATATCAATGTTTCGTTTCTGTTTAATGTAAAGTCAGTTAAAGAAAGTAAGCTGGATATTTACCTTAACGTGCGCTACATCATAGGTAATGACACGCTGAACGATTATCTTTATTTTGGTGAAGGTTATACAGGAACAATCAAGGATATTTATCTGGAGCAGGGCGATTCAGTTCAGGCCTATATCTACCTTAATAATGAAGAAACAGGAAAGATTGATAATCTTAAAGGTTCGTTTTCAGTAAATGCAGGTCCCGGTGCGGATATGACTTCTACAGGTGATATATGCCGTTTTGCCGGAACCATCTGGAAAGACGACCAGTTGCCTCTTTTCCGTATTGCCAAAGCGGACGAAAGAAAGCAGCAACTAAGCATTGATGTGGAACTGACCGAAAATTACGAGTTTGATAAACTCTTTGTGAAAATAAAAGTGGTAAGTCCGGCTCAGGGTATTTTACTGTTCAGCAAAGAGCTGGTGGTAAACGAAGAGCAGAATATAGCTTTCCGCAGAAAGACAGTGAAGATTGATTTTCCGGATTTAGAAGTGCAAAAGGCAGGAAGTTATTACGTTCAGTTGTTTCATCAGATGGGACAGAGCCGTGTAAATGGCGTAGAATCCATCTCTTACCATCTTACTGATAAATAATTTTGCAGGAATGCAAAAATGAGTTACTTTCGCACCCTCTTTTACCGAAAGGTAGAGTAGTTCTTTAAAATATAATGTGATTTTTGAACCGTTTGGTTCACTACAAGATAAATTCTCCTTGGGCTGGTAGTTCAGCTGGTTAGAATGCTGCCCTGTCACGGCAGAGGTCGCGGGTTCGAGTCCCGTCCAGCCCGCAAAAAGTCTTCTCATTTAGAGAGGACTTTTTTGTTTATTGGAATTTCAAATTCCGAATCTAACATATAAGTGCAAAAAATATCTTTTGCATATTATTCAACCGAAATATAACCCGATTTCATCGGGCTATTCTAAACATGTGTCGTGCTTTTTTGTTGAGTATAAAACATCACCCCAATTTATTGTGGGTATAGTTGTTGAAAAAGAATTTTTTTATCCCCTTGCGCACATAAAAAGTTTATAGATTTGCGCAGTTTTTTAAAAGCCGGTAAGCAGTTTTGCGGCTAATTTTTATAAGAATGAATTCACTGAACGATTATCTTCCTATAGGCATACAACTGATAGTAGCACTGGGTTTTGTTGTAACCACCATGGTTGCAACGGCATTGCTGGGGCCAAAAAGAAAATCGAAGAAAAAAGACGAGATTTTTGAGTGCGGAATTGAATCAACAGGAAATGCACGTGTTCCCTTCTCTATCAAATATTTTCTGGTAGCTATATTATTTGTTCTTTTTGATGTGGAAGTTATATTTATGTATCCCTGGGCGGTTAATTTCAGGGAACTTGGTTTGCAGGGATTTTTAGAAATGCTGGTGTTTATAGCATTTCTGCTTGCAGGACTTATTTATATCATTAAGAAGGGTGCGTTGAAGTGGGAGTGATTTTTAAAGGAATAAAATGTCAGAAATAATAAAGCCTAATTATAACATTGCCCAGGTACCTCCGGGTCACGATGGACCTGGCTTTTTTGCTACTTCGTTAGATAAAGCAGTTGGGTTGGCGCGTAAAAATTCTATCTGGCCTTTACCCTTTGCCACTTCTTGCTGCGGAATTGAGTTTATGGCCATGATGGGTTCGCATTATGACTTTGCCCGTTTTGGTTCTGAGCGTTTAAGTTTCTCGCCCCGTCAGGCAGATTTGCTGATGGTGATGGGAACAATTGCTAAAAAAATGGCTCCTGTTGTAAAACAGGTATATGAGCAAATGGCAGAGCCGCGTTGGGTTTTATCAATGGGCGCATGTGCCAGCAGCGGTGGAATATTTGATACCTATAGTGTATTGCAGGGAATTGACAGAATTATTCCGGTGGATGTTTACGTTCCGGGGTGTCCTCCACGCCCTGAACAGGTGATAGACGGAATTTTAAAAATTCAGGACCTGGTAGGAAATGAATCATTAAGAAGAAGAAATTCTCCTGAATATAAAGACATGCTTGCAACTTACGGGATAAAGGTTGACTAATGGAAGACACGCTGCTGCATACCATTCACGATAAACTGAAAAGCAAATTCGGTGAAGATATTATCTCTGCTGAACAGGCTTATGATTTTCCGGTTTACACAGTAAGCAAGAAAAAGATTATTGAAATCATCAGCTTCCTTTATAATGAAGAAGAGTTGGGATTTCGTTTCCTGACTACTATGTGCGGAATTCAGTTTCCTGATAATAAAGGAGGAGAGTTTTGCATCATGTATCAGTTGCACAATATGCCTAAGAACTGGAGAATAAGATTGAAAGTATATACTCCGGCAAATGATATGGAATATCCTACGCTGACCGGAATTTTTTCAACGGCAAACTGGATGGAGCGTGAGGCTTTTGATTTTTACGGCTTTATATTTAAAGGTCATCCTAACCTTATCAGAATACTGAATATGGAAGACATGACTTATCATCCGATGAGGAAAGAATATCCTCTGGAAGATGGAACAAGGGAAGATAAGAATGATACAATGTTTGGAAGGTAAATTGTATGAACGAAATTAAAACTGCTCAAACAGCAGTAGAAGAAAAAGATTACACTACCCTTAACCTCGGGCCAACGCATCCGGCTACTCACGGTATTTTTCAAAATATTGTGAAGATGGATGGAGAGATCATTGTTGATGCAGTTCCTACAATCGGATACATTCACAGAGCTTTCGAGAAAATTGCTGAACGCAGACCTTTTTATCAGATTACACCACTTACAGATCGTTTGAACTACTGCTCATCACCCATCAATAATATGGGCTGGCACATGACAGTTGAAAAACTGGCTGGAATTGAAATTCCGAAAAGAGTTCAATATATGCGTGTGGTGATTATGGAACTGGCTCGTATTGCCGACCATATTGTCTGCAACAGTGTTATTGGAGTAGATACAGGAGCATTGTCGGGTTTCCTTTATGTGTTCCAGCAACGTGAACATATTTATGAGATATACGAAGAGATTTGCGGAGCACGTTTAACAACAAATGTTGGCCGTATTGGTGGACTGGAAAGAGATTTTTCTCCAAAGTGCATTGATAAGATTGAGTATTTCCTGAAAACGTTTCCTGCAGTTTTAAAAGAGTTTGAAAGCCTGTTGATGCGTAACCGCATTTTCATGGACAGGACAATTGGTGTTGGTGCAATTACTGCCGAACGTGCTTTGAACTATGGATTTACAGGGCCAAACCTGCGTGCCACCGGAGTTGATTATGATGTGCGTGCTATGAATCCATATTCAGGTTATGAAGATTTTGATTTTGTAGTTCCGGTTGGAACAAGCGGTGATACTTATGATCGTTTTATGGTGCGTGAGCAGGAAATGTGGGAGAGCCTGAGTATTATTCGTCAGGCAATGGATAAAATAAAACAGATGCCTGAAAAAGTTTTCCATGCTGATGTTCCTGAGTTTTATTTGCCACCCAAAGAAGAAGTTTACAACAACATGGAAGCTTTGATCTATCACTTTAAAATTGTGATGGGCGAGGTGGAAGTTCCTAAAGGAGAAGTTTATCATTCAGTGGAAGGCGGAAACGGAGAACTTGGTTTTTATCTGGTAAGCGATGGAGGAAGATCACCGTATCGTCTGCATTTCCGCAGACCTTGTTTTATTTATTACCAGGCTTATACCGAAATGATTAAAGGAGCGATGCTGAGTGATGCAATATTAACCCTGAGCAGTTTGAATGTGATTGCCGGAGAATTAGATGCTTAAAGAATGGCAGAGATTAAACCCATAAAATTTTCTGACGAAGCGTTATCGCTTTGCCATAAAATAATGAAACGTTATCCCGAGGGAAAACAGAAGTCGGCAATACTACCGGTTCTGCATTTGGCGCAGGCTGAATTTGGCGGTTGGCTGAGCGCTCCTGTAATGGATTATGTTTCATCATTGTTATCTATTCAGCCGGTTGAGGTGTATGAAGTGGCTTCTTTTTACTCAATGTATAACCTGAAACCGGTTGGTAAATGTGTGATTGAAGTTTGCAGAACAGGACCTTGTTGGTTGATGGGTGCTGAAGATTTAGTGAAATTCATTGAGAAGAAACTGAATATAAAGGAAGGACAAACAACTGCGGACGGAATGTTCACATTAAAAACGGTTGAGTGTCTTGCATCGTGTGGAACAGCACCCATGATGCAGATAGGAGAGACGTATCATGAAAATCTGACATTTGAAAAATGCTCTGATATATTGGATAATTATAAAGCGAAAGGTGAAAATGTTTCGCACTGGAGAAAAGAACGGATTACAAATCATTCTGATATAAAGCAATAATGGGAAGACAGCTTTTAATAAATGATTTAGATAAAGAAGGTATCGCAACGCTTGCGGGCTACAAGGCTCATGGCGGTTATGCAGCTCTTGAAAAAGCGTTGAAAATGAAACCCGAAGAAGTGGTATCTGAAGTTCAGAAATCAGGTTTGCGCGGAAGAGGTGGTGCAGGATTTCCAACCGGAATGAAATGGAGCTTTATTGCAAAACCTCCGGGAGTTCCCCGCTATCTTGTTTGCAATGCAGACGAAAGCGAACCCGGAACATTTAAAGATCGTTACCTGATGCAGCGCAAGCCGCATATCCTGATTGAAGGAATGATTATTTCTTCTTTCGCGCTGGGAGCAAATACATCCTACATCTATATCCGCGGTGAGATGATGTATCAGTTTCATATTTTAGAGAAAGCGATACAGGAAGCATACGATGCCGGTTACCTCGGAAAAAATATTCTGGGAAGCGGTTACGATTTGAATTTATATGTTCACTGTGGAGCAGGTGCTTATATCTGCGGAGAAGAAACTGGACTGATAGAATCATTAGAAGGGAAAAGAGGAAATCCTCGCATTAAGCCACCATTCCCTGCGGTGAAAGGTGTCTGGCAATGTCCTACAGTTGTAAACAATGTGGAAACACTGGCAGCAGTTGTTCCTATTATTAATATGACCGGTGATGAATACGCGAAAATCGGTATCGGAAAATCAACAGGAACAAAATTGATTTCAGCAAGCGGACATATTAATAAACCAGGAGTTTATGAAATTGAATTAGGTCTTCCGGTTGAAGAATTTCTTTACTCTGACCAATACTGCGGAGGAATTCGCAACGGTAAAAAACTGAAAGCAGTTGTTGCAGGAGGTTCTTCTGTTCCAATTCTTCCGGGAGAAAAATTATTGAAGACACCTAAAGGCGAACCTCGTCTGATGAGTTATGAAAGCTTGAGTGAAGGAGGATTCGGTGAAGGAACTATGTTGGGTTCAGGCGGTTTTATTGTGATGGATGAAGATACAAGTGTTGTAAAAAATCTTTGGAATTTCACCCGCTTTTATCATCATGAAAGTTGCGGACAATGTTCACCTTGTCGCGAAGGAACAGGGTGGATGGAAAAAATTCTGCACAAATTTCTTGACGGGCATGGAACTATGGCTGACATTGATTTATTGTGGGATATCCAGAGTAAAATTGACGGCAGAACAATTTGTCCGTTGGGTGATGCAGCTTCATGGCCTGTTGCCAGTGCTATCCGCCACTTCAGAAGTGAGTTTGAAGAGTATGTGAAGAATGGAGAGAATATGAGAGATATACAACATTATTACAGAGTCAATAATTTGCAACCCGCATAACGATGCCAAAAGTAACGATAGACGGACAAACGATAGAAGTGCCTGAGGGAACAAGTATCCTCAATGCTGCGCGCATGATAGGAGGAGAAATTGTTCCACCGGCAATGTGCTATTATTCAAAACTGGAAACTTCGGGTGGCTATTGCAGAACGTGTATGGTAAAGGTTGTTAAAGGTTCTGAAAAAGATCCACGCCCGATGCCGAAACTGGTTGCTTCGTGTCGTCAGCCTGTGATGGATGGAATGGAAGTTCAGAACATTACCTCACCTGAAGTAGTGGAAGCACGTGCCGGAGTAGTTGAGTTTTTGTTGATGAATCATCCGTTGGATTGCCCGATTTGCGACCAAGCAGGTGAGTGTAATTTACAGGATTTGGGTTATGAGCACGGAAAAGAAGGAACCCGATATGAATTCAAACGGAGAGAATTTGAGAAGAAAGATATAGGCGATAAAATTCAGTTGCACATGACGCGTTGCATTCTTTGCTACCGTTGTGTTAAAGTAGCTGACCAGCTTTGTCCAAGTCGTGTGCATGGTGTAATGAACAGAGGAGATGTTGCTGAAATTTCTACTTACATCGAGAAAGCAATTGACAACGAAATGAGCGGAAATATGATTGATGTTTGTCCTGTTGGAGCGCTCACAGATAAAACTTTCCGTTTCAAAAGCCGCGTGTGGTTTACCAAACCGGTAGAGGCACACCGCAACT
>CANJWH010000105.1 GCA_947478465.1 Bacteroidota bacterium
AAACCAACTGTTTCAAGAAACTCAATTACAATATTTCAAAGAACAAAATCCTAATCAATTGAAAATGTGGGACTAATATCAAAACGCTAATGATGTATTTTACATTTGAACCCACAAACCCATAAAACTCAAAACCAATGAAAATTGTATTACGAATTCTGGCAGTATTGGTCTTGCTTATAGCAGGACTGGTAGTTTACGTGCAAGTTGCATGGAACAAAAAATTTGAAGCCCCTTATCCGGATATTAAAGCAAGTACCGACTCGGCAGTTATTGCGCGAGGAAAATATCTTGCTTATGGTCCTGCACATTGTGGAACCTGTCACGTTCCGATGGACAAAATTATGGATGTTGAAGGCGGTTAACTTATTCCACTTAGTGGAGGTTGGACGCTGGATATTCCTCCAGGTGAAATGCATGCTCCCAATCTTACTCCTGATATGGAAACAGGTATAGGTAAGCTTACTGATGCAGATATTGCACGAACAATGAGATATATGGTAGGCAGTGACGGAAGATGCATTTTTCCTTTTATGCCTTTTGCTGAAATGAGTGATGCTGACTTAACTGCTATTGTATCTTACTTGCGCTCACAACCTGCAGTAAAACATGAAGTGAAAAGAACAGAAATGAAATTTCTTGGCAAAGCGTTGTTGACTTTTGGAGCAATAAAGCCTACCGGAACTAAAGGTACACCTCCTAAATCTGTGGTTATTGATTCAACTGCAGAATATGGAAAATATCTGGCCAACTCAGTAGCCAACTGTCTGGGATGTCACACCAACAGAAATATGAAAACGGGAGAATTTACAGGTGCGCCTTTTGCCGGTGGATTTGCATTGCCTCCGGATCCTGCTTTGTCAGACGGGAATACTTATGTGAGTCCAAATTTAACACCTGACCCAGAAACCGGTCATATTTATAATTGGGACGAACAAACTTTTATAAACCGTTTTAAAGCAGGTAGAGTTTATAAAGGTTCTGCAATGCCTTGGGGTGCTTTTTCAAGAATTAATGATCTGGAGTTAAAAGCAATTTATCGTTACCTGAAATCGTTGGAGCCGGTAAAAAATAAAATTCCGAAAATTGTTTATGGTCCGGGTGAAGCATTACCTGAAAGTTAATTAGTATTATTGATTGTTGAAAGAAAAGCGTCATACAGAAATGTGTGACGCTTTTTTATTGCCTATTTTTACACTCACAGAAATACTATACAATGAATACGATTATTCTTCACATCACTACCCGTCACGAGTGGGAAGCAGCATTAAAGCAAGGGAGTTATAAACCCGAAATGTTTGATGTGGAAGATTTTATTCATTGTTCAACTCTTGAGCAGGTTGTGGATACTGCCAATAAATTTTTTAAAGACGAGGCAGATCTTGTTTTGCTTTGTATAAATTCTAAAAAAGTAAAAGGTGAAATTGTTTACGAAAATTTAGTGGGTGGAGAAAAAATGTATCCCCACATTTATGCTCCTTTAAATACTGATGCTGTTGAGCGTATAATTGATTTTCATCCTGCGGCAGATGGACATTTTCAATATCCTGAAGCGTTGAATCTGCTTTTTAAATAATTTACATTTTATTTCATTTTTTATTTCGTGAACAATCCAAACTATTTACAGGAACTGAACGAGAGCCAGCGCGAAGCAGTAGAATGCACCGAAGGGCCGGTTATGATTATTGCAGGTGCCGGTTCAGGTAAAACACGGGTGCTTACTTACCGCATTGCTCATCTGCTGAATAAAGGTGTTGATGCATTTAATATTCTATCTCTCACATTTACCAATAAAGCTGCGCGCGAAATGCGCAACCGTATTGAAACTATAATTGGAAGTAGTGAAGCACGGAATCTCTGGATGGGAACTTTTCACAGCGTGTTTGCGAAAATTCTGCGCTTTGAAGCAGAGAAGTTGGGCTATCCAAATAACTTCACCATTTATGATACCGATGATTCGAAAAGTCTGATTAAAAGTATTCTCAAGGAAAATAATCTTGATGAAAAAGTTTATAAACCCGGAATGGTTCTGAGTAGAATTTCTGCAGCCAAAAGCAGTTTGATATCACCGCAGGTATACATGAATGATTCGGAAGCAATTTCGCATGACCGCAGCAGCGGCAAGCCATTACTTGGAGAGATTTACCTGAAATACAACACTCGTTGTTTTAACTCAGGTGCAATGGATTTTGATGATTTACTTTTCAATACCAATGTGTTGTTGCGTGATTTTCCGGATGTGCTTTACAAGTATCAGAATAAGTTTAAATACATTCTGGTGGATGAGTACCAGGATACTAATTTTTCGCAGTACGTGATTGTCCGCAAACTGGCTTCGCTGTTTGAAAATATTTGTGTGGTGGGTGACGATGCTCAAAGTATCTATGCCTTTCGTGGAGCTAACATTCAGAATATTTTAAACTTTGAAAAAGATTATCCTGATTTACATACGTTCAAATTGGAGCAGAATTATCGCAGCAGTAAAATAATTGTGAATGCTGCCAACAGTATTATCTCCAACAATAAAGAACAGTTAGATAAAACGGTTTGGACGCATAATGATGAAGGTGCTAAAATAAAAGTGATGCGTGCATTAACCGACAATGAAGAGGGTGCGTTAGTTGCCAATTCCATTTTTACAACCAAAATGAATCAGCAACGCAGGGATAAAGAGTTTGCTATTCTTTACCGCACCAATGCACAGAGTCGTGCAATGGAGGAAGCGTTGCGCAAGTTGAATATTCCTTATCGCATTTATGGCGGACTTTCGTTTTACAAGCGCAAAGAGATAAAGGATTTGCTGGCCTATTTCCGGTTGGCAATAAATCCTAATGATGAAGAGGCTTTAAAACGTATCATTAATTACCCGATGCGTGGAATAGGACAAACTACTGTTGAGAAGATAATTCTTGCAGCTAATGAACAAGGCAAACGTATTTGGGAAATATTAGAAAATCCATTGCTTGTCAATAATGTGGTAGGTGGCGGAACTGCAGCGAAGATAGATTCATTTGTTACCATGATTCGCAGTTTTAATCTGGAACTGAAAATCAAAAGTGCTTATGAATTAGCCGAACGCATTGCCATGACTTCCGGTATTCTGCGTGACCTGAGTGAGGATAAAACGCCTGAAGGTGTTAGCCGTACAGAAAATATTCAGGAGCTAATGAATGGTATACGTGAGTTTTCTGAATCAGAAGCACCTGATGAAAATGGTGAAGCAATTACCCGTTTAAGAACATTAGATGAATTTACACAAGACATTGCGCTGCTTACCGATGCCGATGAAAAAGACAAAGAGAATTTAGATACGGTTTCACTGATGACCATTCATAGTGCAAAAGGATTGGAGTTTCCGTTTGTATACATTGTTGGATTGGAAGAAAACCTTTTCCCTTCTCAACTTTCACTCAATTCGCGCAGCGATTTAGAAGAGGAGCGCAGGTTGTTTTATGTGGCGCTTACACGTGCAGAGAAACAAGCATTTTTAACTTATTCTACTTCGCGTTACCGTTGGGGAAACCTTACAAGCTGTGAACCTTCACGCTTTCTTGAAGAGATAGATTCGCAGTATTTAGAGTTTGAAGGCTTTGACCGCAAAGCACCAAAACCGGCTAACGATCATCAATATAATGATCTGGACTGGGAGAATTTTAGAAGACCAACTGGCAGCGGAAATAGTAACAGTTATAATCAGTACAAAGCAAAACCAGCTGCCCCAAAACCAGCCTATACACCGCCCGTTGTTCCAAAGAATTTAGTTAACGTAAATAAAACTTCCTCTGCACCTTTCACTGCCGATGATGCAGAAGCAATTATGAAATTGCAATCGGGAATGCAGGTAGAACATGAAAAATTTGGAATTGGAAAAGTGCTGAACGTGGAAGGTATGTTGCCCAATAAAAAAGCAACAGTGTTTTTTGAAGGAGTGGGGCAGAAGCAGTTGTTACTTAAATTTGCCAAACTTAAAATCATAAACTCATGAGATACATTATGCCATTTATTCTGTTCTTCTCTGTATCAGCCCTGGCACAAGATGCTCCGAACTACGACTACAACAAAAACATAAAAATAAAAGCTGACAGCGACCCATTTTTTCCTGCGGGAGAAATGGCGATGTATGAATACGTGTTTAATAAACTGGAATATTCGCGTGATGCAGTTGACCGCAAAGTAAAAGGCGAATCCATGATTAATTTTGATGTAAACCCTGATAGTACACTCAGTAATTTTTCAATAGTAACTGAAGTGGGTTATGGCATTGACCAAAGCATCATCAGCATATTAAAAGAACTGAAATTTGCTCCGGGAACTATTAACGGGAAAGCAGTTGCTAAAAATCTGTTGATGTCTTTTCCTGTTGAGGTAGAGTAAATAGATTCTACTCTGCACTTATTACATCAGGCGAAAAAAGATTATCTGAACTTACTGCATTATAATTATCACCTGTAACTGCATATCCAAAAGGATTAGCACCTGCTGTTGATGCAGTAGGGTAATAGGCAAAAGAAATTTCAACAAAGTTAAGTCCTATTTTATTGCTCATCAATCGTAGACCAATTCCATAACCCTGAAAAACGCGGCTTTTGAAAAGTGCTGACATATTATCCTTTTGTCCCACCACCCCATATGTTGCAAAAAGAAATACTTGTGATTTAAATGTAAGAACCGTTAGTGGATCATAAATTACGGTTTCTAATTTCATGCTGACACCCTTAGCACCAACTAAAGGACCTGGTCTGTCATATTGCATACCCTGCATTCCTTTAAAACTATAATTTTCATCTGCTGGTTTTTGTATTCCCAGTTTCCCGTTAAAAATAATGAACTGTCTGATTCCCCATCCTTCTGCCAGTTTTAAATACTTACTTATGTAATCCATTTCAATATTTACAACTCCTTTGCTGTAACCATAGGTAGATATGTAATTTCCGCTGGAAACTTCGGTATAGACGTAACTGCCATTTTTAAACATGTGGCCGTAGTTTATGTTCATTCCCATATAACAATGGGTGCGGTGAACCTGCTGGTAATTCATTCCTCCAATGATGGAAAAGTTTAGTCCTTTTGGCAAAAATTCATTTGTATTCAGAAAATATACTCCACGCATCTGGTAATAGTCAAGGTTAGCAATACCAATGCTAGCCAAAACATATCCGTTGTTTTTATAGGGACTATAGCTGTCAGAAGTAGGAGCACTATCATAAACTTTTCTGTATGCTCTAATAGAGGTAATCAGTCGGGCATACTTGCTGGCTTTTTCAATGAATGAAACTCTGAAAGACCTTGCCAGCCATACATCCTGATAGTTGTAAGAAAGTTTTTCGCGATGAATATCATTATTGAAAAAAGTATAATCGGTGTTCCAGTAAGATTTTATACCTCCTGCCCATTTATCATTAAGCAAAACAAAGTTTCTTCTGAAATCGAATCCATAACGTTGTCTGAATTTATCAATCGAAAAACTCCCTCTCAAGTTAAAACGTGTTCGGAATAAATTAGGTATTGAATAGTCAGCTCTTACTGTAACAGGATTTTTTACATCATAGTTGAAAGATGCACTGCCGCTAAAACGGTGACCAAGCCCCAGGAAATTATTGAGGTTAAAACCTGCGAAAAAACGCCCGTCCATAATTCCACCTGTAATGGCAAGCGATTGTTTATCCTGAACCATTACTAAAACTTCAACATCATCTGTTCCTTCAATTTCTTTTACACTAATTAAGGCATCATTGAAACTTGAATTCTGCCGCAGACTGCGTTGACAATCTACAAGTAAAGAAGGTTCAAGCCAGTCATTTTTTCTAAACAAAAGAAGTTTCAGAATATTTCGGCCACCACTGCGACTGTGAAGTTTGTTGATGATAAGTTCTTTGTGTGGAAGCGTGTCTAAATTCGCAGGGTTAAGGCTTGTTCCTGCAGGGTTTATAATCTTTATGGTAATTTTTTTGATAGTACGGCAAGCATACTTCTGGAAATATTCAAGTTCCTGTTCGCGTGATTTTTCTTCCTGAGCAGAAACGGAGAAACAATAAAGTGTAAGTAAACACAGCGAAATCGAAATAAAAAATAATTTTCGTTGTGTAAAATTCATTTATCCTTTAGTCGTAAAGTTTAGGGGAAGCCAAATGTAAAAATCTGTTTCAACTTTTAAAAGAAAAGTTTTTTGGTTAATTAATACGCTATGTTACCGATTATATTCTGTCGTTTGTCGAAAACAAAAAAGCCCCGCAGAAGTGCGGGGCTTTTTGCAATAGCTGTAATGGATGATTATTTCTTCTCGTCTTTTACTTCTTCAAAATCTACATCAGTAGCTTCCTGACTACCAGCGCCTGAAGATTGGTTATTGTCAGCAGTTCCGGCATTACCGTTGTCTTGCGGTTGTCCCTGAGTTGCTTTGTACATTTCTTCCGAAGCCGCAGTCCATGCTGTATTCAATGTTGCCATTGCACTGTCAATTCCTGAAATGTTGCGTGTTTCGTGTGCTTTTTTCAATTCAGTAAGAGCACTTTCAATCGGAGCTTTTTTATCAGCAGGCAATTTATCGCCAAACTCTTTCAATTGTTTTTCGGTTTGGAAAATTAATGCATCAGCCTGATTTACTTTATCTGCTTCTTCTTTTGCTTTGCGGTCGCTTTCAGCATTTGCTTCAGCTTCAGCTTTCATCTTTTTAATCTCTTCATCAGTTAAACCTGATTGTGCTTCAATTCTGATTTGCTGTGATTTTCCGGTTGCTTTGTCTTTTGCAGACACGTGGAGAATACCGTTCGCATCAATATCAAATGTTACTTCAATCTGTGGAACACCGCGTGGTGCCGGAGGAATTCCATCTAAGTGAAAACGACCCAAAGGACGGTTGTCTTTTGCCATCGGGCGCTCACCTTGCATGATGTGAATTTCTACTGAAGGCTGGTTGTCGCTTGCGGTTGAAAACGTTTCTGATTTTTTGCTTGGAATGGTTGTGTTTGATTCAATTAGTTTTGTGAATACACCGCCCATTGTTTCGATACCTAATGAAAGTGGAGTAACATCTAACAGCAATACATCTTTCACTTCACCTGTTAATACACCGCCTTGGATTGCAGCACCTACAGCCACTACTTCATCGGGGTTCACACCTTTTGAAGGAGCTTTACCGAAGAATTTTTGAACTGCATCTACGATAGCAGGAATACGTGTTGAACCACCAACCAAAATAACTTCATCAATATCGCTCGTTGAATAACCTGCATTTTTCAATGCGCTTTGGCAAGGTGCGATGGTGCGTTTAATCAAATCATCAACCAAGGCTTCAAATTTAGCGCGGCTTAATGTGCGTACTAAGTGTTTTGGAATTCCGTCAACCGGCATAATGTAAGGCAGGTTGATTTCGGTTGAAGTAGAACTTGATAATTCAATCTTTGCTTTCTCTGCAGCTTCTTTCAATCGTTGCAAAGCCATTGGATCTTTTGTTAAGTCTAGATTTCCGTTTTCATTTTTGAATTCGGTAACCAGCCATTCAATTATTTTATGGTCAAAGTCATCACCACCTAAGTGAGTATCA
>CANJWH010000106.1 GCA_947478465.1 Bacteroidota bacterium
AAAGCAATCTTGCATTGATGCAGGAGAAGATAAAAGAGTTGGACGGAAAAATGCAGGAGGCCTTATTTCAGGGCGAAGAAAAATATTTAGCACGCACAAAAAAAGCAGGAAGATTATTAGCGCGTGAGCGCATTGAATTATTGCTTGACCGCGATTCGCCTTTCATGGAATTATGTCCGCTGGCAGGCTGGGGGATGGATGGTTTTGGCCCCGGTGGAACCATCGTTTGCGGAATTGGTTTTGTAAGCGGAAGAATGTGTATGATTAATTCAAACATAGGAACCATAAAAGGTGGAGCCATTGATTATGCTACGTTGCAAAAAGGTTTGCGTATTGGTGAAATTGCATTGGAAAATGGTTTGCCGGGAATTAATATGGTTGAATCTGCCGGAGCCAATCTTCCTGATCAGGCAAAGATTTTTAATTATGGAGGAACTAATTTCCGAGAAATAACAAGGCGTTCAAAAGAAGGTATCCCAACCATTTCTATTGTGTTTGGAAACAGCACGGCTGGTGGAGCTTACATTCCCGGCATGAGCGACTATGTTATTATGGTGAAGAACGAAGCCAAAGTTTTTCTTGCCGGTCCACCTCTTGTAAAAATGGCAACAAACGAAGTTACGGATGAAGAAAGTCTGGGCGGAGCAAAAATGCACAGCACCGTTTCAGGAGTTTCGGATTACATGGCAGAAGATGAATTGGATGCATTACGCTTAGCCAGAGAAATTCTTTCCAATCTTAAACAACCTCTGGAGAAAGAAAGCATTGAAATTAAAGAACCGCTATATGACAAAGAAGAAATTCTTGGAGTTGTTTCTGCTGATGTGCGCATTCCTTTTGACCAGCGCGAGTTGATTGCCAGAATTGTTGACGGCTCGGAATTTTCGGAATTTAAACCACTTTATGGCAGCACATTGGTTACAGGTTATGCCACTATAAATGGTTTCAGAATTGGAATTTTAGCAAATAACGGAGTTTTGTTTTCAGAATCTGCAAACAAAGGCGCACAGTTTATTCAGCTTTGTAATCAGAATAATACACCACTGCTTTTCCTCCAAAACATTACAGGTTTTATGGTAGGCAAAAAATATGAGGAAGAAGGAATAATTAAGAGTGGTGCAAAATTGATAAATGCGGTAAGTAATTCAACAGTGCCGGCAATAACTATTATTACAGGTGCAAGCTATGGCGCAGGAAATTATGCCATGTGCGGAAGGGCATATAAGCCAAGATTTTTGTTCAGCTATCCTCATTCTAAAATTGCTGTAATGGGCCCCGACCAGCTTGCCGGTGTGATGCAGATAATTGGCCGCGCTGCTGCCGAAAAATCAGGAATTTCTTATGATGAGGAACAAGGCAGACAGATGGCTCAATACATGGTAAAAGAAGCCGAAAAGCAAAGTAACGCATGGTATGCCAGCGGACAATTGTGGGACGATGGTGTGATTGACCCGCGCGAAACAAGAAATTATTTAAAACTGTGTATGGATGTCATTCATAACACAGAGTTTAAAGGTGCTGAAGGGTTTGGAGTATTCAGAATGTAGTTGTTACCACTAAGAACACAAGAACACTGAGATTAGATGATGATTACAAAGAAATATGTTAATGAATTATCTTATGAGATAGTTGGTTGTGCTATTGAGGTGAATAAGCAAATGGGTTCCGGATTACTTGAGTCGGTATATGAGCGTTGTTTAATTGATGAACTTGAAGCAAAAGGAATAAACTATCAATCACAGGTGAGAATTCCTATTTTGTATAAAGGGAAGGATTTAGGTGGACATTTAATTATAGATATTTTAGTTGAGGATTTAATAGTTGTTGAATTAAAGGCTGTTGATGAAATGGTTCCTATTTATGAAGCACAATTGCTCTCATATCTCAAGTTAACAAATAAACCCAAAGGCTTGTTGATTAACTTTAATTCAACGAATATTGCCAAATCAACAATTCCTCTTGTAACTAAATTGTTTGCCGAACTCCCTGAAGATAATCTTAGTGAACTAAGTGCCCTTAGTGGTAAATAAATATGACTAAAATAAAGAAAATACTGGTTGCCAATCGAGGAGAAATAGCCATCCGCATTGCGCGTACTGCACAGGATATGGGTATAGTAAGCGTTGCAGTTTATTCTGATGCGGATAAACATGAATTGTTTGTACGTTCAATGGATGAAGCAATCTGCATCGGTGGTACACATGCCTCAGAAAGCTACCTTGTTCAGGATAAAATTATTGATGCTGCAAAACGTTCAGGTGCTGATGCCATTCATCCGGGTTATGGTTTTTTGTCTGAGAATGCTTCGTTTGCAAAACGCTGCAAGGATGAAGGGATTATTTTTATAGGTCCATCACACAAAGCTATAGAGAAGTTGGGCTCAAAAATGGGCGCTAAGGAAATAGCTGTAAAAGCAGGCGTTCCGGTTGTTCCGGGCTATAGTGGCGAAGACCAGAATTTTGATCGTTTTAAATATGAGGCAGGTGAAATAGGTTTTCCGGTTTTATTGAAAGCAAGTGCAGGTGGTGGAGGAAAAGGAATGCGCATTGTAAACAAAGCATCTGAACTGAAAGAAGCTTTTGATGCAGCAAAGCGCGAAGCTGAAAAAAGTTTTGGTGATGGTACCTTGTTAATGGAAAAATATTTCCCCTCGGCAAAACATATAGAGTTTCAGATTTTTGGAGATACAGAAGGCAATTACACGCATTTTTTTGACCGTGAATGCTCCATGCAAAGACGTTATCAGAAGGTGATTGAAGAAAGTCCTTCGCCTTCACTTACTCCTGAATTGCGTGTTCAGATGGGTAATGCTTCTGTTGAATTGGCTCGTGCTGTTAAATACACCAGCGCAGGAACAGTTGAGTTTCTCTTTATTCCGGCTACTGAAAATCAGGAAGCAGCATTTTATTTTCTGGAAGTAAATGCGCGGCTACAAGTCGAGCATCCCGTAACCGAGGCGGTAACATGGCTTGACCTGGTGCGCTTGCAAATTGAAGTAGCACAAGGAATGCCTTTGCAATTTACAAATGAAAATGTGCAGCAGGTTGGTCACGCAATTGAATGTAGAATTTGTGCAGAGGATCCGGAAAATAATTTCTTTCCGGCAACAGGTGAATTATTGTATTATCAGGAGCCACATTTACCCAATATGCGCTATGACAGCGGTGTAGTAAGCGGTTCTGAAGTAAGTGTGTTTTATGATTCCATGATTGCTAAAGTTGTTTCATTTTCAGAAAAACGTGAAAGTGCCATCACTCATATGGTTCATGCACTTAAGAAAATGAGCATTCTTGGCATTACAACTAACAAAGATTTTCTGATAGAATTAATTACTAATCCATCCTTTGTTGACGGTAGTTTTGATACAAGACTAATTGAGCGCGAATACAGTTCATATAAAAGAGAAGTTCCTGAAAATGTGTTGATGGAAATGGCAATTGTTGCCACTATTCATGATTTTTTAGATCGTAATATCGGACATAGTTATCCACCGGGATTGCTTGGCTGGAGGAATATTTTCTATCAGCCGCAATTCTTTCAGTTAGACTTTAATGGAAGAGAATTGAAAGTCGAGTACACCTATTTGCAGAAAGGAATCTTTGATTTCAGAATTGGTGAGAACAAATTCTCAGTTGAAACTGGCGAAAATCAAAAAAATCTTATTGCATGCAGTATTGATGGACATCGCAAGCATTTTTTTATTGCAAAAAACAAAGAAGAAATATTTGTGCAACACCCCTCTGAAGGCACATTTAAATTCAGGGAAATTTCTCGTTTCCCTGAGCCGGGAGCAGGCGATTCGAAAAGCGGATATGTTGCACCTATGCCCGGTGAAATTATTAAAGTATTGGTGAAAGCAGGAGACAAAGTTCAAAGCGGCAAAGGCTTATTGGTTATGAGCTCTATGAAAATGGAAACTACTATTGAGGCGCATGCTGATGGAGAGGTGGAAGAGATTTTTGTAAATGAAAAGAACTTTGTTGAAGCCGGAGCTGTTTTATTAAAAATGAAAGAATGATATACACTGCTGAACAGGCTCTGAAGCTAAAGGAATATACGTTTGCGCATTTGCTGGTAGAAGAAAATAATCACCTGCTTACCCTTACATTAAATCGTCCTGAAAAGAAGAATGCTCTAAATCCTGTGTTGTTTAAAGAGATTGCTTTTGCGCTTAATTATGCACATTACAATCATGAAATATGGGCTGTAGTGATTGCTGCCAAAGGCGATGTATTTTGTGCCGGTGCAGACTTAAAAGCTTTTGCAGGACAAACCGAAGAAACCATTTCAACTGTTCCTGAACCAATCAGTGAAGTTGTTATTGGTAATGTGTTTAACAACTTACACAAACCTTGTATTGCAAAAGTTCATGCCCCCGTTTTGGCCGGTGGTTTTTTGCTGATTTGTGGATGCACGCATGTTATTGCAACACCAAACACAACATTCAGTTTGCCTGAAGTAAAAAGAGGTTTGTTCCCGTTTCAGGTTATGCAAAGTATGTTGCAGATAATGCCGCCAAGAGCAGTGTTGGATTTTTGCATCAGAGCGAAATCTGCTGATGCGGCAGAAGCTCAAAGGCTGGGATTAGTGAGCAAAGTAGTGGAAAGCACAAATCTTGATTCAGAAGTTCAAAGTTTGGTAGATGAGATTTTTCAGTACTCACCTTCAGCAATTCGTTTAGGTTTGCAGGCGTTTGATAACCTGAAAAATATACCTGCTGCTGATGCGCATAAATATTTGAAAGAAATGTTAGGCCAGGCTATTCAGACTGAAGATGCAGCAGAGGGGATGATGGCTTTTATGCAAAAAAGAAAACCCGAGTGGAAGGGGAAATGATTCACCACTAAGGGCACCAAGAACACTTAGAAAATCATAAAGAGAAATAAAAAAATAAAAACTTAAAAAAAACTTAGTGAACTTGTGTCCTAAGTGGTAAAAAAAGAAAATGGCAAAAAAAATAGTAATTACAGCATCATTAACAGGAGTATTGGCAAGACGCGAACAGTGTCCTTATATTCCTTACACCCCAAAAGAAATTGCAGAAGAAGGTAAACGCGCAGTTGATGCCGGTGCAAGTGTTTTACACATTCATGCAAGGCAGGATGATGGTTATCCTGCTTATGATATTGATACCTACAGGCAGATAGGAGAAGAAGTTCGCAAACTTTGCCCAACAGCAATTATTAACTACAGCACAGGTGCTGTGGGGCTTTCAAGAGAAGAGCGCATTCAGCATATAACAGCATTAAAGCCAGACATGGCTGCGCTCAATATGGGTTCTATGAACTATGGTATTTATTCATCAAAACAGAAAAAATTTTACCACGATTTTGTATTTCAAAATCCGTTCAGTGATATTCAGTTTTATCTTGAAAAAATGAAGGAAGCCGGAACAATTCCTGAGATGGAAGTGTTTGATAACGGACACATCAATAACGCTGAACCATTGATTGACATGGGACTTTTACAAAAACCGTATGTATTTAGTTTTGTAATGGGCGTTTTGGGTGGTATTCCTATTTCTACAAAAAATATTCTTCACCAAGCATCTTGTGTTCCTGCGGGTTCACACTGGCAGGTGATTGGTATCGGGCGTAAACAGTGGCAAGCTATTGCCGCTGCAATTACTGTTGATGGTCATATCCGTGCAGGTTTGGAAGATAATTTTTACCTGCCCGAAGGAGAGATGGCAAAGAGTAACGGAGAACTGATTGATGCAGCTGCAAAACTGGTTCGCATGTTGGGCAGGGAAGTGGCGAGCATTGAAGAAACACGCGCTATGCTTAATATTCCATTGAAGAAATAAATAACTTTTAACATTATAAATTAAACATCAAAAATTAAAATGTACAACACTAATCCTTTTACCGAAGAACACAACCTGCTCCGTGAGAGCTTTTCTGCTTTTGTTGACAAAGAAATTCGTCCCAATATTGAGAAGTGGGAGAAAGAAAAAATCTGCGACCGTGAAGTATTTCGCAAAATGGGTGAGCAGGGATTTTTTGGCGTAAGTTTTCCTGTGGCTTATGGCGGCAGCGGAATGGATATGTGGTCGGCAGTGGTTATTGCTGAAGAATTATCGCAAGCCAATATTGGGGGACTTTCTATGTCGTTGTATGCACACACCTATCTTCCTCTTCCTGCAATTAATGCATTGGGAACCGAGGAGCAAAAGCAAAAATATCTTGCACCTGCTTTACGCGGTGAAAAAATTGCTGCACTTGGTATTACCGAGCCCGGGGCCGGTTCAGATGTAGGCGGAATAAAAACTACTGCAGAAGATAAAGGCGACCACTTTGTGGTAAATGGTTCAAAGACCTTTATCACCAATGGAACAATGGCTGATTTTATAGTATTAGTGGTACGTACGGGAGAGGGGCATAACCTTTCGCTTTTGCTGTTTGATACAAATACACCAGGCTTTTCTGCCAATTCTATCCACAATAAATTAGGAATGCACTCGTCTGACACAGGCGAATTATTTTTCGAGAATTGCATTGTTCCAAAATCTGCTTTGCTGGGCGAACAGAATTTTGGTTTCTACTACATCATGAGTAATTTTCAGGAAGAGCGTCTGATAGCTGCTATTACCGGAACTGCTGCGGCTGAATCGGCAATGGAGAAAGCAAAAAAATACATGAAAGAGCGTCAGGCTTTTGGTCGCCCTATTGGCAAGTTTCAGGTGTTACGTCATAAACTGGCTAAAATGTCAATCGGTGTGGAGGCCTGTCGTTCGCTTTCTTACCGCGCGGTTGCAGAGTTTATTGAAAAAGGACCTGAGGCCTACAAAATTATTTCTATTGCAAAAGCTTTTGTTTGCGAAGAAGCGTTCACTATTATCAATGAAGCGCTTCAGATACATGGCGGTTGGGGATACATGGAAGATTATGGCATTGCCCGTTCGTTCCGCGATATCCGCTTAATGACAGTTGGAGCAGGTACCACCGAAATCATGTACGAAATCATCAGCAAGATTGAGATTGATGAAGTGAAGCACAAACGTCAGATTAAGGCGAGGGTTTAATTTAATTAGCCGATTAGCTAATGTGATAATTAGCTGATAAAAAAATTCTCGGAAAAATTTACTAAGTAAAGTTTTTGACTTGCGCGAGTGAATGC
>CANJWH010000107.1 GCA_947478465.1 Bacteroidota bacterium
CACTCTGACATCTGCATATTTACATGCAATATGATTATTTTTATGAAATTTATAAGAAAGCTCTTTTATAAAGCAATTCTTTACAGAAAACACTCATTCACTCTTTAACTTTCTGATGTAAAATTGCGATGGAAATATTTTCAAAACGAACAAATATCTCGGTATGATTTGTAATTTAATTTCATGATCCATTTAATAAAAGAGCGGACTAAAGTAGAGAGATATAATGTTTTTATAATATTATAAAAGGGTGAGATTGGAAATAATTCCATATCATCCTAGTAGTAAGTGATTAACCGTTCAGTAATGTAAGTAGCCTTACCGTCAGTAATATCAGTTTTTTCTGTCCAATTCTGCCGCTTGTCATAATTATAAGTATAAGTAATTGACCATTTCTGGTCGCCATTATCTTTGAAAGAAGTGTATGTTATTGCATTCCCTTTGTTGTCGTAAGTGCGGCCAACACGCTCCATCACATCGCCTGCAGATGTATAAAATTTACTTTCAATTTCTCGGTTATTTTTGTCGTAAGCAAAGGTTTGCTTAAACGAAATAGCACCAAGATTATCGTACTCAACGGATTCAATCATATTGTTATTACTGTCATACTGATGGGTTCTGTGCATTACAATTTCGCCTTCCGGGTTAATGGTTATATGTTCAATCTCATTATTGTTAGAATCGTAGCGCATGGTGTCTGCCCATATACCCTCCGATTCCGAACTTAAAGAAATACAATTACCTTTACTGTCATAGGTAAAGTTTGAAATCTCAACCAGACTGCCATCTTCGTATTTGCTTATTTCGGTGCAGTTACCAACAGCATCATAGGTGCATGTATAATTCCAGATAAGATAACCATCACCCATATAGCGATTGCCTTCCAGTTGTTTGTTATTGTCATCAAACACAAAGCTCCATCGCTCGTTTATACTGTCGTTCAATTCGTAATAAACTTCTTCGGTAATATATCCTGACTTGTTATAACGATATGATTTTGGTGATTCAGTAACGGTGTCTTTCACTGCTTTTCCTTTCTCAAATCTTACAGCGTATTTGGTTTCTTTAATTGAGGCTACAGAGCCTTTTAAAGATGATTTTTCAAGGTCATTTCTTTTATCGAAAGTAGATTGTGCCGATACAAAAACGGAGGTAAGCGAAAAGAAAACAACAGGCAGAATAACTTTCATAGAAGCATTTTAAATTGTTGCTAAAGGTATTATTAAAGTTGCACTAGATTTACTGAAGTAGACGCCCAGCTTTATAAAAATACTTCTTGTAATAGGCTTCATCAAGATCACTAATGATGACACCAGCCTGCGTGGTGGCATGTGCAAACTTGCGCCCCTGCAAATAAATACCAACGTGTGATATTTGTCCTTTCCATATTTTAAAGAAGAGTAAATCGCCTTCTTGTGCCAGTTTAATGTTGATGGGCTTAACCTTTGTAAAAATATCACGTGAGCCTCCGTCTAGAGTTTTGCCATAAACTGTTTGGTAAATTTTGTTAGAAAAACCTGAACAGTCAATTCCTTTTGCAGTTTCACCTGAATAACAATATGGTGTATTCAACCATTTATAAATTTCGAAATACAGATTTTGATTAACACAGGAATCTACTTTCAAACCTTTGCTTTCAAAATACTTCATCGCAGCAAGCGTATCCATACCTGGCGGTTTCACTCTAACCGTATCTATTTGCGCAGTAGAAGTAACAACGCACAACAGAATAAGACCGATACTTAAAATCCATTTTTTCACGTGCTAAAAATACACTTGTTGATTGGGATATAAAATCACAACTGGCACAGAAAAAAATTACTTTTGCACAATGCTTTCCAAAAAATCCAAGTATTCAATCAAAGCACTGGTGTACCTTGCCCGTGAGTATGATAAAGGCCCAGTGCTAATCAGCCACATTTCAGAAAGCGAACATATTCCAAAGAAATTTCTGGAAGCCATTCTGCTTGAACTTAAAAATGCCGGAATATTAGGCAGCAAAAAAGGATTTGGCGGTGGCTACTATCTGATTAAAAAACCAGAAGATGTAAAGCTCACACAAGTGATACGCCTTACCAACGGACCTATTGCCCTCCTACCTTGCGTTAGTCTTAACTTTTACCAACGCTGCGAAGAATGTGTGGATGAAAAAACCTGCGGCATAAGCCAGGTAGCCATGCAGGTGCGTGATGCCACACTTGCCATTCTTGAAAATACCAGCATTTCCGATGTTTTAAAGAAAGAACAAACACCAGCGAAGAACAGAAAATAATTTTTTTGTTGCAATAGTCTATTAATCCGATAGAGTTTATATTTTTGCGCCCTTTAATTATCAACTATTGTGATAAAAAGAGGTGTAATAATAGCAGTATTAGTTTTCAAAATACTCGATTCTGGCTCAACGCTGATGGCTCAAACAAAGAACATCAGCTACGGAGATCAGTGGTGGTTACGCTATTACAACAGCCTTGAATTTTCCGAGAAATGGACACTGCTAACAGAGGTTGACAACAGAAGATTTTTTACTCCCGACAGGCAACAACTGTTTCTTATACGAACGCAGCTACAATATAATTTTATGAAAAAAATTTCAGTGTCTGCGGGTATTGCTTACTTTTTGCAAAACCAACATTCTGAAGAATTCGGCAGTCTCACTGTTCCGGAAATAAGACCGCATCAGGAACTGAATATTAAAAATACTATTGGCAAATTCAATATCAGTCATCGTTACAAAATTGAAGAACGATTTATAAGAAATACAGAAAATGAAAAACTAGCTGACAGCTACAGATTTAATTTAAGATTCCGCTACCAAATTGGTGTTGATTTTTCAATACTGGAAAAACTAAAACTAAGAATTTATGACGAAATATTATTAAATATTGGGAGAAACATACAATATAATGTCTTTGACCAAAACCGAATTTACGCAGGACTAAAATATAATATTATAAAAAGTCTGTCTATAGAAGCTGGCTATATGCATTGGTTTCAACAACGTTCTTCAGGAAAGGATTTTAATAGTTGGGATATAGTGCGGGTTACAATTTATCATACCATTTCCCTATCAAAAAAAAGCAGAAATGTCGCTTCATAATCCGATAGTAAAATGGTCACTCATTATAGCCTCTCTAATGCTTGTTGCAGTATTGTTTATTGTCGTAGGACTTCATTTTCAGCCCGATTTTACAGAAACGGAAACGTTAAAACAACTGATATACGGCTTTAATTATATTGACTTTTTCATGTTTGCCCTGATTGGTTTTTTGGCACAAATGATTGATGGTTCGCTGGGTATGGCTTACGGTATAAGTTCTACCACATTCTTATTAAGTTTAGGACTACCTCCCGCTTCAGCAAGTGCAAGCGTTCATGCAGCCGAAGTGGTTACATCAGGTGCATCCGGATTATCACACTTGAAGTTCAAAAACGTTAATAAAAAACTCTTTCGCAGTTTAGTTATTCCGGGGGTGATTGGCGCGGTGATTGGCGCTTACTTCCTTAGCTCCATTGACGGAAAAGAAATCAAGCCTTATATCGCAGCTTACCTGATGATAATGGGATTGGTGGTAATATATAAAGCACTTCAAAAAAACATCTTAAAAACAAAAACAAAAAACATTGGTCCGCTTGCATTTTTTGGCGGGCTGGTAGATGCTATTGGTGGTGGTGGCTGGGGACCGGTTGTTGTTTCCAATCTTTTAAGCAAGGGAAGAAACCCACGCTACACCATAGGCTCGGTAAACCTTGCTGAGTTTTTTATTGCATTGGCAGGAGCCAGCACGTTCACATTCATGCTCGGTATTGATAACTGGATTGTAGTAGTTGGCCTGATGGCAGGCGGTGTTTTTGCCTCACCATTTGCAGCTTATTTATGCCAAAAAGTAAACAACCGCACGCTCATGTTAATTGTAGGCTTTGTGATTATTTTCCTGAGCCTTAGAACCATTATGCTTTCTATTAACTAAATATTAAAGATGAAAAGTTTCCAAACTGAATTAGAGAACCCCATTGTACAGCAAGATATTATTGACCTTGAAAAAAAGATACGTCTATTCAAAGAAGGTAAGATAGATAGCGAAAAATTTCGTAGTCTGCGCTTGGCCCGTGGTGTTTACGGCCAACGTCAGGAAGGCGTTCAGATGATTCGCATTAAACTTCCTTTCGGAAAAGTAACGCCTGACCAACTCATTAAAATCTGTGATGTTGCAGATGAATATTCAAGCGGTGTGCTGCACGCAACTACACGACAGGATATACAAATTCACTTTGTAAAACTGGAACAAACCCCTGAGCTATGGGCAAAATTGGAACAGAGCGATATTACACTACGGGAGGCTTGCGGAAATACAGTTCGCAACATAACCGCATCCGACATTGCGGGTATCGACCCCGATGAATTATTTGATGTTTCGCCTTATGCAGATGGAATGTTCCGTTATTTTTTGCGCAACCCAGTCTGTCAGGAAATGGGAAGAAAATTCAAAATTGCTTTTTCATCAAGCGATAAAGACACGGCCCTCACCTTCATGCACGACCTTGGATTTATACCAAAGATAAATGAGCAAGGTGAGCGCGGTTTTAAAGTATTGATTGGTGGTGGACTTGGCGCACAAAGCTTCCTCGCTTATACCGCCTATGAATTTTTGCACGAAGATTTGATTATCCCTTTCACAGAAGGTGTTTTGCGTGTGTTTGATAAATACGGTGAACGCACTCGCAGACACAAGGCAAGAATAAAATACCTGCTCCATGATATTGGTTTAGAAAAACTGATGGAATTAGTTGCCGAAGAACAAAAATCATTAAAGTCAAAAACGTTTAAAATTGACAGAAATGCTTTGCCAGAGCCGCTTCCAAAAACAGAAAAACAATTCGCTGAAGTAAAAGTTGCTGACGAAAATCATTATCAAACATGGTTGGCTACAAACGTATTTGAGCAAAAGCAACAAGGATTTTACGGAGTTTATGTAAAGGTTTTACTTGGCAATTTAAAAACTTTAAAAGCCCGTGAACTAGCAGAAGTAGCAAGAGAATTCGCGGCAGATGATATCCGAATTACCATCAACCAGAATTATTTATTCAAGTATGTACGCAAAGAAGCGTTGCCTCATCTTTTCAATGCTTTGTATAAAATCGGCTTATCCGAAGCTGGTTTTAACAGTACCGCAGATATTACAGCTTGTCCCGGAACAGACACTTGTAACCTCGGAATTTCAAGCAGTACAGGAACTGCGGTTGAATTAGAGAAAGTGGTAAAAGAAGAGTTTCCTGAATTTCTGCACAATAAAGACGTTGATATAAAAATTAGTGGTTGCATGAATTCATGCGGACAACACATGGCAGCAAGCATAGGATTTCAGGGAAGTTCGCTGAAAAGTGGTGCATTCATTTTGCCTTCCTTGCAATTGGTTTTGGGCGGTGGTGCAGCAGGAAACGGAGTGGGATTAATTGCTGAAAAAGTAATTAAAGTGCCTTCAAAACGCGGGCCGCAATTAGTGAGAAATCTTCTGAACGACTACAAAGCCAATGTTCAGCAAAATGAAAAATTCAATGACTATTTCCGCAGACAGGGTAAAAACTATTTCTATGAATTGCTAAAGCCGTTGGCGGATTTAAGCAACTTAACGCAAGAAGACTTTATTGACTGGGGACATACCGAAAGCTACAAAACAGCTGTTGGTGTTGGTGAGTGCGCAGGTGTTATGATTGACTTGGTTGCCACACTGATTTATGAAGCCGAAGAAAAATACGAATGGTCAACAAAAGCATTGGAGAACAAGCAATATGCGGATGCGATTTATCATTCTTATGCTACGCTTATTTCAGGAGCTAAAGCAATGTTGTTGGGCAAGCAAGTTCAATGCAATACACACAATAAAATCATTTCCGATTTTCAGGAAAACTTTATAACCACTGGCGAATACACTGCTGTTGCTGATTTCTCTGAATTTGTAAATCAAATTCAGAAAAACGAACCGACTAAAGAATTTGCAGATAAGTATTTTGCAGAAGCCGGAAAATTTCTGAAAGACATCAATGAGCTACGCAATAAACAAATAGCAGAAAGTGCGTCACTAAGTTGATTTTATGAAAAATAAGAAACCATTTTTAAGTCTTGTTGGCGCTGGTCCGGGCGACCCCGAACTGGTTACGCTGAAAGGTGTTAAAACTTTGAAGCAAGCTGATGTGGTGCTATATGATGCTTTAACGCATCCTGATTTATTGAACTACGCACCGGCAAAAGCGCTGAAGATTTCAGTAGGAAAACGTGCCGGTCAGCACAGCCTGAAGCAAGAAGAAATTAATGACCTTATTGTTAAAAAAGCTCTTGAATACGGACATGTTGTTCGCCTTAAAGGTGGCGATCCTTTTGTTTTTGGCAGAGGCTATGAAGAAATTGAATATGCTGAAAGTTTCGGAATTGAAACAACGGTTATTCCCGGATTGTCGAGCGCTACATCACTTTCAGGCTTGCAAAAAATTCCACTTACCAACCGCGGAATGACTGAAAGTTTTTGGGTGCTCACAGCTACTACAAGCTGTCATCAATTATCGGAAGACATTAAGATTGCAGCTCAATCCACTGCTACTATTGTAATATTAATGGGAGTGAATAAACTGAAAGAAATCACAGAGATTTTCAGACAAAACGGGAAAAGCAATTTACCTGTTGCCATCATACAAAATGGTTCATTAGAAAATGAAAAGACAGTGATTGGGACTATTGAAACAATTGTTGAAATTACAGCTAGAAAAGGTGTTTCAACTCCTGCGATAATTGTTGCCGGAGAAGTAGTGTCACTCAGTCCTGAGTTTATAAATGAATTACATGTTGAAAATTTATTGAAAAGATAAATGCAACAGAATTCTCAAAACACACTCTATCCTGTTTTTCTGAAATTAGAAAAACTAAATGTGCTTATAATTGGCGGAGGTGAAGTGGGCGCAGAAAAACTACGCTAC
>CANJWH010000108.1 GCA_947478465.1 Bacteroidota bacterium
ATTACCGGTTGAGGAGAACGCGATTGAACCGGAAGTGTTTGTTTATCCTAACCCAACACAGGGGCAACTTACTGTTGATGTAATGTTGAGTAAAAACGAGAATGCACAAATTGAGGTGTTTGATATAACAGGACAACTTATTTATAACAAACAACTATCGGGCGCTGACTTTTACTCGCATAAAATTGATTTAAGTGCTGCAGCAAAAGGAATGTATCTTGTGAATGTGAAGATGGAGGGTGGGGTAGTGACGAGGAAGATTATACTTGATTAGTACTTAGTTCACAGAGGGAGAAGAGGCCCGATAACTATCAGGATAACACATAAGTTCACAAACTTTAATTAAAGTTTGTGAACTTTTTTTTACCTCCTTAGCAAATTCATATAGCTGTGATTTGTTAAGATTGTATTAAATCATACTGAAATGATAAAAATCATGTTGCCTGCTCGATATATATAATACATTTGTACCTTCAAATACTTAAACCAACCCACATGAAAAAAATCATTTTAACCTTGTTGCCCTTAGCAGGTGCGGCTTTGGTAAATGGTCAATCCATCTCACCGCAGGTTATTGCAAGTGCGGGAACTCATTATAGTGCAGGTAATGCACAACTGAGTTGGACTATTGGAGAGCCCGTTATCACAACCGTTTCCAACGGCAGCAACATCATCACGCAGGGTTTTCATCAGACCCTTCTTACTACTACAGCTGTTGAAGAACAGACTGTGGCAGGAGTAAATGTTTCGGTGTTTCCAAACCCGACAGCTGATGTGTTGAACATTAATCTTGTTAACAATCTTAAAGATTTGCAACTGGATTTGTTTGACATGAACGGAAAACTTTTACAGGCCCGCAAGATTGGCGCTGTTGAAGGCAATGTTCAAATCAGCATGAATGAGTATGCGCGTGCAAATTACCTGCTGCGTGTTTATTCAATTGATGGAAGTGTGAACTACACTTACAAAGTTCAAAAAATGAATGCACACTAATTAACCTAAAAAAACAAAAACAAAATGAAAAAGATTTTACTATCACTATTTACGGTGGCGCTATCAGTTGCAACCGTATTCGCACAAGCCCCTGAGAAATTGAATTATCAGGGAGTAGCGCGCGACAATTCAGGCAACGTACTTCCAAACCAGGCAGTAGGTTTACAAGTTAAATTGCACAGCGGAACATCGGGTGGAGCTGTTGTATATTCTGAAACACATGCCATAAGCACCAATGCATTTGGTTTATTTAATGTGCAGATTGGAACAGGAAGCAACGTAACCGGAACATTCAACTCAATCGGTTGGGGAGCAGATGCTTTTTATGTTGAAGTATTGATGGACGCAACAGGCGGAACATCATACGTTAGCATGGGAACACAACAATTGATTTCTGTTCCTTATGCATTGTATGCTAAATCATCAGGTACAGGAGGCGCAACGGGCCCAACAGGCGCTGCCGGAGCAACGGGAGCAGCAGGTGCAACAGGCGCAGCAGGTGCAACAGGAGCAGCGGGCGCAACAGGCGCAGCAGGTGCTACAGGAGCAGCGGGCGCTACAGGCCCTATTGGTCCAACCGGTCCTGGTATTTCTGGCAGCGGAACAGTTGACTATTTACCATTATGGACAAGTGCAACCGGTTTAGGCGACAGCAGAGTTTATCAGGATGCTAATTCACTTATTATTGCAGCTGCAGCTTCTTCAACACCTGCTTTGTCTGTCTATGCAACTTCTTCAAGTGATAAGTGGGCAATTGTTGGTTCTAATTCAGGTGGTACAATAAACAATGGAACAGCTTGGGATTACTTTTCTCATGGTGGAGGTGGAACTTTAGGTCTTAATGAAAGTAACGCAGCATATGAATCAGGAGTTCAAGGAATAAACTGGTATTCATCAGCCAATAATATTGCTGGTGTTATAGGTACTTCTCAAGACAACGCTACTTGGGGTGCCTTATCTTATAAAGATGATGCAGGTAAATGGTCTGGTGTATATGGAACAACTGAATTAACTGCCAACGCTGTTAATGGTTACAACAGCAATACAACAGCAGGAACATCATGGGGAATAGGAAACAATTATGCAGGGGTACATGGTGAAGGTGCAAGTTTTGGCGCATATCAGGCCGGTGTTTATGGTTACATGATAGGTTCATCAGCTAACACAGGAGGTGTTGTAGGAGCATATTCTTCATCTACATGGGGTGGTTTAGGTTACTTGGATGGTTCTTCTAACCTTTTTGGTGTTTATAGCAACGGCAAAGCTTATGTAGGCGGTGTGTTACAAGTAGTAGATGGTACACAAGGTGCACAAAAAGTTTTTGTTTCCGATGCTAATGGTAATGGAAGTTGGAATGGTTCCGTTTCTTTTAGAGCCAGAGTTGCACCAGCAACTGCAAACACAGCCGGAACAACAGGTATTATTTTTGGCACACAGGATTTTGATAACGGAGGAGATAATTATAACCCTGCAACAGGTGTTTTCACTGCTCCTGTAGCAGGTGTTTACCATTTTGATGCTGGTTTAAGAGGAAATGCTACAACTGCGGGTTCTTTTAATATTTGTTTCTACTCATCCATTAATGCTTATTTCGGGTGCAGCACTACTGATGTGGCTGCTTCTGGTTTTTCATATGCAACTGTGCATTCAAGTGTTGATGTTACTCTTGCAGCAGGAGAAACTGTAAAAATTATTATGGATGGTTTCAGTGGAACTTATACTCCGAATTCGGGTGCTTCTACCAATTTTCATTATTTCAGCGGACACTTAGTGCGTTAATCATTATTATTAAAAAGATTGGAAAATTCTCAATTAAGTTCAAAAAATATAAAAATTTTAAAAAAACTAAATATGAAAAAAATAATAGTATCAATATTCACACTGGTTCTTGCAACCGGTATACAAAGTGCTTCAGCGCAAAGCGCAGTAATTAATTCAACTAATGAGCCAGCTAAAGTAGTTCAAAGTAGTCAGGTGGATCAACAAAACCTTAACACTACTGAAGCTAAACAAGCAGAAGCAACAAAAGTGCAAAGCGAACAAGCTGAAAAAGCTGCTTACGTTAACCAACTGCAGCAAAACAAACCTGCTGTTGTAGCTCCTGCAACTTCAGAAAAAAGAAAAAGTTCTGTAGCAGTTAAAGAAAATCAGAAATAATATTTCTCTGATTTTTTATTACAAAAAGCCCCGCTATCAGCGGGGCTTTTTGTTTTATAATTTTTTTCAAATTAAAATCCTTGCTCTTCGTTAAGGTTGTATTAAATCATACTTACCTCTGATTTAAATCATGTTGTCTGCTCGATATATACAATACATTTGGCCCTTCAAATACTTAAACCAACCACTATGAAAAAAATCATTTTAACGTTGTTGCCCTTTGCAGGAGCTGCAGTGGTAAATGGTCAAAGCATTTCGCCTCAGGTTATAGCAAGTGCCGGCACACATTACAGTGCGGGTAATGCACAACTGAGCTGGACTGTTGGCGAACCCATTATCACAACAGTATCCAACGGAAGCAACACCATTACCCAGGGTTTTCATCAGACCCTTCTTACTGCAACTGCTGTTGAAGAACAGACTGTGGCAGGAGTAAATGTTACGGTGTTTCCAAACCCGACAGCTGATGTGCTGAACATTAATCTGGTTAATAATCTTAAAGATTTGCAACTGGATTTGTTTGACATGAACGGAAAACTTTTGCAGGCCCGTAAGATTGGTGCTGTTGAAGGCAATGTTCAAATCAGCATGAATGAGTATGCGCGCGCTAATTATCTGCTGCGTGTTTATTCAATTGACGGAAGTGTAAACTACACTTACAAAGTTCAAAAAATGAATGCACACTAATTAATCCAAAAAACCAAAAACATGAAAAAGATTTTACTATCACTTTTTACGGTAGCACTTTCAGTAGCAACCGTATTTGCACAAGCCCCTGAAAAAATGAATTATCAGGGAGTAGCGCGCGACAATTCAGGCAACGTACTTCCAAATCAGGCAGTAGGTTTACAAGTTAAATTACACAGTGGCACTTCTGGAGGAGCAGTTGTATATTCTGAAACACATGCCATAAGCACCAATGCATTTGGTTTATTTAATGTGCAGATTGGAACAGGAAGCAACGTAACCGGAACATTCAATACAATAGGTTGGGGAGCTAATGCTTTTTACGTTGAAGTATTAATGGATGCATCGGGCGGAACATCTTACACCAGTATGGGCACACAACAATTGGTTTCGGTGCCTTATGCATTGAATGCAAAATCTGCTGCCAACGTTAGCGGTACTACTAACTACGTTTCTAAATTTACTTCCGTAACTACCTTAGGCAACTCACAGATTTTTGACAATGGCACCAATGTGGGTATAGGAACTGCGGGTCCAACATCTAAATTCCATATTGATAATGGAAGTTTATTTGTCAATTCCAGTGCAGGTGAAATTAAACTTGGTTATCCTTCTGCAGATGGTTGGGCATTTGGTACAATTGGTGGCGGGCAGGATTTGCAGCTTTGGGATGTTACAGCTGGCAGCAACGAAGCAGTGAGAGTTTTTTTTGAAGGCGGAAGTGGAAATGTAGGTTTAGGAACTACCGCACCTTCTTACAATCTTACCGTTTACGAACCTTCAAGCTATGCTGTTATGAATTTTCAGAATTCTACAACCGGTAATTCAGATTACGATGGGTTTATGGTAGGACACGATGATGCCACGGGAAACAATGCCAATGTATGGAACTGGGAAGACGGTTTCCTGCAGTTTGGAACGAATGGAAATAGCCGTATGCGAATTTTGGCTAACGGTAATGTGGGTATTAATCAACCAGCACCTACCAGTCAGCTTCATGTGGTTACTAATACAACTGATGGAGCATCCTCTGCAATATTCGGGAAATGTAATCATACCGGCAACATTGATTCAGACGGATTAAGAGGCGAGAATACTGTTGCAGGTTGGTACGGATACGGAGTTTCAGGTTATGGCGGATGGTACGGAGGCAGCTTTGATGCAACAGTTGCGGGAACAGGAAGCAGATATGGTGTAGCAGGGTATGCAGGTGGTACATCATCTGCCTCTTATGGTGTTTTTGGTACTGCTAACGGAACTGGAACAAACTATGCCGGGTATTTTTCCGGTGATGTGTATTCTACAGGTGCCTACCTGCCTTCTGATGCAAATCTTAAAAACAATGTGAAAGATTACAGCAATGCAATGGCTATGATAAACACTATTCCTGTAAGATCATATAACTATAAAAGTGATGGCATATTCGGAAAAATGAGTTTGCCTAAAGGCGATCAGGTTGGTATTATGGCTCAGGACCTGGAGCAGGTTTTCCCTCAACTGGTAAAAGAAGCTTATTTTGAAGATACCAGAAGTGTTCATGACGGATTAGTGAAAAAAGAAGATATGGAATCAATCAACTACAAAGCAGTAAACTATACCGGTCTTGTACCAGTTATGATTAAAGCTATGCAGGAGCAGAATTTAGTAATCCAAAAATTACAGGAAAGAATTAAGGCACTGGAAGCAAAGTAATCTTAATCTATTGAAACAAAAAAGCCCCGCCATTGGTGGGGCTTTTTTGTTTTTAATACTATAAGCATAAGTTAGTTGTATTCATATTACCGAGGGTGAGGTCATTTAACCTACAACGGATCCAACCCCACTCCCTCACTCAGCGGACTTACTCCGCCTGCATTGGCTGCATAGAAATAGATATAATACATGCGGCCTTTAGTAAGGTCTGTAAATTTTTTCTTGCGTGCTTTGTTAAAGTCCAGAATAAAGTAAGTACTGCCGGGTGTTGGACCGGGTGTGGGTGATGGCGCTGCGGGTGCAGGATTATTATTACCCGTTACCACCACTTGCCCTGCTGCATTTATGCTAATGTTATCAGGCAGGGGATTATCGGCTGTAAGCAGCGTACCGTAGTAAACCACTTTATCCATTTTAGTGCACTCGGCAAGCAGCTCACCGTTTATGCCGCGCTTTATTACAACGCCTGTGGGCTGCGCTGGCGGATTTACCTTGCTTGCATTTCCTTTGGTTGCCTCATACCCGCCAAGGGTAACGGTGTTGGCATTACCTTTTGCTTCGCTGTCAACATAATCTGCAATGGTATCAAGGGCTGCCATCAGATTGTCTTTGGCGGTAATAAAAACAGTGCGGGGCACATTGCCGCTTTCGTAACTTCCTTTTTTAGTACCAAACTCGGTTATTAAGCCCCTCAAAATGGGTTCAGTAATGGTGGGTGCAGGAAATGTACCGGGGTGGCCATACACACCATCGGCAACACCTACGGCAAAGTCATTAATCTCATCGAATTTAAGATTGTGGAATGTTAGTTTACAGTGGATTTTGTAGATAGCCATGTTGTTTGGTTTTTTTTAGTTAGTAATTAATTGAAGTTATAATAATTGCATTTTTTTCATTTTTAATTAAGTGCGGTACAGCCTTAATTAAGCGCGGAACATTTAAGATTAAGCGTGGCTCATCTTTAATTAAGCGTGGAACATTTAAGATTAAGCGTGGCTCATCTTTAATTAAGCGTGTAGCATTTAAGATTAAGCGTGGCTCATCTTTAATTAAGCGTGGAACATTTAAGATTAAGCGTGGCTCATTTTTAATTAAGCATGGAGCATTTAAGATTAAGCGTGGCTCATCTTTAATTAAGCGTGGAACATTTAAGATTAAGCGTGGCTCATTTTTAATTAAGCATGGAGCATTTAAGATTAAGCGTAGAGCATTTAAGACTATGTTTGGTGCAGACTTAATCATTTTTGCTTTTCTTACATCAATAACATATGCGGTTGTGTATCTAATGCTTTGCTGAATTTACTGAGGGTA
>CANJWH010000109.1 GCA_947478465.1 Bacteroidota bacterium
CTGATGCCGGTGAAACTGTTTATACTTCTGCTGCCGGTTCAGGTCCGTTTACTACAAGCATTACAGCGCCCGTATCTGCTATATCAGGTTCAGTAAGAATGAGAATCAGATTGACCGATTCAGCTACAGGTGTTAACCTTACTTCATGCGGAACATCATCTTACGGAGAGGTAGAAGATTATACACTTGTTGTTGGTGCACATGGTGCAACTCCGATTGAAACAAATCCGGGAACTCCTTCAGTAAGTTCAATTCCTCCAACAGTATATTTATCAGTATACCCAAATCCAAGTGCAGGAGATATTACTGTTAAAGGCGAAAATGATGGTGAATATTACCTTATGAATGATGCAGGCAGATTAATTTTATCAATCAAATTGAATGCTGATAATAATTATACTAAGCTAATCAATGGCTTAGATAACGGTTCTTATATTTTGGTTGGCCAGAATAAATTTGGTGTTTCAAAACAGAAAGTAATTGTAACCAAGTAAACCTGATTATTTGTCTTCTTAACTGAAAGAGGCTGCCCGTAAAGGCAGCCTCTTTTTTTTGTTAATTGTTGACCCGGTATGCAGGATTTATGCTTTAATTGCCCACCGCAACTTGGCTGAACGTGCCCTTGGATTGCTGCTGATTTCCTCAACTGATGGACGAATAGGGTCGGGTGCAATTTCACTGTAAATACCTTCTCTAAAAAACTGCTGGAATGATTTTTTTACCCGCCTGTCTTCACCCGAATGAAAAGAAAGAATAGCCACTCTTCCACCCGTTGCAAGTGCAGCAGGAAGCTTTTCTAAGAATTTATCCAGTACACCAAACTCATCGTTTACAATGATGCGCAGTGCCTGAAAGCAGCGTTGACAGGTTTTCTTAATGATCTCATCTCGTTCATTGGCAGGAATAAACTGCAATACTTCTTTAATAATAGATTTTAATTGTGTGGTTGTTTCAATAGGTGAATTCTTATTTATTTCATTCTTGATGGCAGCCGCTATTATAGCTGCATTGGGTTCGTCTGCGTTTTCAATCAGCAATTCTTCCAGTCGGGGCTGGCTTATTCTTTTCAGCAGGTGTGATGCAGGATTACCGCTTTTAGGATTTAACCGCAGGTCAAGAGGTCCTTCTACTTTTAGTGAAAAACCCCGTTCGGGATTATCTATCTGCATGGATGAAACACCCAAATCAGCCAATACAAAATCCAAAGGACCCGACTCATAAACAATCTGCTCAATTCCTGAGAAGTTCATTTTCCGAATGGATAAAACATCAGGTCCGTAACCGAGTAATTCTAAGCGTTCACGAGTGCGGGGCAATTCATAAGGATCAACATCGGTTGCAAATAATCGCCCACCTGGTGCAAGGTGTTTTAGTATTTCTAAGCTGTGACCCCCATAACCAAGCGTAGCATCAAGCCCTGTTTGGCCAGGTTGTATATTCAGGAATTCAAGTATTTCATTTACGCAAATGGAACGGTGCATACCGGCAGGAGTATTGCCCTTCTGCATTACTTTTTCAATATCCGCTGCATACTTTTCGGGCTGCAGTTCTTTATACTTTTCTTTAAAGGTTTTTGGATGTGTGCCTTTATAGCGTTGTCTGCGCGGTGGTTTGGATTGCTCGTTATCCATCTTTTACTACAACTCGTTGTATTTTTTGTTGGAGTTTCTGCTTTTCTCAACCGGATATTTTGCAGCGTTTTTATCTAGTTTGGCTGCAATAGCTTCAGTAAGGTCAATGTTATAATGCTTGCTTATATATATAAGAAAAATAGCAATGTCAGCCAGTTCGTCCTTTACTTTTTCAGGATCTATTTCGCTTTGTTGTTGTTCGGTTTTCCACAAATGCAGTTCCTGTAACTCGCCCACTTCAATATTAAGTCCAAGCAATAAATCCTTTATCTGGTGAAACTGCTTCCAATTGCGCTCATCGCGGAAGTTGAGTGTTTTTTCTTCAATCTCTTTGAAATCCATTTCAGTTATTTAATGTTTTAAAGACAACCTTTAACCAATACCTTTTCCAAGATAAGCCCTCAGCCTTGGCGGAATATTCCGTTGCACCAATGCCTGCCGCACTTGCCACTCACGTCCTTTTAATTCCTCTATCTCAGCTGCAGGTAATAAAGCAATTTCTTTTCCGTCTTTTACTGCAAGAGGAATACCATCCATATATAGTATACGATTTCCGTAAAGGGCCGAAACTCTTTTGCCCGGGGTAATAACTCCAGTAAGATTCAGCGGGTCACTTGCACTGATGGAGATCAGTCTTCCTGATTTTTCATTTTTTCTGATTTTGCGCAGCAATGAAATTGTTTCAGGCAGTGCAAACTGTTCGCCATACATTCCTTCCACAAATCTTCCTCCCCGAATTTCTCCGCGAGCTTCCATCAATCTGTAAATCTTTATCAATTCTCTCCAGCGAGGTGTTAGGTTTTCCTTTTCAGCCAATCTTCTAAACACCACACCGTATCTCTTTAACAATGTTCTTGCAATTGTTTCCAATGATTTCTTTTTCTCAGATATATCTGCTGATGAAACAGCCGGACTTAACAGACTCCATCTGCCTGCTTGTTCCATGCTGAACACAATGTTACTTTTTGTCCGTCCTGCCTGTGTACTGTATTTTGCAGGAAGTAACAAAGCTCTCAAGCCGGTAAAACTATCGGAAGTAAGCAGCCCGCAAGATACCAGCTCATTCATAGCTTCTTCGGTTTGTCCGCGCAGCAGGCCTGTCTTTTCGGTTATTTCATTAAAGAACATAGCACCATATTGACTAAGCACATCCTGTATTTTCTTTGCGTTGTGTGAAAGTTCAAATAGTTTTTCTCCTGTGCTTTCCGCTTTCCAGATACCAAGTGCAGGACGCGAAACTATAGAGACAGGTGTGGTTTTTACCGGTCCGGAATTTTTACTGTTGTTGTTAATTCTGAATCTTCCCCACGCAAATTTCCCACTCAGACAAAGCACATCCAGCCAATGATGGTCATAGTCGTTTACCCTCATGGTAAGTATATCGCTTTCCCATGCTGCCGCCTGCGCCTCGTAACCTTCTAGTTGTTCCAGTACTTTTTCCAATGCCTGCGGACCTTCGCTCTGTGTGCCTGTCTCCACCTGCTGCCATTGGAAAAGGAAGCGCATAAAATCTGCCGCATTTACCGGCTGCACTTCGCTACGTAATTTCTTCAGCGTATAACGGTGTATACGTGCTAACAACCTGCGCTCGCACCACTCTAATTCAAACTCTTCAGGATTAAATTGTCCGCGAAAAACAAAGCCTTCATTCTCCAAAATACTTAAAGCCATATCTACATCAGCCAACGGCAAGCCCATTGTTTCAGCAATAGATGAAGCTGTAACAGGTCCCAGTATTTCCAATCTTCCGCGAATAATTTCTGACAGTGAATTCTGATTCTCAGGAAAAGCTGATTGTATCTTTTCAGGAATACTTATTAATGGATTTAAGGTTGCTGAAGGATAAACTTTTAGCAGTTGCGGTAAGCGTTCAACGGCTGCCCATAGCCGAATATGTTGATACTGCACAACCGTTGCACGTTTGGCAATTATCAGTTCATTAAAATATTTTTTCCAATTATTTTCTTCCCCTTCTTTTTCGTTAATGAAGCCAGAAAGCACCAATGCATCGTGCAATTCATCATAGTTTTCAGCTTCCGGAAATGCTTCTTTCTTAACGGCCTCAATAGCAACTTCATCTAATTTTCCTAAATCTTTTGCCTGTTCAGGATCCATCCATCTTCTGTTTTTTACAGCGTTGGTGCGCCTTTCTTCCAGCGGTGCATCATCTAAGAAAGCATAAGGACGTGCATTTAAAATTCCATGTGCAAAAGGCGAGGGTTCTTTCAAATCTTTAGCAACTAAATTCAGTTCTCCTGCTTTGATAGAACGCAATAAATTCTCCAGACGTTCAATATCCATTGCTTCATACAAGCAATCGTGAATGGTTTGATTTACTAATGGATGGTCAGGCACTTCGCGCTCGCCCTGTATATTTTCAAAGCAAGCCAATTGGTCGGGAAATACCAACGCAATCAAGTCTTCGCTGTTCATGCGCTGTATTTGCGGAGGCACTTTTTTTCCTGCTCTTCTGCGCAATACGGCTAATGCACGCGATGCATTCCAGCGCCAGCGTATTTCAAACATAGGTGAATCAAGCAAGGCCTGAATCAATACACTTCGCACTGTTTGTGCATTCAGGTATTGAAATACTTCTTCCAACGGAAAGCTGTGTGTTGAACCTAAAGAAAGAATGATGGCATCTTCAGTCGCTGCCGCCTGTAATTCAAAATTAAATTTCTTGCAGAAGCGCTTTCTTAGCGATAAGCCCCATGCTCTGTTCATGCGGCTTCCGAAAGGCGAATGAATAACAAGGTGCATATCACCTGCTTCATCAAAGAAGCGTTCCATCACCAGAGTTTCCTGCGTAGGCATTACACCCAATGCTGCTTGTGCGGATGCATAAAAGTTGACCAACTGCTCGGAAGCAGATGCAGACAATCCTAAATCGTTTGTCAATGTCTGCACTGTTTCTGCTATTTGTAAATCATGATTACTGCCTAATTTCTCTGAAATTTCAGCGCGCAATCTTGAAACTGCCTGTGATAATTCCACTGTTCTTCCGGGCGCTTCACCCAGCCAGAAGGGAATAGTAGGAGCCATGCCTCCAGCATCTTCAACTCTTACTTTTCCTGTCTCCACATTCAGTATTCTCCACGAAGTATTTCCCAACTGAAAAATATCTCCAGACATACTTTCAATGGCAAAGTCTTCGTTCAGTGTTCCCAGATAAGTGCCGCTTGGTTCTAAGATAACATCGTAATCAAAATTGTCGGGAATAGCACCGCCCGAAACAATAGCGGTAAGCTTTGCACCTTTGCGGGCGCGGATTGTATCATTCACCATGTCGCGGTGCAAATAAGCGCTGCGCCTGCCGCGCTTGGTGGCAAATCCATCGGAGAGCATGGTTACTATTTCATCAAATTCTTTGCGTTCAAGGTTGCGATAAGGATAAGCTTTCTTCACCAAATCAAACAGATCATCTTCTTTGTATTCGTCACACGAAACTTCGGCAACCATTTGCTGCGCAAGGATGTCGAGCGGTTTATCGGGGATGATTATTTTATCTAATTCACCACGTTTAACCGCATCTAAAATGGCAACACTTTCTGCCAGCTCATCTAAATTTAAAGGAAACAAACGCCCTTTTGGTGTTCCTTTAACACTGTGTCCCGAGCGACCTACCCTTTGCAGAAAAGCAGCAATGGAGCGCGGAGAACCAACCTGGCAAACCAAATCAACTGAGCCAATATCAATACCCAATTCCAAAGATGCAGTTGCGACCAATGCCCGCAACGAGCCATTTTTCAAACGCTGCTCGGCATCAAAGCGATGGTCTTTGCTCATGCTGCCGTGGTGAGCTGTTACAGCGTCTTCGCCTAATCTTTCCGTTAAGGTATGTGCTAACCGCTCTGCTAATCTTCTTGTGTTTACAAAAATGAGCGTGGTTTTATGTGATAGAATTAACTCTTCCAGTTTCTGATAAATCTCGCCCCACACTTCGTTTGCCATTACTGCTGTAAGCGGTGAGGGTGGGACTTCAATGGCAATATCTAATTTGCGTTTATGTCCTGCGTTTACAATTACGGCAGGATATTCTTTTCCATGTGTTCCCGTTAAAAATTCTGCAACTTGTTCAATCGGTTTTTGCGTTGCCGAAATCCCAATACGTTTCAGCCTGCTCTTTGTTAAAACTTGCAAGCGTTCTAAGGAGAGAGCAAGGTGCGAACCTCTTTTATCGCCCACCAGTGCATGTATCTCATCCACTATAACAGTCTGGACGGTTGATAATATTTTTCGCCCGTTCACAGAAGTCAGCATCAAGTAAAGCGATTCAGGAGTAGTAACTAAAATATGCGGAGGATTTTTAATCATCTCCGTGCGTTCTGCCTGTGGCGTATCGCCTGTGCGCACAATTACGCGAATACCGGGAGGAAATAATCCCTGTTCTTCCAACTCTTTTTGTATGCCTGAAAGCGGAACATTCAGGTTGCGCTCAATATCATTGCTCAGCGCTTTCAGCGGTGAGATATAAACCACCTGCGTAGCATTCTCTAATTTAAATTCAAGACTTTGTTTTACCAGATCATCAATGGCCGAAAGAAACGCAGCCAGTGTTTTACCCGAACCAGTAGGCGCAGCAATCAGGGTGTTGTTGCCGGCTTTTATTTCTTTCCAGGCAAGGTGCTGCACCTCGGTGGGTTCACCTAAGTTTTTGGTAAACCAATTTTCAATGGTAGAGTGGAAGAGGGACATGGGTTAGGCTTCATACAAAAATAGGGATATTATTATTGATGTTGATTTATTTAATTTCTAAAAGAATGAATTTACATTAGTTCATTAATTACATAATCATGCTTGTTTTTTTTATCTTGATTGATAGTTTCAGTAATGCGATTTATGATTATTATCAGTTTATTAAAATAAACTGGATAAAATTGTCCAAATTAAAAAATAGC
>CANJWH010000110.1 GCA_947478465.1 Bacteroidota bacterium
CTCTTCGGGATTCATCACCATAATAGGTAATGTAATTCCTGCTTTGCGAAGTTCAATTCCTTCGTCTGCATAAGCTACAGCAAGGTAATCCACACGATGAAATTGTAAAACATTAGCAATTTCATAGCTGCCGCTGCCATAAGAAAATGCTTTTACCATCGCCATTATTTTTGTCTCAGGTTTTAATATGGAGCGGAAATAATTCAGGTTGTGCGCAACGGCATTCAGATTAATTTCTAAAACTGTTTCATGTGTTTTCTGTTGCAACACATTATTTATTTCCTCAAAACGAAACACGCGTGCACCTTTCAGCAAAATGGTTTCGTTATTAAACATGGAGTTGCTGAATTCTTTCAAAAATTCTTTTGTTCCGGAATAAAATTCTTTTTGAATGGAAAATAAATCTTTTTGGCGTGAAATAGCTTCGCCAATACCAATCAGGCGGTTTACATGTTTTCGTTCCAACAACTCCGCTACTTCTTTATAGAGGGCTTCTTCGTTTTTTCCACTTTGCAGAATATCGGAAAGCACAATCGTTTTTTTAGGATGTTGTTTTTGCTGCTCCAGAAAATCCAATGCAATTGCCAGCGAACCCAAATCTGAATTATAGCTGTCGTTAATTACTGAACAATTGTTGATTCCTTCTTTCAGTTCAAGTCGCATTGCAACAGGACTGAGCAATAACATTCGTTCAGCAATTTGTTTATTCTCATGTCCCGAGTACAGCATGAATAGCCAACAATTGATTGCATTTTCAACGGAAGCATCATCGGTGAAAGGAATTTTTATGCGCAGAAAATCGTTGTTGTAAACGCCCTGTATTTCTGTATCCGTTGCAGATTTGGTGATTTTACCAATCAATAAAGTTGCTGCTGTTTTCTTTGACCAGTTGAGCAGTTGCGTGTCTTTCAGCTCTTCATCTGCTTTTATCGCCTCATGAATTTCGGGATAATCCTTGCAGTAAATCAGCGCCTGAACATCTTTAAAAAGTTTTAGTTTTTCTTTTGTTTTTTCAAGCAATGAAGAAAAATTTTCGCTGTGAGCTTGTCCTATGTTGGTAAAAATTCCTGTTGTAGGTTTTATTATTTTTTCCAACTTTTCCATTTCGCCAGGATGCGAAATTCCCGCTTCAAATAAGGCGAATTCGTTTTCGGTGTTCATCTGCCAAACCGAAAGCGGAACACCAACCTGCGAGTTAAAACTTTTAGGGCTACGTACAATATTCTTCTCTTCGCGAAGTAATTGATACAACCATTCTTTCACGATTGTTTTTCCGTTGCTTCCGGTTATACCAATTACCGGAATTGAAAACTGCTTGCGGTGATGCGCACACAGCGCTTGCAGTGCGTTGAGCGTGTTACTAACCAAAATAAAATTTGCATCGGGCAATTCATACAAACTCTGCGGCAAGGTTGTAACCACAAAATTCCGCAAGCCGTTTGCATATAAATCAGGAATAAAACGATGTGCATCATGCCGCTCGCCTTTGATTGCAAAAAATAAACTGGTTTCAGCACCTGCAAGTTTGCGACTGTCAATCAGTAACTGCCGTACAGGGTTTTCAGGATGATTTCCGTGAAGTTTTCCCTGAACGATTTCAGAAATTTCGGATAAGTTGTAATTAACTGAACTCACAAATTATAGTTTTGATTTCATGCTTTGTGCTTTGTAGAAACAATCTCTGCATAATGGCTCATAATTATTTGTTTCGCCTAAAACAACAAGTGAATTTTCTTCAGTAATGCGGTAGGAATGATTGGCAAGATTTCCACAACGCATGCATATTGCATGTACCTTGGTTATGTATTCTGCAGAAGCCATCAGTGCCGGCATTGGACCAAAGGGATTACCCAGAAAATCCATATCAAGGCCTGCAATAATAACGCGGATACCTGAGTTTGCTAATTGATTGCAAACATTCGGCAATTCTGAATCGAAAAACTGAGCTTCATCAATTCCAACCACATCTACTTCACTTGTCATCAACAAAATGTTGGAAGAGGAGGGAACGGGTGTGGATTGAATTTCATTAGAGTCATGTGAAACAACCTTTACTTCATCGTAGCGATTATCAATAGAAGGCTTAAAAATTTCAACTTTCTGTTTAGCAAATTTTGCGCGTTTCAATCGTCTGATTAATTCTTCCGTTTTGCCTGAAAACATGGAACCGCAGATAACTTCAATCCAACCTTTTTTTACGGAATGATTAAGCGGGTTTTCAAGAAACATAAAACAGAAAATAATAAAGGGGCAGTAGAAAACGTTATTTTTGAACCAACACAAAACTAAATAAAAGCACAATAGAAAATGGAAAACAATATTGCCTTCAACAATATTTTGAGTGAATTAGAGAACCTCAGGATTAAAATAAAGGATTTCCAATCTCAGGGAAATATAATTTCAGAAAAAGCAATTGGTCTGGTTGAAGCACAACTAAAAAATATTTCTTCCACATTGGATGTTTTTAAGGAAGTAGCTTTGAATAATGAATCTATTGCAGTAGCAGAGGAAACCATTCCTGTTGATGTGAAAGAAGTGGTTGCCATGTCGTTGGAAAATACGGCACCCGTAATAATAGAAGTTGTTAAACAACAGGAACCTGCCCCTGTTGCAGAGAAGAAAGCTAAACCCGTAAAAGAGCAAAATCCTGATAACAGCCTTGTGGCTAAAATGAAACGTAAGCCCATCAAAGATTTAAGAACGGCAATCGGGATAAACGAAAAGTTTGCATTCATAAAATTGTTTGGCGGTGATGCAACTGCCTGGACTAATGCCTTGCAAAAACTGAATTCATTTTCATCGTATTGGGAAGCTGAAGCCATGCTAAGCGAATTCAACCAAAAGTATAAGTGGAAGGAAGGGGATGAAACGCTGCAAAGCCTGATGGACTTGGTGGAGCGCAGGTATATGTAATTTCCCTATTTTCGCAGCCCTTAAAATCTGTTGGTCCCGTAGTTCAATGGATAGAATAGAAGTTTCCTAAACTTTTGATAGCAGTTCGATTCTGCTCGGGACTACGAAAATCCTCTGTCATACAGAGGATTTTTTGTTTTAATGTTTTAATTTAAAAATAAATTACTTTAGTCCCTGAAAATCACTGCTTAAATGGTGGTTTTGAATAAATTATATGCAATTGAAAAAGAGTATTCCTCTCATACTCATTTTGATAGTTTTACTATCCTTTAACTCATTTGCTCAACCTGCAAATGACGATTGCTCAGGTGCTATTAATATCGGGACGCTTCCAGCACCAGCAGCCTGTCCAAGTGGATTAGGAAATATTGTAGCTACAAACGGAACGCTGGTTGGAGCTACTCCATCAGTACCTTATATTACACAACCCAACTGCTCAGGAGGAACACAGGCCAACATGGCAAATGATGTCTGGTATATTTATACCGCATCAAGTAATACCGGAGTCTTTTCTGTTAACAGCACGTTTGCTAACCCCAACATTGCTATTTATTCAGGTAGTTGTTTACTAATGGGTGGCGGGGTTGGCGGCTGTGCAGTGGGTGCAGGAGGTACAGTTTCGCTTACCATTAATCAAATGACTTCTGGTCAAACTTATTTAGTTCAGATTAGCGGAGATGTTGGACAAACCGGAACATTTACATTTAATGCTAGGAATAATTTTAATTGCAGTAATTGTCTTGTTGAATCAGATCTTACTGTAAATCCTTTGCCTGTAAACGGAATGTATCAACCTGGTGATGTTGTAAATTTTTGTTTCACCATTTCTGATTATGTGCAAGCAAATACAAACTGGTTGCATGGTGTTCAGATTACTTACGGAGCAGGTTGGCAGGGAATTTCCAATCAGGTTTCGCCAGCTCCTGTTGCAGGAACCGGTGCATGGGGTTGGTACAATGCTGTAACCAGCTCGGCAAACGGCACAAACTGGGGGTCTGGATTTTACATAGACTTGGATGGTGATGGAGATCCGGGGAATAATTTTGGTGATGATTGTGTGCAGGATGGATTTGGTGGAAATGATTTGCCATGTATAGGAGGATTATCATGGACATTTTGTTTTACAATGACTGTTTCACCAATATGCACGCCCGGTTCAGATTTATCGGTCACCATCAATACTTCAGGGGATGGAGAATCAGGATCATGGCAAGACTTAGGTTGCGCGGGTGACCCGCCTTATATATTCAATGCTATAGGTTCTTGTTGTCCTGCGGCAATGAGTTCAGCTGCTGAAAGTTGTACTGGGAATGATGGTACTGCTACTGCAACACCCGTAGGTAATATGGGGCCATATGTATATCATTGGACAGGTCCCGGAGGCTTTGACCAAACCAATAATAATGTAAACGGACTTAATACTATTACGGGTCTTGCAGCAGGAAATTATACTGTTACTGTTACCGATGTAAATTCCTGTGAGGTTTCTAATTCAGTTACAGTAGCAGGGGGAGTTGGAAATGTTCCCGCTCCTGGAACGGCACCTTTAACCTATTGTCAGAATGATATTGCTGTTCCTCTAACAGCTACAACAACTCCAGGCGGAACACTTAACTGGTATGGAACAAATCAGGTTGGAGGTGTGGCTTCACCCAATGCACCCACGCCAACAACAACAACAGTTGGAACAACTACCTATTATGTTTCACAATCCGTAGGAAATTGTGAAGGGCCAAGAGCATCGCTTGCTGTTACAATAAACCAACCTGCAACTGCAAATGCAGGCCCTGCACAAACAATTTGTGAAACATCAACAATTCAGTTAGCCGGAAATATTGGAGGCAGCGCAGCATCCGGAACATGGAGCGGAGGTGCAGGAAATTATGTTCCAAACAATACAACACTAAACGCGGTTTATACACCCAGTGCCGGAGAAATAGCAGCAGGAACAGTAACATTTACTCTTATTTCAAACGATCCTGCCGGGCCTTGTCCGGTTGCAACTTCAACGGTAACAATTACTATTAATTCAGTTGCAACAATTGATGCTGGTCCCGACCAAACTATTTGCACCGGTAACCCCGCAACGCTTGCTGGAGCCTTTGGCGGTAGTGCCAACAGCGGAACATGGACAGGCGGAGCAGGAACATATAATCCGAATAATTCAACCCCAAACGCAGATTACACACCTTCTTTTGCAGAACAGGCTGCAGGTTCTGTTACATTAACCTTTGTTTCCAACGATCCTACCGGACCTTGTCCTTCCGTGACTGATGATGTGATTATTACCATTATTCCTTCCGTAACTTCTGATGCCGGACCAGATCAAACAATATGCGAAGATGGCGTTATACAATTAGCTGGAGTTATTGGAGGTGGTGCTACCAGCGGAACCTGGACCGGAGGAAATGGAACATACGCTCCAAATAATACTACAGTCGGAGCAGTTTATACTCCAAGTGTTGCAGAGGTTGCAGCAGCAACTGTAACACTAACATTGACCACAAACGACCCTGTGGGTCCTTGTCCTGCTGCTACCGACCAGATAGTAATAACAATAAACCAACTACCAACAGCCAATGCAGGTATTTCACAAAGTGTTTGTACGGGCGATAGTATAATTTTAGCAGGTATAATTGGTGGTTCGGCCAGCAGCGGAACATGGAGCGGAGGAGCGGGAAATTTTATTCCAAATAACACAACATTAAATGCAATATATGTTCCTGATGCTGCAGAATTTGCAGCCGGATCAGTAACGCTAACATTGACTACTGATGACCCCGCAGGTCCCTGCAACTCAGCTACTGCAAGTGTTACACATAACTTCTTTCCGCTTCCTGTTACTCTGTTTTCGGTTGATATCCCCAGTGGGTGTCCGGAACATTGTGTCAATTTTTCTGACCTTTCTATTTCAGGTGCCGGTAATATTACAAGTTGGGATTGGGATTTTGGTGATGGAACTTCAAATGTCAATTTACAAAATCCGGCACATTGTTATGATCAGACAGGATTTTATGATGTTACTTTGAGCATTACCACCAACAATGGGTGTGAGGATAAGTTGACTATTCCACAAATGATTGAGATTTTTGCTTTGCCTGTTGCTGAGTTTACTGCAAATCCTGACAGAGTTTCTATTCTTGATGCACGAATTAATTTCATTGACCAGTCATCTCCTGATGTTACTTCCTGGTTTTGGGATTTTGGAAATGGGAGTACACTTTCTCCTGACGTTTCAAATCCGGAATATACTTACCCAAGTGACAGTTCAGGATATTTTGTTGTAACACTAATTGTTCAAAATGCTGATGGGTGCTACGATACGGTGTCGCACGAAATTTTTGTAGAGCCGGAATTCACTTTTTATATTCCCAACTGCTTTACGCCAAACAGCGATGGGAAGGACGAATATTTTTTTGCAAAAGGAATTGGCATTGTTGATTTTGATTTATGGATTTTTGATCGATGGGGAAATGAAATTTTTCACGGCATTGATTTGAATGATAAATGGGATGGAAGAGTTTTTGAACGTCCTAACCTTACACAGGAAGATGTCTATGTCTGGAAGGTAAATCTAACAGATATTCTAGGAGAGAAACATGACTATATCGGACA
>CANJWH010000111.1 GCA_947478465.1 Bacteroidota bacterium
AGATAAAACTTTCCGTTTCAAAAGCCGCGTGTGGTTTACCAAACCGGTAGAGGCACACCGCAACTGCACCAAGTGTTCAGGGAATGTTAGACTATGGTTCAAAGGCGAAGATGTTCTTCGTGTTACAGGAAGAAAAGATGAGTGGGGAGAAGTGAAAGAGTTTATTTGTAACGAGTGTCGTTACGATAAGAAAAATGTTTCGGATTGGGTGATTGAGCAGCCAACTCATGTTGACAGACATTCGGTGATTTCACAAAATCATTACGAAAATCTGAAACAGATGAAATTAGATGTTAAGAAATTGAAGAAGTAATGTTTACGCCAGACCTGATATTTAAAGTAGTTCTGATTCTTTCAATCTTTGTTATTACATTGGTGATTGCGATGTATTCTACCTATGGTGAGCGCAAAATTGCAGCGTTCATGCAGGACAGGTTGGGCCCGAACCGTGCAGGTATTTTCGGAATTCTTCAGCCGCTTGCTGACGGTGTAAAAATGTTCATGAAGGAAGAGTTAATTCCTGATATATCGAATAAAGTGTTGTTTATTCTTGGTCCTTGTCTTGCCATGACAACAGCTTTGATGACAAGTGTTATTATACCCTGGGGTTCAACCATCAATATTTTCGGATCAGACTTTTCATTGCAGGTAACAGATTTGAATATTGGTGTATTATATGTTTTTGCGGTTACTTCCATTGGTGTTTATGGAATTATGATTGGAGGCTGGGCATCAAACAACAAATACTCTTTGTTGGGTGCGTTGCGTGCTTCTTCGCAAATGATTAGTTACGAAATTGCCATGGGACTTGCCATCATTGCGCTTATCATGTCTACAGGAACGCTGAGCCTGAAAGAAATTTCAGCGGCACAATCAGGTTTTCACTGGAATATTTTTGTTCAGCCTTTGGGCTTTCTCATCTTCATCATCTGCTCTTTTGCTGAAACCAATCGTGCACCTTTTGATTTACCTGAATGCGAAACAGAATTGATTGGTGGTTATCATACCGAATACAGCAGTATGAAACTGGGCTTTTACCTTTTCGCTGAATACATTAATATGTTTATTGCTTCGGCAGTTATTTCAACGCTTTATTTTGGCGGATATAATTTTCCGTTCATGAACGATATGGGGTTGTCATCTAATGCTATTACTATTCTCGGAGTTGTTTTTCTCTTTGCAAAAATTTTCTTTTTCATTTTCTTCTTTATGTGGATCCGCTGGACCATTCCAAGATTTCGTTATGACCAATTGATGCGTTTGGGCTGGACAGTTTTAATACCGCTTGCAATTTTTAATATTCTTCTCACAGGAGCAATTATATTCGCGACCAATAATTAATTCAGGAAATGCAGTCATTAACTAACAGGAAAAAAGTTGTAGGGAAAAAGGAAATGACCTGGGTTGAAAAACTCTATCTGCCTGCTATTTTTGGTGGAATGAGAATTACGCTCAAGCATATGTTTTCCAAGAAAACTACCATTAGTTATCCTGAGCAAAAGCGCGAATTCAGTCAGATTTACAGAGGCATGCACGTATTGAAGAGAGATGAAAAAGGTGCTGAACGTTGCACTGCTTGTGGCTTATGCGCTGTGGCTTGTCCTGCTGAAGCAATCACAATGGTTGCTGCTGAACGCAAAAAAGGTGAAGAGAATTTGTATCGTGAAGAAAAATATGCAGCCGTTTACGAAATTAATATGCTGCGTTGCATTTTCTGCGGAGATTGCGAAGATGCCTGTCCTAAAGAATCTATTTTCCTAACTGACCGCATTGTTCCTTCTGATTTTGAAAGGAATGAATTTGTTTACGGGAAAGACAAATTAGTAGAGACTCTTGAAAACCCGATTGATATTTCAAAACGCCAGACTGCTGAGGTTTTGGAATTCAAAAAGAATAAAAAACTTACACACAACCGATAAGAAGAAGATAAATATATGACCCAATTTCTTTTTTATTTTCTTTCGTTTGTAGCTGTGGCAGCAGGGCTGATGGTGATAACAGCAAAAAATCCGGTGCATAGTGTGTTGTATCTTATCATTGCGTTTTTCGCAATTGCCGGACACTATATTTTATTGAATGCACAGTTTCTTGCTATCGTTCACATCATTGTTTATGCGGGTGCTATCATGGTTCTTTTTCTTTCGGTGATTATGTTGCTGAATTTGAATAAAGACAATGAACCTGCCAAGTCAAATGTGTTGAAGTTGGCTGCTGCAGTTGCTGCCGGTTTGTTGCTGGTTACGTTCACGGGAACATTGAAAGGCACTGAATCAATTATTGCAGCGCAACCTTATGATGATCAGATCGGTTATGTAAAAGCACTTGGAAAAGTTTTGTTTAATGATTTTCTGCTTCCGTTTGAAGTGTCAGCATTGCTGTTGCTTTCAGCAATTATAGGAGCAGTGGTTCTGGTAAAACACGATTTGAAATAATGGAAAATATTTCTACACAGATAGCACAGGTTGCCCCGTTGGAACACTACATTATACTGAGTGCTCTTTTGTTTTCATTAGGAGTGTTGGGTGTAATGCTTCGCAGAAATGTGATCATAATGTTTATGTCCATTGAGCTGATGCTGAATGCGTGCAATCTTTTGCTCGCAGCATTTTCAGCGTTCCACTCAAGTGCGGCAGGGCAGGTTTTTGTTTTCTTTATTATGATTGTTGCAGCAGCGGAAGTCGCAGTTGGCCTTGCAATTATTGTGATGATTTACCGGAATATTCATTCCATTGATATTAACGAACTGAGCAAATTGAAGTGGTAATGATAAACGCAGCCTGGCTTATTCCCTTATTGCCGTTAATTGGTTTTTTAATCAACGCGCTTGGGAAAAAATGGCTTTCTAAAAACATAGTTTCTCTTGTTGCCTGTGGAAGTGTTCTTGGTTCATTTGTAATTGCAGCCGGAATTTTTATTGAGTTAATGGGAGGCGCAGGTGCTCAAACATTGAGCCTTGGAGAACTCATGAATGCGGGTGGTTTCTCGGTTTCGCTTTCTCTTTTGATTGACCCGCTTTCTGTATTGATGACCTTAATTATCACAGGTATTGGTTTCTTTATTCATGTTTATTCTGTTGGCTACATGAGCCATGATGAAGGCTTTGCGCGTTATTTTTCTTACCTGAATTTGTTTGTGTTCTCGATGTTGATGCTGGTTTTGGGTGCAAATTATATTCTGATGTTTGTTGGTTGGGAAGGCGTTGGTTTCTGTTCTTATTTACTTATCGGTTTCTGGTTTGGCGATAACGCAAACAACGATGCTGCTAAAAAAGCATTCGTTATGAACCGCATTGGTGATGTTGGCTTCCTGACAGGAATATTTTTAATTTTTATCACGTTCGGAAGTATTGAATATGCACAGGTGTTCAGCAGTGCGGCATCCATGCCTTCGGGAGTAGCTGTAATTACTACCATTACGCTGCTTCTTTTTATTGGTGCAACCGGAAAGAGCGCACAAATTCCTTTATTCACATGGTTGCCTGATGCAATGGCTGGACCAACTCCAGTTTCTGCTCTTATCCATGCTGCAACTATGGTAACAGCCGGTATTTACATGATTGTGCGTTCTAACATTCTGTTTACGCTTGCACCGATTACGATGGAAGTTATCACCTATGTAGGTATTGCAACTGCATTGTTAGGGGCATTTGTTGCCATCACGCAAAACGATATTAAAAAGGTGTTGGCTTATTCTACGGTTAGTCAGTTGGGTTATATGTTTGTGGCGGTTGGAGTTGGAGCTTACTCAACAGGAATGTTCCACCTGATTACACACGCGTTTTTTAAAGCATTACTTTTCTTAGGAGCAGGAAGTGTTATTCACGCGATGAGCGGTGAGCAGGACATCCGTAAAATGGGGGGATTGAAAAAAGATTTACCTGTAACGTATCTTACCTTTCTTGCCGGAGTTTTGGCTATTGTTGGTTTGCCGCCTTTCTCCGGTTTCTTTTCTAAAGACGAAATTCTTGCTAAAGTATTTGAACATTCAACAGTGCTTGCAGTGGTAATGGTTGTTACGTTTATGATGACTGCCTTTTATATTTTCCGAATGTTCTTTCTTGTATTCTTTGGCAGTTTCAGAGGAAGCGAAAAACAAAAATCTCATTTACATGAATCGCCTGCGGTGATGACTGTGCCGCTTATTGTTCTTGCTGTTCTTGCTGTTGCAGGTGGTTTTATAAATGTTCCTGAAACATTGTTCGGACATCATGCATTGGCAAATTTCTTAGAGCCGGTGTTGCGTCCTTCACTGGCAATCATTTTCAGCGAAGAACCTTCTCATGCTACTGAATATATGCTGATGGCAATTGCGATTGCTGGAACACTGGTAATGTTTGCTGTGGCTTACTCACGTTACTTAACTAAAGCACATGTGCCTGCTGCATCAGAAAAAGAGCAATCATTTCTGTATCGTCTTTCAAGCCGCAAAGGATATATTGATGAGTTCTATGATATGATCATCCGCAAGCCGCTGGATTGGATTTCATCAGTTTTGAATGATGTATTTGACAAGAATATTTTTGATCGCATTGTAAATTCTGTGGGTGAATTAGTGATAGTTGGGAGTGGAGTTGCGCGTTTGTTACAAACAGGCAAGCTTGGTTTTTACCTCTTTATTATGGTAGCAGGAATTACGGCTATGTTGTTTTTTAATTTTATGTTTTAGCGCAGGATGATAACAATAGCATTACTTAGTTTACCATTACTTGCAGCAATATTTCTGCTTATTTCGCGCAGCGCAATGGCCAAACAGATTGCATTAGTTGCAACCATTGCCGAGTTGGTAATTGCAGTTGTTGCCGCTGTTCAGTTTGTTCAGAATTCATCGGTTCAGTTTCTTGCCAACTACTCATGGATACCTTCTTTAGGTATTGATTTTAAAGTGGGAATGGATGGTATCAGCTTGTTACTGGTTTTGCTTACTGCTTTCCTGATGCCGTTTATTGTTCATGTTTCGTTTAAGAAAAACTACGACAAGGAATGGGCGTTTTATGCCTTGCTGTTGCTGGCGCAAAGCGGATTGATTGGCGTATTTACTTCCCTAAACGGTTTCTTGTTTTACTTCTTCTGGGAGGTAGTTTTAATTCCTGTTTACTTCCTTGCCATCTTATGGGGTGGTGAAAGAAGAGTTGCTGTTACGTTTAAGTTTTTCATCTATACGGTTCTTGGTAGTTTCTTTATGCTGCTTGGGTTTATCTATTTGTACTTGCAAACTCCGGGAGGTTCGTTTGATATGGCAGCGTTGCAGTCAGTGCAGTTAGACCGTGAGGCACAAGGCTGGGTTTTCTGGGCGTTTTTTATTGCCTTTGCTATTAAAATGCCGGTGTTTCCTTTTCATACCTGGCAGCCTGATATGTATGCCGAGTCTCCTGTTTCGGTTACTATGTTGCTTTCGGCATTGATGGTGAAGATGGCTGTTTACGGTGTGTTCCGTTGGATATTACCGGTTACTCCGCTTGCTGTTGAAGACTGGGGGAATGTTGTTATTATTCTTTCCGTTATAGGAATTATTTATGCTTCGTGCATTGCCATTGTTCAGAAAAACCTGAGAAGATTAGTTGCTTATGCTTCTATTGCTCACGTTGGATTGATGTCGGCAGGAGTATTTGCAATGAACTCACAAGGCTTGCAGGGCGCGATGTTTCAAATGTTGAGTCATGGAATAGGAGCGGTTGCTTTGTTTTATATTATTGAAATGATTTACGAGAAAACAGGAACGATGGAAATTGCTTCGCTTGGAGGAATAACCAGCAAGGCGCCTGTGTTTGCTACTATTTTCTTAATCTTTATTCTCAGTACGATTGCCATGCCATTGACCAATGGTTTCTGGGGTGAGTTTTTATTGCTGCTTGGTGTTTACAAATACAGCATGGTGTTAGGAACCATCAGCACATTGACAATTGTATTGGGAGCTGTGTATATGCTGCGCATGTATCAGGCAAGCATGTTGGGGAAAGCAAATGCAGTTACACAAAGCTTTACCGATGTAACATTGCCGGAAGGAATTATTTTATCGGTGATAGTGGTAGTGATTTTCTTTATGGGTGTGCAACCTTCTGTTTTTATTGATATTGCAAAACCTGCTATTGAAAACATTCTTTCACCTGTAACACAAACAGTAATAAACTAAAGAGAAATGAACGCGCTGCTTGTATTATCTATTGCCGGATTAGCTGCTCTCTTCTCAGGTTTCTCGCACAATAAGAAACTGGCAGTTAT
>CANJWH010000112.1 GCA_947478465.1 Bacteroidota bacterium
AGTTCAACTCTGTCGTTTAGCAATTAAGTTCAGTCGAAAACTTAATATTTGCTTTACATTTATTTATACTTTAAACCCCGAATAATACAATTGAGCATGAAGAAAAAAGTGTCTGCAAAAGTAAATCCCTCAGATCCTAATGAATTAGGCGATAATACAGTTCCATCAACACGCTACTTTAAAGAGAAGAACAAGTTTGACGAAGCAGTAGCCCTTGATTTTATTGAATATGCAAATAAAGCAACAGAAAAAAAAGTGCCTTTTCTGGTAGGACTTTCGCATGGCAAATCACCTTCCGGTGTTTATAAATATTTGCTCGAACATTACCGTGATTTTTGGCATCCCGAACTGATACGCTACACGTTTGTAAACTCAAAACTTAAATCACAAATCTCAGTTGCAGGTGTTACGGATGCAACAGAATTTTTGAAACAGTTACTTCGTACCGAGCGCATAAAAAAAGACCAGATAATAGGTCGTAATCTTGACAGAGAAAACATTGAATCCTACACCAAGGGTTTGAACGAACACTTAACAACCTATTTAAATAAGAATAATAAAAACGGACTTGATTTTGTTTTTCTTGCCTGCAATCCTGCTGGACAGGTTGCAGGAATAACGCGTAATTCAACAGCTTTCGATTCAAATGACATTGCAGTTGTAGTTGAAGACAATAAGAATGAAAAGGAAATAACCTTTACTCCGCAGTTTCTCAAAAAATCTGAACGCATTGCGTTTCTTGCTACCAAGGCTGACAAGAGACGTCCGCTTGCATGGCTTTATTACCGCTGGGCAAAACAAAATGAAAGCCCCGGATTTTTGCGCCATATGGAAAATGTGCCCGAGCGCATGACAGTATATGTTGATGATAATGCACTTACATGGCCGCAGGTTGAAGTTACCCGTCTTACTCGCTATGGACCAAGTACCATAAGAGTTGACATGGCAAAGCCTTATGACGAAAGTGCAAAGAAAAAATTGCCGGTTATACTTTTCATACACGGCTTTATGGGCCTCAATACATTTGATGGTTTGCTCGCAGCAATTCCTTCACGCAAATATATTGCTGCTGCCATGCACTATGGAACTATACCCAATGATTTGCCGCCTGTTCAATACTCGCAATTTGTAGTCTATAACATTGATGCGGTTGTAAGTCATTTTGGTTCAAAAGGGCATCCTGTTTATATTTTTGACCACAGCATGGCCAACATCTATTTCCTGATGATGGACCGTGCTATTGATAAACTGGATGGTATAAAAAATTATCTGTGCGGACGAATTGGAGCTAACCCGTTTTTCGGAAGTGAAGCCAAGCACGCACTACTTGGGTTTCTGGACGATGTTATATTGCCTTCAAAACTTGGTGTTGCCGAGCGGGCCATGTTTGCCGCAGCCCGCGCTATTATTCCTTGGGACAGCAGACGCAGTGTGCGCAGAAGAGGAATAAACCTTACCGAATGGCTGATTGGTGTGAATTCAAGCATGCGTGAAAGTATCTGGAGGTCAACCAAGGCAAGGATTATGTTCCTTATGACTAACCTTGACTCATTACCACATTTGAACCGTATACCTATTGAACAAGCCCTGAACCGTCTGCCTGCAAAAGTATTTGCTATTCAGATTCATTCAGGACTGGAGGCTTCCAAGAGTTTTGATGATGAGGTTCGCCTGATGAACATGCCGGCACATAACATACCTGTTCTTATTTTGAAAAGCGAACGCGATGGAGTGGCCAGATATGTTCACGGAATTTATGAAGGAAGCGAACTGACCGAAATAATTGATATTACCACTAAGGAAGAGACTGATTTATTCCGTGAGCATTTGTATCATATGATTCATCCGCAAAATACTACCAAAATCATTGAAAAATTTATTCAGGAAGCGGAACAGATGAGGCAGGTGAAAAAGGCAAGCAGCAAAGCAGCCAATTAGGCAAATAGTTAAATAGCATACCGTCATGCTGAACTTGTTTCAGCATCTTAGACCCTGAAACAAGTTCAGGGTGACGGCAACAAACCCAAACCATGAAAAGCTTAATCAGTTTCTGTATCCTCTACCTTTTTAAGGTTTTCTCACATCTGTTTTACCGCTTTAAAATTGGCTGGCCATCTACTAAAATACGCTGGAATGAGGTAAGGTTGATTGTTTTTCTCAACCACACTTCATTGATGGAAGTATTGTATCTCGGATTTTTGCCTACCCGTTTTTTGCGCAGGCTTAGTAAACGAATGGTAGCTCCTGGTGCTGATAAAACATTAGACCGTCCGTTAGTGGGTACGTTGTTTAAACTCTTCAGCCCGGGTATGACAAAAATAACCCGCAAGCGTGACGACAGCTGGACCGAATTTCTGGAATCTATTTATGACGATGCCGTTATTTTAATTGCTGCAGAGGGCCGCATGAAACGCAAAAATGGTCTTGATGTTGACGGTAAAAAAATGACGGTGCGCAGCGGGGTGGTGGATATTCTGAGTCGCCTCAAAAGCGGACAAATGGTTATTGCATACAGTGGTGGACTGCATCATGTGCAGGTTCCGGGCGAGGGTTTTCCTAAGCTTTTCAAAACACTGAAAATGAATCTGGAGGCAATGGAAATTCCTGATTACAAAGCAATGTTTAACTCAGCTGTGGAAGGCAGTGATGAGTGGAGAAAAGCCATGCTTGCCGATTTGCAGATGCGCTTAGAAACCAGATGTCCTGTTTAGTTTTTCATGATTAGAGTCATATTCTGTTAATACACATTGCGTATTCTTGCACCACTAAACAAAACAACCTATGGAAATCATCATCAACAAAAACGAGAAACTAAAAGATATTCAACAACAGTTTCAGGAGCATTACCCGTTTCTGAAAATTGAGTTTTATAAGAAGGCCCATGAAGAAGGTCAGGGCTCTGCACCTAAAACCCACCTTGACAACAATCTGACCATTGGTGAAGTTCAAAAGACTAACAAAGAAGGCTTGTTGCACATACGCGCTATAACCAAAGTAGCGGAACTGGAAAATGATTTGGTGGAACAGTTTGGTTTATCGGCTCAGGTTTTTCGCAAGTCGGGAAACGTTTGGCTGCAAACTACCAAAACCGATGACTGGACTTTGGCTGAGCAAAACGCTGCCGCTGCAGAAATGAATGAGGATGTGGCTGCTGACGAACCCGGTGATTATCAGGAGCACGAGTAATAAAAAGAATAACAACCTTCACCCAACCAATTCGGTTTTTAGTGCGTAGTTAAATTTAGCGTCACCCTGAACTTGTTTCAGGGTCTTTACTGTGAGATGCTGAAACAAGTTCAGCATGACGTTTACCTAAACCCAATTGCTATGAAAAAAATTCTTACTCTATTAGCTATCATTTCAGGCTTTTCAGCCTTTTCGCAACCCTTATCTTTTTCACCGAAAGGAATAGGAGGTGGTGGCGCTTTGTTTTTCCCTACCATCAATCCGGGAAATGATAACGAGTTTTATGTAAGCTGCGATATGAGTGAGCTGTTTCACAGCACCGACTTCGGTAACTCGTATTCACAGATTCATCATTCAAAACTTCAGGTTTTTAATACTTCTACCTATGAGTTTACCAATAACTCAAACATTGCCTATTCCAATTTTAATGACGGAAATTCGGGTTACCCTGTTAAGACTACAGATGGAGGTAATACATGGAATGTGATTTCAGCTTATAATCTGGGCACTTACGGCAACGTTTATAAAATGAGTGCAAACTATAACAACCCCAATCAATTATTGATTGGGGCTTATGGCGACATTTTATTTTCAAACGATGGTGGTGCATCATTTTCATTGGTGAAGCACGCGGCCAGTATGGGTGCAGGATTGATTATGGGAGGTGTATTCTGGGATGGAAACAATATTTATATCGGAACAAATGACGGGCTGATTGTTTCCACTACCGGTGGGGCTAGTTGGGCAGTGCAAACCACAACAGGCATAACAGCCGGAAACCCGATCTTCAGTTTTGCAGGTGCAAGAACAGGAAATACAGTTCGCTTTACCGTTATCACCGCGGCTACAGGTGATGTTTATAATGGTTTAATGCCCTGGGATTATAACACCTTTCCTACGGGCGTTTATACTATGGACAATGACAACGGCACCTGGGTTTCGCATTCAACAGGCATTAATTTCAGCAATGATTATATAATGTATGTGGGCATGGCACAAAACGATGTCAGTACCATTTATCTTGGAGGCCACGATGCGGCTTTAAGCGCCCCCCTGGTTTATAAATCAGCAAATGCCGGAACTTCATGGAACAAGGTTTTCAATACTTCTGGCAACGCCAATATTATTACCGCTTGGGAAGGACAGGGTGGAGACAAAGCATGGAGCTGGAGCGAAACTGTTTTTGGTATTACGGTTGCGCCCAATAATTCTAACAAGGTATTATTTGGAACCTACAGCAATGTGCAGGCAACAAGTGATGGAGGCACCACCTGGAAACAGGCTTATGTAGCCAATGCCGACCAGCATGCTGCGGGAGCAACCACACCGCCCAAACAAACCTATACCAGCATTGGATTAGAGAATACAACCTGCTGGCAGGTTTTCTGGAATGATGCCAATAATATGTTCGGATGCTTTAGTGACATTGGAGGAATCAGAAGTGTGGACGCAGGCGATAAATGGAGTTTCAACTACAACGGCTTTTCGGTAAATTCATTGTACCGCATGGAAAAAACTGCCAACGGAAACCTGTATGGTGCCTGCGGAAAAGTTCATGACCTATACCAGAGCACCCGTCTTGCCGATGCGCAGTTAGATGTAACAGATGCCACGGGAAAAATTGTTTTCTCAACCGATAATGGTGCAAACTGGACTACGCTTCACACCTTTAACCATCCTGTGTTTTGGGTAGCTGCCGACCCTAATAATGCCGACCGCATGTATGCCTCAGTGGTTCATTTTGGCGGCACACAGGGAAATCAGTTGGGTGGAATTTATATTACCAACAACCTTTCAGCCGGTGCAGGTTCTACATGGACCAAACTGTCCAACCCTCCGCGCACCGAAGGGCATCCTGCCTGCATTCAGGTATTGAATGACGGCAAAATGGTTTGCACTTTTTCGGGGCGCAGAACAGGAAGCGGATTTACTGCCAGTTCAGGAGTTTTTATTTATGACCCGGTTGGCAATTCATGGACCGATGTAAGCCACTCGGGTATGAATTACTGGACAAAGGACATAGTTATAGACCCTTCAGATCCTTCACAAAACACATGGTATGTATGTGTATTCAGCGGATGGGGCGGTGCGCCAAATGGGCTAGGTGGTTTATATAAAACTATTAACCGGGGTGCCAACTGGACCAAACTTACGGGCTCACAATTTGACCGTGCTACTTCCATTACTTTTAATCCCCAGAATTATAACGAGGCTTACCTGACTACCGAAACGCAGGGCCTGTGGATAAGCAGCAACATGAACACACTAACCCCAACATGGAGTCTGGTAAATGCTTATCCATTCCGCCAGCCCGAGCGTGTGTTTTTTAACCCTTACAACCAAAACGAAGTGTGGGTAACCAGCTTTGGAAATGGAATGAAAGTGGGTTCTACAGCACCTGTAGGTATAGATAACAATGTATTTGAAAATAAATCAATTACTGTTTACCCAAATCCTTTTAACGAAACACTTAATATTTCATTGCCTTCGGGTGATGTGATTCAGGAGGTGAATGTTTTTAATCAAATGGGACAACTCATGTTTTCAAGCAAAAACAGCAATGCACCCTTGCAAACTGCCGCATGGGCAAGTGGGGTTTATCTTGTGCAGGTTAGGTCCGAAAAGGCAGGAATGATTTGTCGGAAAGTGGTGAAGTAAATAGTTCCAGCGCTTTTTTCACGCAAAGGGCGTAAAGAATAAAACGCAAAGCGTATGATTTCATTTTGAGGTATAAAGGCAATTAATACTTTTGCCGCGCAATGACCCTTTTTAAGCGTAACATCAATTACCTGCCTTACAAGCCCATGAGCCGCTGGCGCAAGCTGGCACTCAGCACCTGGCGCACATC
>CANJWH010000113.1 GCA_947478465.1 Bacteroidota bacterium
ATGATTGTGTTTTGCGGTGTGCGTTTTATGGCCGAAACGGCCAAGATCTTAAACCCGACAAAAAAAGTGGTGTTGCCCGATTTAGATGCCGGATGTTCATTGGAAATGTCTTGCCCAACCGAACCCTTCCGCAAGTTCAGAGCAGAGCATCCCGAACATGTTGTTATTTCTTACATTAATTGTTCGTCTGAGATAAAAACCCTGAGTGATATTATCTGCACATCGTCTAATGCCGAAGCCATCATCCGCTCGGTGCCTGCTGATAAGCCTATCATTTTTGCGCCCGACAAAAACCTTGGACGCTATCTGGCTAAAAAAACAGGACGCGATATGTTGCTGTGGGATGGCGCCTGCATGGTACACGAAGCATTCTCTATTGACAAGCTTCTGAAACTGCACAGCCAGCACCCCAACGCAAAAATTATTGCTCATCCTGAAAGCGAAGAGCCGGTGCTGCGGGTAGCCAACTTCATAGGTTCAACAACAGGAATGATTAATTACGTGAAGAACGACCCGCACGATGAGTTTATTGTTGCCACCGAAGCGGGCATTATGCACGAGATGATGAAAACCGTTCCGCACAAAAAGATAATTGCGGCACCTGCTATGGAAGACAATACCTGCGCCTGCAGCGAATGTCATTTTATGAAGATGAATACTATGCAGAAATTATATCTCTGCATGAAAAACGAACAACCCGAAATAGTGATTGATGAAGAACTGCGTTTGCAGGCTCTGAAACCAATCAAACGTATGCTCGAGATTTCAAAACAGGCGGGTTTATGATACAGACAGATTTTCTGGTTATAGGTTCGGGTATTGCAGGTTTAACCTTTGCGCTGAAGACTTCGCAAAAAATGCCTAACGCAACCATTACCATTATTACCAAGGCAGATGAAGGTGAATCAAACACCAAGTATGCGCAGGGCGGAATTGCCGTTGCGTTAGATACTGTTTTTGACTCCTACCAAACGCATATTGATGATACCTTGGTTTGCGGTGATGGTCTATGCAACCCCGCGATAGTTGAGTTGGTTGTAAAAGAAGGCCCTGAGCGGCTGAAGGAATTTATTGAATGGGGTGCCAATTTTGACCGGAACTCCAGTGGAAAATATGATTTGGGCAGAGAAGGCGGACACAGTGTTAACCGCATTCTGCATCATAAAGATGTTACAGGTTTTGAGATGGAGCGCACCTTGCTTGCACAGATTCATGCGGCAAAAAACATCACGGTGCTGCAACATCATTTTGCTATTGATTTAATTACCAATCACCATCGTCCGGGTAAAGCCAGCAAGTGGCGCAGCTACAACCAATGCTACGGTGTTTATTCACTGAACCGCGGAACGGGCGCTATTGAAAAAATAATTTCTAAAGTTACGTTGCTTGCTACCGGTGGAGCAGGGCAGGTGTATCGGAATACAACCAATCCTATTATAGCCACAGGTGATGGTGTGGCAATGGCGCATCGGGCCAAGGCACTAATAACCAATATGGAGTTTATTCAGTTTCATCCAACGGCATTGTATAATCCGGGAGAAAGTCCTTCCTTCCTTATTTCAGAAGCAGTGCGCGGCTTTGGTGCCAAATTGAGAACTAAAGACGGACAACCCTTTATGCACAAATATGATTCACGTGAAGAACTTGCCTCGCGTGATATTGTTGCCCGAAGTATTGATACCGAATTGAAAACAAGAGGCGATGAGTTTGTTTACATTGATTGCCGCCACTTAGATCGCGATAAGTTTGTTGCACATTTCCCGAATATCTACAACAAATGCTTCTCGCTGGGCATTGATATTACTGAAGACATGATACCCGTTGTGCCTGCCGCACACTATATGTGCGGAGGTATTGATGTGGACGAGTGGGGTCGCAGCAGTATTAAGAATTTATACGCCTGTGGCGAATGTGCCAACACCGGGTTACATGGTGCCAACCGCCTTGCCTCTAATTCATTGTTGGAGGCTTTAGTTTTCGGACATCGTTGTTTTGTAGATGCCACCGAACAGGTAAATGAATCGGATTATGTAACAGATGTTCCCGATTGGAATGCTGCCGGAACACAGCAGCCTAAAGAGATGGTGCTGATTACCCATAACAGAAAAGAAGTACAGAACATCATGAGTAATCTTGTTGCTATTGTTCGCACTAATCAGCGCCTGAACTTAGCAATGAAACGTTTAGATGTTATTTATCAGGAAACGCAACAACTTTATAACAATACCGTTCTCTCGCCTCAACTCTGTGAGTTGAGAAATATAGTGGCGGTGGCTTATCTTATCATTAAGCAATCGGCACAGCGCAGAGAGAACAAGGGAGCGTTTTTTAATGCGGATTTGTAAATCGGAAACTTAATTATTGTGAAATTATTGTATGATAAATTTAAATGATATTAATCATAGTTTCATTTTAATATCTAATTTTGCATAAGTTTTTTTTAAGAGTAATAGAATTATTTGGATTAACACAAATTACACAACACAAAATTCTGAATTATGAATAAACACATACTTGCACTCGCACTTTTATCAGCGATGGTATTAAATGCATCAGCACAAACCGATGGCGTAGCCATTGACTATTCGGGCTCACCGGTTCGTGAACCCAAAGCCATTATGCAACTTAATTCAACGGTGCAGGGTTTTATTATTCCGCGCATGACTGCAGCGCAGCGGGTAGCTATTGCTCCTCCGGCATCGGCTGAAGGTATGACCGTGTATCAAACCGATGCTCCAGAAGGATATTATTTCTGGGATGGTGCTGTTTGGATTCAACTAGCAAATGCAACAGGCGGTACCGGCTACATTCAAAACCAAAGCACAGCTGTACAAACCGCTACCTTTTGGATTAACAGTGTGGGAAGAGTTGGTAATGGTTCAGCAGGTGCTCCATCACTGAGTTTTGATGGAAGTTCTACTGCAGGTATATTTCGTCCTGCAGATGATGTGGTGGCTGTTTCAACGGCATCAAATGAGCGTATGAGGATTGATGCCACAGGTAATGTGGGTATTGGATCGAATAGCCCGGGAGAAAAACTAACTGTTAATGGTGCCGTTAAGGTAGGTACAACCTCTAATACTAATTCAGGTACTATACGCTGGAATTCTACAAGCAATGATTTTGAGGGCTATGACGGTACCAAATGGAATTCGCTCAGCGGTATGGCCGAAAGAACCTGGCTTTATACAAAAGACAATTAATAATTTTCAGATATAATTATTCTAAACCTATGAAAAGAAATATCAGATTTTTGCTTTGCACCTTAATGTGCAGCAACCTGTTTTTAATTATTACTTTCAGTAGTTCTGCCCAAACACCTACCATCTATGTAGCCGGCAGCGCAGTCCTTGTTTCAGGAGATGCTAAATTTCCGATATGGTTACCTGCAGGAACTACACTGGCCTGCGGCACCAATGTAAAAAGCATTTCGGTAATAGAATACCTTATAACTGCCGGACCTACAACAGGCGGTATAGCTCAAAATATTCAGCAATATAACCAGAATGTAACTGTTACTGCTGTTAACCCTGCAACAGTATCAGTGCCGGCAAACCGTATCTGGAAAATTGAAGGCGTAATGATGGACCCGGCTGCTAACTCTACTCCCGGTTCTAACTATTATGCCGGAACAGGACTAACCTTAACAGGAAATACGTTTTCATTAACAAACCCTGTAGCAGTAAACCTTGGCGGAACTGGTCTGGCTACGCTTACAACAGGTCGTGTATTAATCGGTAACGGAACAGGGAATGTAACTTTAGCAGGACCAACGGGAGCAAATCAGGTATTACGTTCAACAGGCACTGACGCTCCTGTTTGGGGATCCTTAGTTTCCGGAGATATTCCTGCTTTGGGCGGTACACCCGGTCTAACATTAGGTACATCTAATAGTGCAGGCGCAGCTTCAACATACATTAGAACAGATGCAACCATTTTAGCTTTTGATGCAACAGCCCCTGTTGCCTTAGGCACTGCAGCAGTAGGCGTAGCCACGGTTGCAGCCCGCAGAGACCATGTGCATCCGGCTGTAAACCTCACAACAGGAGTTGGTTTAACCGGTACTTTGGATGTTACAAGTGGTGGTACAGGACTAACAGCAGCAGCTCAGGGCGATTTGTTTTATGGCAGTGCGGTCAATACAATTTCCAGATTGGCAAAAGACGCTAATGCAACCCGTTATTTAAGTAATACAGGTGGCAGTAATAACCCTGCATGGGCACAGGTAAATCTTGCCAATGGTGTTACAGGTACTTTGCCAACAGCAAACGGTGGAACGGGCTCTACCACACAAAACTGGGTTGATTTAACCACAGCTCAAAACCCTATAGCAGGAGCTAAAACGTGGACAGGGCTTGGAACTTTTACTGCAGCAGGAACGGGTTTAAGTGTTTCTAATAATGGCACAATTGGAGGAACATTAGGTGTAACCGGCAACATTACAAATGGAGGTTTTGATTTTATTCTTGGAAATACCGACCAGCTAACCAGAGGAAGCAGCGGAAGTTCAAGAGCATTGGTGAAAAATGCAGGTTCCGTTCTTACAATTAACTACGCAGGTGATTTTACAGGAGGCACTCAGGTAAACTCAAACCTGGATATAACAGGAACAATAAAAATTCAGGGGGGTAGCCCAGGCACAGGCAAAGTACTTACTTCTGATGCCGCGGGTTTGGCAAGTTGGCAAACACCATCAGGTGGCAGTGCTTATGGAGCAAATATTCAATCGGTTTTGGGTACAACAGACCAATCTATTAATAGTACCACATTTGCAGATTTGTCTCAAATGACTATTACATTCACCCCGGTTCATAACACTGTTTTTGTTAATTTCAGTGCTGCAGGTGATGGTGCTATTGAAGTAGGTGAATACGTAGAATTCAGGTTGGTGAAGGACGGAATCGTAATGGCAGGAACTACTTCAATGGTTACTGATTATGACGATGTTTATGGCGGAGGTACAGCATATAACGCTCAGTTTGCCATGTATCCGTTAGCAGTAACTGCAGGAGTTTCAACCACTATTAAAATTCAGTGGATGCGCGATGGGGCACTAGCTGGTCCTGTTTATAACTATGTTTCAACACAAAAAAATTTTTCACATCGCAATTTAGTGATTCTTGATTAACCTTTAATAAAAAAAATATGAAAAACTTTTTCAAAAACGCAATAATTTTTGGTATTATTATTATACTTAATTCATCAGGAATAGCCTGGGCACAAAATTATATGTCTAATGTTGAAAAAATTATACCTTATCAGGCAGGTACTTCATGCATAATAAGTGGTGTTTCTTCAATTAAACTTTCAGATAGCCAAATTCAAAATCTCGGCAAAGTAATAAATACTTCATACTTTGTTTCTCTTACTCCGATTGGAGATTGTGGTTCTTTAAAGTTGTTGAAAAAAGATAACAATGAATTCACTGTTCAGGAAATTCAATTTCCTGATGCAAAACCGCAATCAAATGAACACTGTTTTGATTACGTTGTTTTCAGGAAACAAATAATTGAATTTGAAAACAAAGCAATTAAACAAGGTGAATAGTTTCTTTTGAAAATGCATAATAAAATATAATAGTGTGTCATTAAAATAAACAATATCAAATATAGTATGAAAAATATAACTAATATATTTATTGAATCGGCTCTGTGTGGTCTATTTCTTTTACTTATTTCAATAACAGCTTTGGCGCAAACGCCTTATATTATTGTTACTCCAAGCGGTGGCTCTGCATCCAATATACTGGTATCACGTGATGCAAAATTCCCTATCTGGTTAAATACAGGTGATAACCTTAAATTAGCTGTCGCGGGTAATGTTATCAGTGCCTCAATATCTGAATATTATTCGGCAGCATCCACTGCCGGTGGTAATAATTTAACATTCTCGCAGGTGATGAATTTTACATCAACAGTTGACGTGGCCGTGCCGGCAGGCAGGGTTTGGAAAATAGAATCGGTTCTTTTAAACCC
>CANJWH010000114.1 GCA_947478465.1 Bacteroidota bacterium
TATGATGGGTCCACATGCTTCGCAACTGAACAAAGAAGAAAGATGGAAAATAACACACTACGTTCAGACTTTGCAAAAACAGTAAAATCTACTCTACAGTAAAAAAATAAATAGTTCACGATGAATTACACGCTGACAAAAAATACCAGGAACATACTCTTCGGAATGATGGGTTTAGGAGTTGTAGGTCTTATCTACGCTTTTGTTGCCGGAATTGAAGGACAAAGGATTTGGGCTAACCTGCTGGTAAACGGTTTATTCTTTACCTTTATTGCACTTGCGGGAACGTTATTTGTTGCCATCCAATATGCTTCAGAAGCAGGTTGGAGTGCAGGTGTTAAAAGAGTTCCTGAAGCAATGGGACAATACCTGCCTATCGGAGGACTTGTGATTTTAATTGTTCTTGCAGGTTCAGCTTTTCATGTTAACCACATTTACCACTGGATGGATGATTATCTGGTAACAGAAAAAACTACCGTTCAGGATTTACGCGCTTACGAAGAAGGATTGCAACATCATGCAACTCATGCAGAGCATCACGATGCTGCTGCTCCGGCTGAAGGACACGGACACGATGCCCCTCATGCTGAAGCAACACCAGCTGCTGATAAATATGTAAGTGAAGCAAAGTTTCCTGTAGGACCTGAGCACGATTTATATGCTGCAAACTATGAAAAAGCAGCACCAACAGATAGTATTGCTAATCCTCACTTTGATGAAATTATTGCAGGCAAATCAGGCTACCTTAACAAACCTTTCTTTTTTGCCCGTGCTATTATCTATTTAGCAATCTGGATTTTCTTTACCTGGTTCTTCCGCAAACGTTCACTTGCTGAAGATTTGCAAGGTGATGAAGTGAAACATAAAAAGAACATGAACGCTTCGGGGTGGTTCTTGGTTTTCTTTGCAGTAACCTCTTCTACTATGGCCTGGGACTGGGTAATGTCGGTTGACCCACACTGGTTCAGCACACTGTTTGGGTGGTATGTTTTTGCAGGAATGTTTGTAACAGGTATGACCATGATTACATTGATCAGCATTCACCTGAAACGTAATGGATACTTCCAGCACATCAATGAAAATCACTTTCATGACTTAGGTAAATTTATGTTTGGAATAAGCGTGTTCTGGACTTATCTGTGGACTTCACAGTTCCTGTTAATCTGGTATGCGAATATTCCTGAGGAGGTAACTTACTTTCAGGACAGATGGGAGAATTATAAAGTGCTTTGGGTAGCCAATCTTGTAATCAATTTCATTTTCCCTTTCCTTGTGCTGATGTCCAGAGATGCAAAACGTAACATTAGTTTCCTTATGGTTGCGGGTGTGGCTATTATATGCGGACACTGGTTGGATGTGTACCTGATGATTATGCCGGGTACCGTAAAAGCTAACTATGGAATTGGTTTGCTTGAGATAGGAATGTTTGCAGGATTTGCAGGATTGTTTGGTTATGTAACACTGAATGCGCTTACCAAAGCATCACTTGTTGCAAAGAACCATCCGTTTGTGGACGAATCTGCACATCACCATATTTAATTTTAGTAATAAGGCTTTTTAAGAAAACATTAAACTTTAGACTTTAAAAATTCAACATGATTAGTTTTCTCACCTTTCTTGTAATCGTTCTCGGCTTAATAACGTTCGGGCGTATCATCAGAATATTTGAATTGTCGGCTCAGTTGCGCGGCACAGATGTTAATGCTGTTAATGCCAGCGATAATAAAACCCACTCTCTGCTGCTGCTTATTATGGGTTCAGCCTTTGTTTTCATGGTGTTTTACATGACTTATATTATGAAAGACAAGTTGCTTCCTTCAGCTGCTTCGGAGCATGGGGTTGCTATTGATACACTTTTTAAATTCAACTGGGCTATACTTGGCACTGCATTTTTAATTACACACGTTCTGCTTATTTTCTTTGCATCTAAATACTATTTCAAAAAAGAACACAAACCGGTGTTTTTTGCTCACAGCACCAAGCTGGAGTTAATCTGGACTTTAATTCCTGCTGCTGTTCTTTCTACTATCATTGTTTACGGTATCAGCAAATGGAACCAGATTGTAGCTCCGGTTGAGGATAATGTTATGGTTATTGAACTATATGCAAAACAGTTTGACTGGACTGCTCGCTATGCAGGAGATGATAATCAATTAGGAAAAGCAAGTTTCCGCGCAGTTGACGGCAACAATACTTTAGGTATTGACTATACAGACCCACAATCAGCAGATGATATTCTTGTACGTAATGAGTTTCACCTGCCGGTAGGAAAAGAAGTAATCTTCAAATTTCATTCACGTGATGTAATTCACAGCGCATACATGCCTCACTTCCGCGCTCAGATGAACTGCGTTCCCGGTATGACTACTCAATTCCACTTCAAGCCTATTAAAACAACTGAAGAAATGAGAGTTGAAACGGCAAACGATAAGTTCGACTACATTCTATTATGTAACAAAATCTGCGGTGCATCGCACTTTAACATGCAGATGAATATTATTGTAGAAGACGAAACTTCATTCCGTCAATGGTTGGGAAGCAAAAAAACTATTGCTGAAGATTTAAAAGCTGCGGCACCTGCACCACCGGTTGAAGTAACAACAGATTCGCTTAGCGCACCGGCTGACAGCGCTAAAGTTCATGCTGTTACCGCTGATGCTTCAAAACACTAATTTATAGAATTTAACAGAAGAAAACACTATCTGAACATGTCACACGATACTCACGCACATCACGACCACAGCCACGATCACGGGCATCACCACGAAGAGAGTTTTATCTCTAAGTATGTGTTCAGCCAGGATCATAAAATGATCTCGAAGCAGTTTTTGATTACTGCTATCATCATGGGCTGTATAGCTATGTTTATGTCTACTTTCTTCCGTCTGCAACTGGGATGGCCGGGACAAAGTTTTCCTATCCTTGAAACATTTTTAGGCAGATGGGCTCCTGGTGGAGTAATGACACCGGATATGTATCTTGCATTGGTTACTATTCACGGAACCATCATTGTGTTCTTTGTATTAACAGGCGGACTGAGCGGAACGTTCAGTAACCTGCTTATTCCTTTTCAGATTGGAGCGCGGGATATGGCTTCGGGTTTTCTGAACATGCTTTCGTACTGGTTCTTCTTTATTTCAAGCTTTGTAATGATTGCATCACTTTTTGTTACAGGCGGACCTGCTTCAGCGGGGTGGACAGTTTATCCTCCATTGAGCGCATTGCCTCAGGCTATGCCGGGTTCAGGAATGGGTATGACATTGTGGTTAGTAAGTATGTCGTTGTTCATTGTATCTGCACTATTGGGTGGTTTGAACTACATTGTTACTGTTATTAACCTGCGTACCAAAGGTATGGCCATGACCAGACTGCCCCTTACTATCTGGGCGTTTTTGGTTACTGCTATTCTGGGTGTTCTTTCATTCCCTGTTCTTTTTGCTGCTGCCCTGCTGTTGATTTTTGACCGCAGTTTTGGTACCAGCTTTTACCTGAGCGATATTAACATTGGTGGTATGGCTTTGGAGCACACAGGTGGAAGTCCAATTCTTTTCCAACACTTGTTCTGGTTTCTTGGTCACCCTGAGGTTTACATTATTCTGTTGCCTGCTTTGGGTATTAACTCTGAGATTATTGCAACCAACTCACGCAAACCTATCTTTGGTTACAAAGCGATGATAGGTTCTATTCTTGCCATTGCATTCCTTTCATTTATTGTTTGGGGTCACCATATGTATGTTACGGGTATGAACCCTTTCTTAGGTTCTGTATTCGTATTTACTACTATTCTGGTTGCTATTCCATCGGCAGTGAAAGTATTTAACTATCTGGCTACTTTATGGAATGGTAATATTGTTTACACGCCTGCCATGCTGTTTGCAATCGGGATGGTTTCTACCTTCATCACAGGAGGTTTAACAGGTATTATTCTTGCCGATGCAGCATTGGACATTAACCTGCACGATACGTATTTTGTGGTTGCCCACTTCCACATTGTAATGGGTGCTTCGGCTATATTCGGGATGTTTGCAGGTGTTTATCACTGGTTTCCGCGTATGTATGGTAAAATGCTGAACAAGAATTTGGGTTATGCTCACTTCTGGCTTACCATTACGGCTATGTACGGTGTTTTCTTTCCGATGCACTTTTTAGGTCTGGCAGGTATTCCCCGCAGGTATTATGAGAATACTAACTTTCCGCTGTTTGACCAGTTTACGGATATCAATCAGATGATCAGTATGTTTGCTATACTGGGCGCTGTTGCACAGTTTATCTTTTTCTTCAACTTTTTCTACAGCATTTTCCGCGGTACTAAATCTCCTCAAAACCCTTGGGGCAGCACTACGCTGGAATGGACAGCACCTATGGAGCATATGCACGGCAACTGGCCTGGCAAAATACCGGAAGTACACCGCTGGCCTTATGACTATAACAAACCCGGTAAAGCGGGTGACTTTACTCCGCAAACCGAGCCAATGGCTCCGGGGGAGGAAGAAAGTCATTGATACGCTTCACAAACTAAATAAAAAAGCCCCTGCCTTAGGCAGGGGCTTTTTTATTATGCCTTCCCCTCTCCTCGTAGGAGAGGGGCTAGGGGTGAGGTCACAAAATCGTCACCTCAAACACCTGCACATTCGGCCCCGGCACAAACCCGTTCATAAACGCTTTAAATTCTGCAACAGTAACAGTATGTATTATTTCCTGCCCGGGTAGTATCGGTGTACCCATTCCGTTCCAACCTTCAACCGCGCTGTCAGCAGGATAAAAATGTCCGCCTCCTATACTTGGACCTACTGTAATGTTTTTAATTTTCACAGTTGAGTCCACCACCCATCTTGGGTTGCTCGGTCCAAATACATTCACCACCTGCCCACCATTAATAGTCACAATACTCACCTCCCGTTGCATCACAAAATCAAGTTCCACATGCTCTCCTACACCAACCTCTACCAATTCCTGAGTAATCGTTTGAAACCCTGTTTTTTCAACAGTAATAGTAAATATCCCTGCTGTAAAAGGTATAAACATATATTCACCCTCTAAATCGGTTTCAACAACCAGGTCAGCCTCCTGCGCCCTCACAACCGCCTGATAAATCGGGTTGCCCTCGCTGTCAGTTATCACACCGCTAAGCCGGGTATGATGCGTTCCTAAATCCAGTATCTTACGGTTATTAAAATAATCACTGTAAAATTCCGGCTGCGTAATTTTAAACTGCTGCATCAGTTGGTCAAGATTATTATGCAGTAAATCATCAATGCTTCCAAACAAATTTTTCAGCGCTGCACCCGCAGTCTTTTTATTGCTGATAGCATTGCGTGGTGCCTGAACTAAATTTCCGTATTCCACAATCAGCGTGTTAAAGTTTACAAGCGCAGCTGCGTCAATACCCTTTGGAACTATATCAACAGCATGCAGCGTTGCAATCTCAAATACAAGCGTTGCTTTCTCCTCCAGTATAGTATCACCCATCGTCTCCAGTTCGCTGCGTCTAAAGTTCACCGTTTGAAATAAATCCTGGTCATTAATATCATTTGCAAATGATTTAATAGCACCCCCCACAGCCATAATACCATCAATCAGCGCAACCTTTTTATTCTTCTTGTCCGTTGTTATACCTTTTGTATTCTTGGTTCGCTTGTTATCCGTTGCTTTCAGTAGCAGCAGCTTGGCAAAAAATAATGCCACTACCGAGGCAAACCCCATTATAGCCATCCAGATGGCAGTGTTAGTAACGAGTACTTTTTTCACAGCAAGATACATGCTGTATTTGTTTTCTTCACGTGATTTCATGTTTTCTAAGTGTTGCGCCAACTATCCGACTCGTAAGCCGTTTTTACGATAGCCAACTGATTAATAATTAAATTTAAAATCAAGTAACACTTAGTTCA
>CANJWH010000115.1 GCA_947478465.1 Bacteroidota bacterium
GCATCCCAAGAAAAGAAAATGCGTCTTTCGTTTGGGTATTCTTTTAGAAGCAATTCTAATAACTTAATCATTTCCTCTGTGTTTTTTTTAAAAGAGTAAAAATGGGAAATTTGATTTTTAGATAATTCCAAAGCTGCTGTACAAATTAAAAACCCTTTGCTTTTCTGTCTTTGAGGATACGTCTTTCTTTCTCCTTTTTTTACGATTGACCTTCCCCCTTTTATTTTTACAGAGAATGGTCCGTATTCGTCAACAGAAAAGAATTTTTCATCTTCTTTTAAATTCGACAATATTATTTTAATCGCATCTAATTTTTCACGGAAATCGGGATCGGGGCTTGTTAACGTTTCTTTCGCCTTCCTGAATGTAAAACCTTCGGCCTTTAGATAATCCGAAATAGTTGTTTTGGATATTGTTTCATTATATAACTTTTTATAGGCTTTAACAAGACTTTTTAAATCCCAAGATGCCCTATTTATATTATGAAGTTTCGGTGTTTCGTGTATTAATTTAATCACGTTGCTTTTTTTTCTTTGCACATCTGCTTTTACATATTCGTTATCCTTTCTTTTCTTTCTTATTAGTGCATTTAATCCTGTAGAATTATAACCTTGAATCCAATCCCTTACTCTATCAATTGACCGATCAATTTTATTTGCAATCTCCTTTATAGATAACCCTTTCTGCGATTCAAATACAACAACAGCTTTTTCCCATTTTCTTCGGTCAGAAGATTTACGCCATTGGTCAAGAACTTTCAGATCGTTATTCGCAATTATTTTAATTCTACTTTTTTGAGTTCTACTTTTATGTATTCCGGATTCTTTACACCAAATGCCATATAGTTGAGTAAAATTAGATAACTTATACCCTTCTTGATACTTCTTCAAATAATCAATCCATTCCGTTTTTAAATTTGAATTTCCATTTTTTATTCGTTCGTGTATTTCTGGAAGCTTTTTTTCCAAATCTTTCTGCTTAAAGCTTTTTTTCTTCTGCCTTTGTATCATCTGCAAAATTTCTTTTGGGCTGTTCTCTATTCTTTGTGGTAATATTTCTAGTTTTTTAATTTTCCCGATATATCTCTTAATTGTGGTTCTTGAAATCCTGAGCTTCTTGGCAAGTTGTCTTTTGTTAATCTCAAGATCATACTTTTGATATTCAATGATGGTTTTAATTTTTTGGATACTAATAGTATTTGCCATATGAATAAAATTAATTTGTTTAAACACTCTACTGTGCCACTTTATTTAATAAAAAGTTTGCACCAGTTGAGCCGAATTTGCAATTCGGCTCTGAACACAAGATAATTCCCAACTTCCCTTAAAGTCCTTCCCGTCCCTTTTGTCCCTTTAACCTCCTCACAACTTATCTATTCTTAAAAAATCCGTTCTTAATCTCCATTTTCCGTGTCATCCGCGTTCCATTTCCCCTCTCCACACACAAAACACCCAATTTACTCCATCGCAATCAACACTAATGGCTCCACGATTAACACCAACATCTATACAATTAACACTCTCTTAATATCAATTAATATCATCAGATAAAAAATTAACAGTATAAGTTATACTATTAATAACAATAACATTATAATTAATACTATTAATTATAAAATTAACACTAACTTTGCTACAATTAACACCAACAAAACAATAATTAACACTAAATAATATACAATTAATACCAACAACCATACAATTAATTTCTATAATTGCACAATTAACACCATCCACACCACAATTAACACCAATAATAAAACAAACACAAACTCCGGCTTCTAACTTCCAACCTCCAATCTACAAATCATGGCAAACCGCACCTACACCTCCAACCTCTTCATCAATGTCAGTCACCTCTGCGCATTAAAAAACATCGACCGTCCGTTCACCTTTCTGCGCAGTCACGGATTCACCCACAACACCGCCACCCAACTCGTCAACAACGAAATAAAAGAAATCAACCTCGCCTATATCGAAAAACTCTGCATCATTTTCAACTGCACCCCCAATGATCTCTTCGATTATAAGAACACACAACCCCTCGGTGATAATACTCACAATCCCCTCATCGCCCTCATCAAAACTCAAGTGCCCGTAAACTTCAACGAACTTGTCCGCAACCTCCCCCTAGATAAGCTCAAAGAAATAGAAGAAGAAATCCGCAAACGCAAACTGTAACCCGAAACGAAAAAATCCTAAATTTGCGCTGCTTTAAATAAACAACACCCCAAGAAAAACACTTCACATAGGAAAATTTCTACTATTTTAGATTTTCATTTTCAACTATTTTGAATTCTGTGAAGTTCCTCCTTACAAGAAAAAGTTTTTTTGCGTGGTTTTTAACCGTTGCGGTCTTTCTCTTTACGTTTAATGGCTGTTCGCGAAAGAAAAATAATTTCCTCAACCGCGCCTGGCACAATACTACTTCACACTACAACGGATATTTCAATGGCCGCGAAGCTCTGAAAGAAGGTATCGCTACCCTAGAAACCAGCCATACAGATGATTACGATAATATCCTTGAAATCTTCCAGACTGGCGCACCCGAGCAGGCAAGTTCCATAAACCCAAATGCCGACAAAGCCATAAAAAAGGCATCAACCATGATAGCAAACCATTCCATGCTCATCAAAGGCAAGGAATATTGCCGCTGGATTGATGATTGCTACATGCTCATAGGTAAATCACATCACTACAAAAAAGACTTCTACCAGGCAGCCGAAATATTTAATTACGTAATCAAACAATACAAAGACAAGCCTGCTACCATTGCTGAAGGCCGCATATGGCTGCTGCGCAACTATACTGCCATGAGCCGCCTTACCAGCGCACAAGGTGTTATTGATAACATTGAAGCCGACATTGAAGTGCTTCCTGAAAAACAGGTAGGTCATTATGCCGCTGCCTATGCCGATTTTCTGATTAAAAAAGAAGACTATGCATTAGCAATTCCTCAATTGGAAAAAGCCATTGCTAATACCAAAAACAAACGCCTTATAACCCGTTACACCTATATTCTTGCCCAACTTTACGAGAAGGTAAATGACAAAACAAAAGCCTCTTTTTACTATGCACAGGTGTTGAAAAAGAATCCCACCTATGACATGGCTTTCAATGCACAGATTAATCAAGCGCTTATGTTTGATGTGGCATCGGGTGGTAGCAGTGCCGACTTAAAGAAAACCCTGCGTAAAATGTCGCGCGATGATAAAAATATCGAATACTTAGATCGTATTTATTATGCCCTTGCAGGAATTGCTATCAATGAAAGTGAATACGATGAGGCTATAAAATTGCTGAAACAATCAGTTCTTGCAAGCACTTCCAATACCAAACAAAAAGGACTCTCTTATCTGGGTCTTGCAGATTTGTATTTCGATAAACCAGAATACGAAAATTCAAAACTGTATTACGACAGCACACTCACAGCGCTGCCAAAGGAACATGCTGAATACCTTCGTGCCGAAGCAAAACGAAACAGTCTTGAAGACTTAGTAAAAAACCTGCACATTATTGCTTTTGAAGACAGCGTTCAGAAACTGGCAAAAATGAATTCAACCGAGTTAGATATTTACATTGACGACATGATTGCAAAAATCATAGAAGAAGAGGAACGCAAAAAATTTGAAGAAGAAAATGCTGCGCTCAATCCGGTCAATACTAATACAAATACCAACACCAACGGAACTACTACAACAGGCGGCAAATGGTATTTTGATAATCCCACTACTGTAAGTTTTGGATACGGTGAATTTGCACGAATTTGGGGAAACAGAAAATTAGAAGATAACTGGCGCAGAAAAAACAAACAAAGCGTTGCACCAACTATGACAGAAAATGCGATGGAAGATTCACTGGCAGCAAAAAAAGATACGTTTGATGTAAAGTCAAAAGCATTTTATCTGAAAGATATTCCTGTAACTCAAGCAGCAATGGATAGTTCAAACGGAAGAATCATTGAAGCCTATTACAGCCTCGGTATGATTTACAGGGAACAGCTTGACGACAAACAGCGTTCAGTAGACGCATTTGAAACGTTGTTGAAACGTTATCCCAATAACAAATACACGCTTGCTTCATATTACCAACTTTACAGACTTAATCTGGCAATGGGCAACAAACCACGCGCTGATTATTACCGCAACCTGATTATTAAAGAATACCCTGAAAGCGAATATGCCAACATTCTTCAAAACCCAAACTACCTGAAAGAACTGGAAGCATTTAAAGGCCGTGCTGCTGAGTTTTATGGCGAAACATTTGCCGCTTACGAAGCGCAGGACTATGATGTAGTAATTCAGAATGCAAATCAGGCGCACATCCGTTTTGAAAAAAGTGATCAGCTTCCGCGCTTTGATTTATTGAAAGCAATGGCAATCGGTAAAACACAAAAACTTAATGATTTTGAGGCTTCGCTGAAAGAATTGATTGCAAAATATCCACAAGGTGAAGAACGCAAGGAAGCAGAAAATATTCTCAAATACATCGAGGGAATTCGAGGTGGCGCTGATGAAAGAATGCCTGAAGGAAAGATTTTAAACCTTCCTGAAATTGTTGACCAAAATCTGTATCGTCTCAATAAAGATACTGTTCATTTTTACGTAACTGTTGTTGGTAAAATTGGCTTTAACAACAGTTCGCTGAAAGCAAAAATTTCAGATTTCAATACGGAGTTTTTCAGTCTTGACGGGCTGACAATTAAAAACATTATGCTCAACCCTCTTTCGCAATTGGTGTATGTTGAGAAGTTTGAAAATGCTGCAAAAGCAAAAGCCTATTTTGAAGCTATCAAACAGAAAACCGAAATTTTTGAAGGTCTTACTCCAGAGGAATACCGCCACTTTATTATTTCGGCAGGCAACTTCAATATCTATTACAAGGATAAAAACATTGACAAATATTTAGAGTTCTACAACACCAATTACGCTACTAATTAAAGCTACTTTACGAGAAATAAAAAAGATGGATTCAACAAGACAAAATAAAGTAAACAGGTTGTTGCAGAAGGAACTTGGAGAGTTTTTTCAACGCGAAAGCCGCACCTTTTTTGGCGGCACTTTTATAACTGTAACAGCAGTTCGTATAACGCCTGATCTTTCAATGGCACGCGTGCACCTGAGCATATTTATTGCAAAGGACAAACAAGCCGTGCTCGACAAAGTAATTGAACTGAAAAAAGAGATCCGCAAACGCATTGGCAACAAAATAGGAAAACAGGTGCGCATTGTTCCCAACTTTGAATTTTTTATTGACGACTCTATGGACTATGCCGAAAACATTGATAAACTGTTGAAGAAATAATTATGCAATACGATCCGATAAAACAAAGACTCGGCAATTTTTTTAATCAAAGTTCTTTCCTCCGCAAAACTTTTTACAATTTGCTTGATTTGCTCTTGCTACGCTCATGGCATGTGCATAAAGAATTGAAAGCATGGAAAAAAACAGCACCGGGAAAAGTATCTGTTCTGGATGCCGGTTCAGGCTTCGGACAATACTCTTATTATCTTTCTAATCTTCTTCCCGCTTGCGAAATTCTGGCAGTAGATGTAAAAGAAGAACAGGTTGCCGACTGCAATAATTTTTTCAAAAGCATCGGAAAAAACAATGTACAGTTTGAAGTTGCTGACCTTACTAAATTTGTAAAACCCGATAGTTATGATTTGGTTTTGTCAGTGGATGTGATGGAACATATTCTGGAAGATGTGCTGGTGTTTAAAAACTTTGTTGCTTCCATGAAAAAGGGAGGAATGATTCTGATA
>CANJWH010000116.1 GCA_947478465.1 Bacteroidota bacterium
GTATTGGGTCCAAAAAGAAATAGTCATTTGTAATATAAAAAAAGGGACCCATCATGCTTCTCAGTGCGGTGGTCGCAATGGATATGTCACAATCATTGATTTAAACACACTTGAGTTAGTTCCGGGATATAAAGCTGAAGTTTCAGTTGACCCTTACGGACTCGGTATAACTCACTAACCAACTACAAAATGAAATTAAAAACTACTTGTTTACTCATTCTTAATTCTGCATTCTTAATTCTTAATTCCACAGCCCAACCCTTCTTCACCCGTCATGATTCCATACCTGTAACCCTCAACAGCAATACCCTGAAATTCCCCTGGGCAGGTGGTTTAAATTCCTGCCAGTTCTCAACCATTGATTTAGACGGGAACACTACAAAAGACCTTTTTGTATTTGACCGCATGGGAAGTAAAATAACCACCTTCACCAACAACGGAACACCGGGCAGCATTGATTTTTCACTTGCACCGCAATACAGGGAAGCCTTCGTTAATCAGCATGACGGCAGGGAAAGAATGCACGACTGGATTTTTCTTGCAGATTACAACATGGACGGCAAAAGCGATATTTTTACTTACAACAATGGCAGTATGGCGGTTTACCGCAATACTTCAACGGTCGATTCTGTTTCCTTTCAGTTAATGGTTAGTCCTCTAAGAAGCATTAATAATCCCACTTATCTAATTCTTTATGTAAGCCCTGTTGATTTCCCTGCATTTACGGATGTGGACAATGATGGCGATTTGGATATTCTCACCTTCAACATCAATGGTGCAATTGTGGAATACCATAAAAATCTTTCGCAGGAACAATACGGACATAGCGATAGTCTTTCCTTCCAGCTTGTAGACCCCTGCTGGGGTGATTTCTCTGAAAGCTCAACCACTAATGCAGTATTACTTGATACCTGCATTGGCGTTATGGTTCATAACCCCACAACAGACAGGCATAGTGGCGGTTCAACCCTGCTTGCGCTGGATATGAATAATGACGGAATAAAAGAACTCGTTATTGGTGATGGCTCGTTTAATAACCTCACACTGCTTAATAATGATGGCACCCTTGATGATGCACACATGTTTTCGCAAGACCTCAGTTTTCCCGAAAATTCAAACAGCACCATTCCCGTATTAATCAATGCTTTTCCGGGCGCATTTTACCTGGATGTAAACAACGATAATGCAAACGACCTGATTGCAAGCCCCAACACTACGAACATTACCGAAAATTATACAAGCGTGTGGCTTTATGAAAATAACGGAACCACCCCGCAACCCGATTTTGAATTTGTGCAAAATAATTTTTTGCAGGACAATATGATTGAAACAGGCGAAGGAGCATACCCCGTTTTCTTTGATATAGATAATGACGGATTGCAAGATCTTATCATAGGCAATTTCGGATACTACAACAGCAGCGGACTTTACAAATCAAACCTATCATATTATCGCAATACAGGAACACAAACTCAACCCGCCTTCCAATTCATTACCCGTAATTATGCAGGTATTGAAGCCTTGCAGTTTACAAACGTAGTTCCCACTTTCGGTGATATAGATGGCGACAGCGTTCCCGAAATGCTTATTGGCGAACACAACGGACGGTTACACCTCTTTGAAAACAATGCCCTGCCCCAACAACCTGCAAGTTTTGTCCTATCACAAACTGCTTATCAAGGGATTGATGTAGGACTGGATGCAACACCTCAAGTAGTTGATGTGAACAATGACGGGTTGCTTGACCTTATTATCGGTGAGCGAAACGGAAACCTTAACTACTACCGCAATACTGGAACACCGCAAAATCCTGTATTCACTTTTGAAACTGACAATTTCGGTGGTGTAGATACCCGCACCGAAGGTTTCACAGTCGGTTTCAGCACACCCTTTATGTATAAATACAATAATCAATTACAACTTTTCGCTGGTTCTGAAAGCGGTGATATATTTCAATACTACAACATAGAACAAACACTTGCCGCACCCGATTCTATTGTTGCAGAAGTTGGAAATGGAAACATTAGTTCACCCGATGCACAGGCAACACCTTTCGGCACAGCTTTTCGCAATGGACGCAGTCAGTTTCTATATCATGCCGATGAACTCACAGCACTCGGATTTCAAAACGGCTTGGTTACTTCAGTAGCTTTTAATGTTTCGTCTGCTTCCGGTGATACAATAAAAAGTCTGAAAGTAAGTTTTGCAAATACTGCACTTGACGAACTTTCAGGTTTTGCCAACGAACAATTCACTAATAATTTCAGCCTCAACCATGCCCCTGTCAATGGCTGGAACACCTTTGATACAGATTATAAATTTACATGGGACGGCACATCAAACCTTTTAATACAGGTTTGCTTTGACTCCACAATAACTTCCGTTGCTAATTCTTCCGTAATGTGCAGCAATACCTCTTTCGTTTCCAATGCAAGTGCAAATGCAAACAATGTAATCGGTTGCTCACAGCAATCAGGCATAATACATAGCAGCCTCAGACCTAATTTAAAACTCACACTGCAACCCACCTTTACCAAAAAAGGAATACTTGACATCTACGAAGGCATCCGCACAAGCATAACAGGCGCTGACCTTAATAACGACAGCCTTATGGATATAGTAATCGGAAATTATTGTGGCGGTGTGGCATATTACAAAGGCGATACAGCAGGAATTACAACAGGCATCATTAATCCCGTTGAAGAAGAAAATAACGCTGCTCTTTTATACCCTAATCCCGCCACCAATGAATTGAATATTTCATTTGCTCAGCCTGTAAACGAAACTATTGAAGTGCAGATATTCAACCTTACAGGGCAACTTCTTTACCAAAGTTCAATTCAAAAAGGTCAGCAGGTAATGAGCATAAATACCGAATCCTTGCCTTCAGGTATATATGTATTAACAGCAAAAGGAAAAAACTATTCAGAAGCAAAGAAATTTGTTGTTTCAAGATAAGAAATGATTAGATCATCTATCACTAAAATAAAAATCAATTTCAAGGGTAGGGAAGTAACTGCACACAAACTTACAGTTGCCTCTGAAATACCTATGGATATTGAAACCGCCTGGGCTAAAGTTTTAACAAGTGCATTGCTTAATTTTGTGGTAAAAGGTAAAGTAACTTTTAATCCTACGGGCGGCAAATTTCCTGAAAGATGGGAAGAAGGAAGCACTGTAACCACAAAAATGAAAATCTATGGTTTTATCCCGATGGGCGGACTTCACACGCTTTTCTTTGAAAAAATTGATAATATCAACAAGGTTTTGCAAACAAGAGAATGGGATAATTCAGCACAGGTATGGGATCATAACATCTCAATGAAAAAAATAAGTATAAACAGTATTTATTACAAAGATGAAGTAATCATTTATGCAGGAATGATGACAGGATTTATTTCTTTTTGGGCTAAATCATTTTACACGCACAGGCAAAAACGGTGGCAACTATTAGCAAGTTCTAAAATTTGAATTAATGAAATTTAACACCACGATGCCTCTGGCATTACAACCATTTTTTAAAAAAGAATTAGCTGATGCTTCAACCTGTTTTTCTAAAAACAATTTGCAGCAAAGCTGGTTACATCTGGAACGGGCGCATATTCTTGGGCAACCCTATCCCTTTGCTCATTCGTATGTCCATTGGAAAATGTTATTGTTCGGTATCAAAACCAAAAACACAAAAGAAATAATCGGACAAATTCCCCGCCTTTTAGTCGGTGGCATAAAATCCTTTGTCGGAAACATACCTGTTGGCAATACTGGTGGTGCAAATGTTCCACCATTGAGACCAATGAAAATTCCTAAAGAACTTTCTGAGATTATCAAACTAACAAATCAATCATCATGAAAAAATTTCTATTCAATTTGTTTTTAACAGCGCTGTGCTTTTCAGCGGCAGCGCAGGTAAATGATATGTTGCCTATTGGCTTTGCCCCCGGTGAAGAGTTGCTGATGGACTCATACCTTGATAAAGTGATGAATAACCAAAGCAGGGCATCTGTTATTACAACGCCCCCTACACTTCCGGTGCGCACCGCAGCACAATGGGAAGAATCTCAGGCGCTGGTTATTAGAAATTTCGTTTGTTCAGACCCCACTTTTCCGATTATTTGAGACCCCTTCTAAAAACTTCTATAGTGTATGCTATTTATGGATAAGTTAACAAAAATCATTGGGGTCTGTTTTTTCCGGAAAAGTGGGGTCTATGAAACTGGAATTTCTATCTAGAGCATGTAAATTCATTTGGCTGATGAAATGCACAATAATTTCTTCGTGATTTTTAAACTTTTTTTCTGGTTTAATAGGGTTGATTTGCATGGTATGTAAAATTTATGCTTGAGTATTATTTTGGTTTGTTTTTCTGAAAATAAAATAAAAGAACATTATTATGAATGCAATTACAGAACCAATTGACATAAAGAAAACAGTTTTACTTATTTCAATTGCATCCTTTGTAACCTCAACTGATTTATTTTCAGCAACAGGAATAACTTCAATAACAGGATTTAAAGCAGTGATAACACCAGCCTCAATTAGTAAGATCTTTGTTAATTTCAATGTATTAGCGTTGGCGCCATACCTGCTCACCTCGCCACTATCTGCGTTATTTGCAACCGCCCAAACTGCATGCTGACCAATTATATTTTGCGAAAATGTTTTTTCAATTACTGCTGCAATTTTAATCAAGGATGAATCAGCCATTCCGCCATATAAAAAGTTTACATCAGAGCAGGGAATATCATCATGAAGTTCTGCACACATGGCGTATAGCCTGATGATATTTTTCTGTTCTGGCTGTACAGAGAAAACAACTTCTTGTGTTACCAGCATGTTTTGAACGGAAGAATCTTCCGGAATGAGTAATCGCCCGTTTTCAATTTTAACATAAATAGTGCTGTCTGTTTTATTCGTAATGGTCAACAACATGCATTTGCCGTAGTGAATACCATCCATATAAGCTATTTCGTCTGATTCGCGGTTATATGCTCCAGTAAGCGTATAGCTTAATAATCCTCTCTCAATTCCTTCATTGAAAGGAATGGGCGTTGGTCTTTCCAATTTATGGAATTGAGCCAAACATTGACAATGAATAAATACTGAGAACAGGACGAAAATTTGTTTCATTTTGATTGAATTTAGTTTAAGCGCTTATAGACTTAATACCAAAATCAAAAAAATGTAACCCAATCGCTTAAAATATTTTCAGAAATTTATGGTAAAAGAAATATAGGGAAGAAATAATGCAAGTCTTCTTTATAATATTTTTTAATAAGTCAAGACATACTATTTGTCCTGATTTTTATTTTTTAAAATAAGGAATACAACCATTGTCATTAATCCCAAAATTAACACACCAGCAAAATAGAATACTCTTTTCTCTATAGATATTATATCTTTATCAATAGAAGCCATTTTTTCTATTAAACTGTTTTGCCTTTCAGTCTCTAAAGCCATTCTGATGGAATCTTTCTTCATTTCTAAC
>CANJWH010000117.1 GCA_947478465.1 Bacteroidota bacterium
AATAAATTAACCATGTCAGACATTGCATCAAGAGTAAAAGCCATCATCGTTGACAAACTTGGCGTTGACGAAAACGAAGTAACTAACGAAGCGAGTTTCACCAATGATTTAGGTGCCGATTCTTTAGATACCGTTGAGTTAATCATGGAATTTGAAAAAGAATTTAACATCGCCATTCCTGACGATCAGGCTGAAAATATCAGTTCAGTTGGTCAGGCAATTGAGTATATTGAGGCTAACGCGAAGTAAGCAGCAAACACTTGCATAAAATCACTTCGCAGATACTGTGAGGTGATTTTATGTTTTTACAGAAATCAATTTTACAGAACAAATTCCATAGCGCATGACGCTGAAAAGAGTTGTAGTAACAGGATTAGGAGCTTTAACGCCCATCGGAAATACTACGATTCAGTTTTGGGAAAACCTTTTGAACGGCACCAGCGGTGCAGCACCCATTACCCGTTTTGATGCATCAAAATTCAAAACCCGTTTTGCCTGCGAGGTAAAAAATTTCAAAGAAGAAGATTTTTTTGACCGCAAAGAGGCCCGCAAAATGGACCCCTTTGCGAAATACGCTTTAGTTGTTGCTGACGAAGCTATCAAAGATTCAGGAATTGACCTTACCAAAATAAACGTTGACAAAGCCGGTGTTATCTGGGGTTCGGGAATTGGGGGACTGGAAACATTTTACAACGAATGCGCAGAATTTGTGAAAGGCGATGGAACTCCGCGTTTCAACCCTTTCTTTATTCCTAAAATGATTGCAGATATTGCCGCAGGACATATTTCTATTAAATACGGCTTGCGCGGACCAAATTTCACAACTGTTTCGGCCTGCGCATCTTCTACCAATGCTATTATTGATGCCTTCAACTACATTCGTTTGGGTAAGGCAAACATATTTGTAACAGGTGGCTCTGAAGCTGCAGTAAATGAAGCAGGAATTGGCGGATTTAATGCCATGCATGCCCTGTCAACTCGAAATGACAATCCCGAAACTGCTTCACGCCCTTTTGACCTTGACCGCGATGGTTTTGTTTTAGGCGAAGGTGCAGGTGCATTAATTCTTGAAGAATACGAACATGCCATTGCACGCGGTGCAAAAATTTATGCTGAAGTAGTTGGCGGTGGTATGTCTGCGGATGCTAATCATATAACCGCTCCACATCCTGAAGGCTTGGGAGCATTAAACGTAATGCGTTCTGCACTGGAAGATGCCGAAATGGATTTTTCAGCTATTGACTATATTAATGTTCACGGAACCTCAACTCCGTTGGGCGATATTGCCGAATCAAAAGCTATTAAAGCTGTGTTTGGTGACAATGCTTACAAACTCAACATCAGTTCCACCAAATCAATGACAGGGCATTTGCTTGGAGCAGCTGGAGCAATTGAATCTATTGCTTCTATCCTTGCAGTAAAAAATGATATTGTTCCACCAACAATTAACCATTTTACTGATGACCCTCAATTTGACCCTAAACTGAATTTTACATTCAACAAAGCGCAGAAACGCACTGTGAATGCAGCGCTAAGCAATACATTCGGTTTTGGCGGACATAACGCTTCTGTAATCTTCAAAAAGCACAATCCCTGATTGCCGATTAATTATTTAAAACGGAATTTGCTTTCCGGTGATGACAAAATATTTGTCGCATCACTGAAAAACCTGCTCGGCTTTTATCCCGAAAATCTTAGTCTTTATAAGCTTGCATTTTTTCATAAATCTGTTGCTCCCGAAATTAAAGACGGAAAAAAAGCCAGCAATGAACGTTTGGAATTTTTGGGCGATGCAATACTGGATGCAATAGTTGCCGACTATCTTTTTAAAAAATATCCGTTTGAAGACGAAGGTTTTTTGACCGAGTTGCGCTCAAAAATTGTAAGTCGAAAAAACCTGAATCACCTTGCTCAGAAAATGGGGCTGGATAAATTTATCAAGAGTGATAACCGCGGAAACATGCGCAGCAACTCCATTATGGGTGATGCACTGGAAGCTATGATTGGCGCCATTTATCTCGACAAAGGCTTTGTTAAAACCAAAAATTTTGTTCTGGTTCAACTCATCAATAACCATATTGATGTAGACGAACTTCAGGAACAGGAAATGAATTTCAAAAGCCGTTTGATTGAATGGATTCAGAAGGAACGCAAATCATTACGATTTGAAGTAGTGGCAGAAACTGATATGGGCGCACGAAAATTATTTGTGATTAATGCGGTTGTAAATGATGAAGTTCTCGGCACCGGGCAGGATTTTTCAAAAAAACGTGCGGAGCAATCAGCTGCTGAAAAGGCGCTTGAGAAAATTGAGCAGGCTAATAACGGATAATAAAATCCTGTTTTTTCTGTTCTTTTCTGAAGAATACCAAGCCAACAAAAAACAAATCTATTGTTACTGTCACAGAAGGATTCGCTTTGATTTCTTCCCAGGCTTCTTCCATTTCGTCTGACCAATGAATGTCATCAAAAATAAAAACAGAGTCATTATTGACTTTGGTGAGGCATTGCCTGAAGTAGTCTAATGTCGGGGCTTTGCGATGGTTACCATCAAAGAAAGCATAATCCAGGTTTGTAATAGTGTTGATTGTTGAAGAAAGTGTTTCATCAAAATTACCGACAACAATTTCAATATTGCTTAATTGCAGTTTCTCAAAATTCTCTTTTGCAATAGCAGCTGTTTCTGGGCAACCTTCCATTGTTATTATTTTACTTTTCGGAGCAGCAGAAGCCTGATAAATGGTACTGATTCCAAGTGAAGTTCCTAATTCCAAAAGTGTATAAGGTTTAAATTTTTGAATAAGTCGAAATAGCAGCTGTCCATATTTTTCAGCCTTTGCAGAATATTTTGCAATGTCTTTTAGTTTTCGCTTTGGCGATGCATTTACTTTTGAACCAGCGCCATAATCCTTAATATTTATTGTTCTTTCATCGCGCAAAAGTTTTTTGCGCAGCGATTCAATTTCATCAAATACATAAAAATGAGCAGTGTCATAAATAACTTCATCCAGTAGGTTGTAAACAAAAGGAGAATGTGTTCCGTGCCGTGTCTTGGCTTTAAGCAGGTATTGAAGGTAACGAAATGAGAAACGGATTTTGTTCACGCAGCTAAAATAGGGAAATGAATATCTTTGGCGTTATGACAACACATAAATTTGCGCTTGCCGTTCACGGTGGTGCAGGAACTATCTTAAAAGAAAGTATGACTCCTGAACTGGAAATTGCTTACAAAGAAAAGCTGAAAGATGCTTTGGATGCAGGCTATAACGTTTTAAAATCAGGTGGCAGCAGTTTAGATGCAGTGGAAATTGCAGTAAGGGTGATGGAAGATTCTCCTTTGTTTAATGCAGGAAAAGGTGCTGTATTTACTGCGGAAGGAAAAAACGAAATGGACGCAAGCATCATGAACGGTAAAACATTGGAGGCAGGTGCAGTAGCAGGAGTAACAAATATTAAGAACCCTGTTTCGGCTGCGCGTAAGGTGATGGAGAAATCACCACATGTAATGATGACAGGAAAAGGTGCAGAAAAATTTGCGGCAGAACAAAAACTGGAATTAGCAGAACCTGAATATTTTTTCGACAGTTTGCGTTGGGAACAATGGCAGAAAATAAAAGATTCTGAAAAAATACAGCTCGACCACAGTGAAGACAAAGGCGATGTAAAACCTTCATTTGATGTAGAGTTTAATCCCAACCCCGACAGCAAATTCGGAACGGTGGGAGCAGTTGCAGTGGATATAAATGGAAATCTTGCTGCAGCCACATCAACAGGTGGCATGACCAACAAAAAATTCGGGCGCATTGGCGACTCGCCAATTATTGGTGCAGGATGTTATGCCAACAATAAAACCTGTGCAGTTTCGTGCACCGGACATGGCGAATATTTTATCCGCAGCATAGTTGCTTACGATATTTCTGCAATGATGGAATACAAAAACATTTCGCTTCAGGAAGCTGCTGATATAGTTGTAAATAAAAAACTCGTTGATCTGGGTGGTCAAGGAACAGGCGGTGTAATTGCCATTGATGCACATGGCAATATTGCCATGCCATTTAATAGTCCGGGAATGTATCGTGGGTTTGTGAAAGAGAATGGAGAAGTAGAAGTTTTTATTTACAAATAATTATTTTTACTGAATACAAAAAAATAAATCATGCTCGTAAAAACCTTCGGTGGCGCAGTCAGTGGAGTTAATGCAACTACGATAACGGTTGAAACCAATATTGGTCAGGGTGTGGGTTTTATGCTGGTGGGATTGCCCGACAGCGCTGTGAAAGAAAGTCAACACCGTATTCAAGCTGCGTTAAAAAATAATGGCTACCGCGTTCCGGGAAAACAAATTGTGATTAACATGGCGCCTGCTGATATCCGCAAAGAAGGTTCTTCTTATGACCTCACGCTGGCAGTTGGAATTCTGGCAGCATCGGAACAAATTATTGCTGATGAAGTAGGTAAATACATTATCATGGGCGAGCTTTCTTTAGACGGAAGTTTGCAACCAATTAAAGGTGCGCTACCAATTGCAATTCAAGCCCGAAAAGAAGGGTTTAAAGGTTTTATTCTTCCGAAAGAAAATGCTCGCGAGGCTGCAATCGTTGATAATCTTGAAGTTTACGGAGCAGAAAATGTAAAAGAGGTAATTGAGTTTTTTAATGGCGAAAAGCCATTAGAAAAAACCATTGTAAACACACGCGAAGAATTTTATTCCCGCCTTAACGAATCGGATTTAGATTTTGCTGATGTAAAAGGACAGGAGAACATCAAACGCGCTTTAGAAATTGCTGCAGCAGGGGGACACAATGTTATTTTAATTGGCCCGCCTGGTGCAGGAAAAACAATGCTGGCAAAAAGATTACCAACTATTTTACCTCCGCTGAGTTTAGCTGAAGCATTGGAGACAACCAAAATTCATTCTGTTGCAGGTAAGATGGGAAAACATTCTTCGCTGGTAACATTACGCCCGTTTCGTTCGCCACATCACACCATTTCTGATGTTGCACTTGTAGGCGGAGGTGGTGTTCCGCAACCGGGAGAAATTTCTTTGGCGCACAATGGTGTGTTATTTTTAGATGAATTGCCTGAATTCAAACGCACAGTGTTAGAAGTTATGCGCCAACCTTTAGAGGACAGAGTTGTTAC
>CANJWH010000118.1 GCA_947478465.1 Bacteroidota bacterium
CGGTCTGCGATGCTTCCTGCATCTAGGCTCGGATCTGCGATCAGCTCACCAAGCCATCGGCGCCCTCGGGCAATGGATGCGATCAGCAAGACTCGGGTCTCTGAACGGTTGGCCCGGGCTTGCTCAGGTAGGACATCGTTTGGCAGAAGCAACTCGCGCCGCCGCTTGGAGGGTGTCTTTTGCCAAGGGACATGAAGGATGCTGGCGTCGTTGTTCTTTCGGCCGTTGGCTTTCTTCGTTGGCGAAAGCTCAATGACCAACTGTTCCGGCTGGACCTCGATCCGAGCGATGTAAGTATGGACGAGGGTGGGGTCGTCTACTGGCTCTGCCAACCTAAGGGCTTCGCGAACCGATCGTACCACAACCCCTTCGATCTCAGCCGCTGGCACTCGGCGTATAGACCCTGCACGCTCTGACACGCCCCCTATCAAAGCGGATGACAAATAGTAGCGGTGTTTGATGCCGCGTTTGCGGGTGTGGGTCGGACTCATCCGGTTGCCACGATCGTCGTATATGCGACCGACGAGCAACGCTTCAGAGCTAGCTCTTGTGGTTTTGTTATTGTTGAGTTGAGCATCTAACTTAGATTGCACAGCCTCGAACAACGCTCGATCAATAATGGACGGTTGTTCGCCAGCCAGAATTTCTCCTTTGAATGAGACTTCCCCGATGTAAAATCGGTTGCGCAGGAGATGCGCAAGAGGCCCGCGGGTAAATGCAATGCCGCCTACGCTCTGTCCGGATTTCAGCTTTCGGGGCTTTGTGACGATGCCCCGGTTGCGGAGGTCTCGCATCAATAGATTGATGCTCCCGACCTTGAGATAGCTCTGGAAGATACCCCGTACCTGCTCGGCCTCGACTTCGTTGACGGTTATTTTCCGGTCCTTGGTGTCGTAGCCAATAGGCGCCATGCCTCCGACCCACAGCCCCTTCCGCTTGGAGGCTGCGATCTTGTCGCGAATGCGCTCGGAAGTTACCTCGCGCTCGAACTGTGCAAACGACAGCAACACGTTGAGGGTAAGGCGTCCCATCGAGGTGGTGGTATTGAACTGCTGGGTAGGCAGGAACCGTCCGACGTGCTCGTGCTCAAGACGACGCGGCTCAAGGAGAAGCTCGACAAGCTGAAAGAGGAAATGGGCAGGCTCGCGGCCTACGAGAAGCAAATGTTGGCCTCGCCCGACGGCCAAATCTCGCTCACTGATCCCGACAGCCGCTCGATGGCAACGAGTGGGCGTGGCTCGGGTGTCGTCGGCTACAATGTGCAGGTCGCGGTCGACACTGTGAACCATCTGATCGTGACGCACGAGGTGACGAATACCGGCTCGGATCGATCACAACTTGCGAACGTGGCGCGGGAAGCCAAGGCCGTTCTGCAAGTCGATAAACTCGAAGCCGTCGCCGACCGCGGCTACTTCAATGGCGAGGAGATTCTGGCCTGCGAGCAGGCAGGCATCTGCGTGACGCTGCCCAAGCCAATGACATCGGGCGCGAAATTGGAAGGCCGCTTTGGCAAGCAGGACTTCGTCTATTTGCCTGACGAGGACGTCTATCGCTGCCCGGCCGCGCAGCGGTTGAAGTATTCCTTCACCGCCGTGGAGCACGGACAAAAGCTGCGCCGTTACATAACCAACGCCTGCCGCTCCTGCGCCATCAAGGAGCAATGCACTACGGGCAAGGAACGCCGGATCACGCGATGGGAGCATGAGCACGTTATCGAAACCGTGCAGCAGCGACTGGATCAGGATCCACAGGCCATGCGCCGGCGGCGCGAGACGGTTGAGCATCCCTTCGGTACGCTCAAGATGCGGATGGGCGCGACGCACTTCCTGATGAAGACACTGCCGAAGGTCGCGAGCGAGATGGCGCTCAGCGTGCTCGCATACAATCTGACGCGAGCCATGAATATCGTCGGTACAAGGGCGTTGCTGGCAGCGATCAGGGCGTGAGTGTGGAAACCTCATTGCGCGCCGATCTTGAGTCAGGCTCTGCCTGTCATTCCCCACGATGACTCAGGGAAGGTCCTGATCGTCCAACAGGAAAAATTACTGAAATTGGCCGTGTCGGACCACATTGATCGGATCGTGGACCGTCGCGGACCGCGTCTGCGCGTTATCACGCAACCAAGACCCAAAGCGGACATCGATAAAGACGCATATCCGTCGTCTGATAATTTGAGACAGAAGGCTTTGTGAACTGCAGGGTCGACCGGCTCATCTGATATTAGTTTGTGCGGCTTTCTTTTGGTGCTGAAAGCGTCGACTTTGGATTGTATTGCGTTTGATCCTTTCTCTTTCCGGCAGGATTGCCTGACCGCGGCCGAAGTACGCGTTGGCTGGTGTGTGTACTGATGCCGGACAATTATTAAATCTGGGATGAGCAACTCTCGGGCTTGCTTTCGTGGCAGGTCCCTGACTATTTTCAAAGAGCTTGGCCACTGGTAAGACAAAAATAAGATTTTTAAAGATGAAAACCCAAAAATCCGCAGATTCGCTTGCCAATATGAAGTTTGCTGTCGGGCAGCCTGTGCCACGCAGCGACGATCAGCGTTTAATAAAAGGTGAGGGTTCCTACACAACCGACATCGATTTGCCGCAGCAGGCATATGCGGTCTTTGTGCGCAGTATGCACGCCCATGGTATCATTCGTGGTATTAATACGGACGGTGCCAGAAAAATGCCCGGCGTGCTCGCCATATACACGAGCGCCGATCTCGTAGCCGCCAATTATGGCGGGCTTGATTGTATCCTCAATTTGCAGAACCGCGATGGAACGCCGATGCGGAAGGCGCCACGACTCGCCTTAACGCCGGATCGTGTTCGCTTCGTCGGCGATCCGGCTGCTTTCGTGGTGGCAAAGACTCTAATGCAGGCGCAGGATGCTGCCGAGTCAGTTACTATCGACATCGACCCGTTGCCCGCAATTGTCGATGCTAAAGAGGCTATTGAGAAGGGGGCGCCTCTTCTCTACGACAGCGTGCCTAGCAACCTCGTCCTTGATTATCATTACGGTAATACTGAAAAGGTCGCGGCAGCTTTTCAGAGCGCTGCTCACGTTACCCGTTTGCGTCTCATTAATAACCGTATTGTGGTCAATGCCATGGAGCCACGCGGGGCGGTTGCGAGTTTCGAACGTGACAAGGAAAAATGGACCCTTCGAATCGGTTGCCAGGGCGTAATGATGCTACGAGCGCAGCTCTGCGATATAATGCGAATTCCGCCGGAGAAATTACGCATTGTGACCGGCAATGTCGGCGGCTCGTTTGGGATGAAATCTTTTGTCTATCCCGAATATATTTGCCTTTTGCATGCCGCTCGTGAGTTGGGCTATCCAATAAAATGGGTCAATAATCGGTCCGAAAGCTTCCTTTCAGATCAACATGGCCGCTCCCACGAAGTCCTAGCAGAACTCGCTCTGGACGCAAAAGGTCACTTCCTAGCTGTACGGCTGTCGGGCTTTGGAAATTTCGGAGCGTATATCAGTGCCGTCGCGCCGATGATGCCGACATTCACCACCATGAGAAATCTAATCGGACCATATCGTACACCACTTATCGAAGTCTCAACCAAATGTGCTTTGACGACAACGTCTCCGGTCAGTTCGTATCGCGGTGCGGGGCGGCCGGAAGCCCTCTACTACATGGAGCGTCTCGTGCAGACCGCCGCCGTGGAAATGAATATCGATCCGATCGATATCAGGCGCCAAAATCACATCCAGCCGCATGAATTCCCGTATGAGGCGCCATCCGGCGCGGTCTATGACAGCGGTGAATTCACCAAAGTTATGGAACGGGCGATTGACTTTGCCGACTGGAATGGATTCCCGCGACGAAGAAAAGACAGCCGCGCGCGCGGAAAGCTGCGCGGTCGTGGACTATCGAGCTTTTTGGAATCGACCGCAGTGCCGCGGACGAAGGAAATGGGCGGCATACGCTTCGAACCGGACGGGTCAGTGACTATCATCACTGGGACGCTTGACTATGGTCAGGGACATGCTGCGCCATTTGCACAAATTCTCTGTGATCGGCTTGGCGTTCCTTTCGACGCTGTCCGCCTACTGCAGGGCGACAGCGACGAGTTGCTTGTCGGTGCCGGCACTGGTGGCTCTAAATCCCTAATGCAAAGCGGGACTGCGATAGTCGAAGCGAGTAAAAAAGTTATCGAGAACGGCAAGCGGATTGCTGCGCATGTTCTGGAGGCAGCGGAAACAGATATTCAATTCGACGATGGCCGATTTGGCATCATTGGTACCGACCGTTGGATCGGAATCATGGGGTTGGCTGCGCGCATTCACAGTGGCCTGGAACTGCCAGAGGATTTACCACAGTCACTCGACGTCAAACACGTTTCAAATACGCCGCCTGCGACCTATCCTAACGGCTGTCATGTAGTCGAAGTGGAGATCGATCCGGATACCGGTAAAATCCAAGTAGTAAAATATGTAACAGTTGATGACTTCGGCAATTTGGTCAATCCGCTTCTTGTTGAGGGGCAAGTGCACGGCGGTGTTGTTCAGGGTATCGGCCAAGCGCTTATGGAAGAGGCACAGTTCGATTCTGCCGGCCAGCCATTAACCGGTTCATTTATGGACTATGCGGTCCCGCGCGCTTCTGATGTACCGAACATCATGACCGTGAGCCACCCTGTTCCCGCCAAGACCAATATACTGGGTGTGAAAGGTTGTGGTGAAGCCGGCTGCACGGGGGCTTTAGCTGCGGTGATGAATGCGGTAGTTGATGCCCTTGGCGAGTTTGGAATTAGTCACATCGATATGCCAGCGACGCCTAACCGGATCTGGCAGGCAATTAGCGAGGCGCGGGCTGCCGCGCGAGGAATAAAAGTGGGTTAGGGGTGGTGCAATCTTTCCGTCAGACATCCCTTTTCGCGATTATTGGTGTTTCGTTATATTCTTTTTCAATGTCGATGATCGAGTAGAGGCTAAGTGGCCTGAGTGTCCTTCGGACAATAGGCGACACGCCGCCGCGAGGGTCAACCTGCGGGAGCGATTGCGGCATGTATAAGTCCGGCTTGATCGAAGGCGCTACGGACAAGACCA
>CANJWH010000119.1 GCA_947478465.1 Bacteroidota bacterium
ACAAAACTACAGCAACAAAAAGATGTGGTTGGTGACTAATGTTACAGAAATGAGTTTTCAATGCTGTTAACCCATTGAAAGTAATCATCACATTCTAAATCAACTGTAAGATTTGCTGCCTCTGCAGCTAAAAGGTTGCAAATTATAAGTGAACACAATTCTGTATCTTCGGTTATGCTGACGGCATGCAATCTTGAACGTGCGGCAAGTGCAACACCACATTTCAATTGCTGAAGAAAATTGCCTGAAAAATTTTTCAATTCATTCAGAGTTGCCTCATCACAACCTCCGACATAAGTAACTGCAATTCCTACACCTCGCCACATATCAGCATGGCGCAATTCCGGAAAGCCAACTAATAGTTCATTTGTCTTTGCAGCATCACCCTTACTGATATACCAGAAGCTGCGGCCAAGACCCTGATAATATGCGGGCAATGCTTTTTCCGGAATATAGGTTGGCACTGCTTTCATGCGAACCGTTTGGCGGTTGCGGAAAGTTCCATCGTAATAACCACAGCCATCGGCAACACGATAGCGCAGCAATAGAGGAAAACTTTCTATTAGTTGTTCTAACTCCAAAACCTCTTGTGCTACTGCCCAACCCAAACCTGCATAAATCTGTGCTGCATGTGGTTTTGCCAAATCATCTGCAAAATATTTCCAGATTTGCAATTGGTTATTGGCTACAAAATCACGCAATCCAATTTGCATGGAAGCCGCTTCATAGGCAATGGAACGAAACTCGCTATTTGATCTTTCGCAATAATCAACAATCTTCTGCAAATCGCTTTCGCCTGCACAAAAAACTTTCGCGGCCTGATAAACTTCGCGAATGAATTCCATTTTTTGTGCGGCTGTATTCATGGCTGCTACTATGGACTACCGACTATGGACTGCGGACTCCTTCTCATAAAACCACATTACTTCCACATCTTTTACAATTTCTTCAGAAGGCACAATCGCTTCATCACTGGAAGTATCTACTTCGCCTTTCAGAGTAATTGTATACGGATTTACCCTAATATCCGGAGAAGTTCCCTTTACTTGAGTACTTACTAAACGAAACATTGCAACAGCCATTTGTTCCAGTTTGTTAAGGTTAACGGCTACCTGTGTCATCAAATCTTTAGATTCCATATCAACCGTTATGGCCGACTGAAATTCACGCAACATTGCGAGATCAAACGGATCAATATATCTGTGCTCAAATATTCGATTTTCGTATGGGAGCCATTCAAGAAAGAAGTCCTGCATACGTTTATGAAGGTCTGCAAATTTGCGCCCTAAACCTTTTTCAGATGCAAATAATTCACGTAATAATTTAAGGTCGGTGAAAGCATTGTTGACAAACAAAACACAAGGAATAGCCCAATATACTGCCCAATCCCAGAAAATTTTCATAACCATAATCTGTGCATTGCCCATGAGTTTATATTTTTCCTGATAAATAGGAAGAAAACTGTCAACCCATGCCAGGTGGGCCTGTTCATATATCTGTGCACGTAGCGAAATATCTTCACCTGCTAGGTCGCGCAAAATCAAATCGCCAAGCCAGGTATTATTCAATGAAATAAAATCACTTCCAGGTGAATAAAACGGGTCAAGAAAAGCACCCGATTCACCCGTCACAGCCCAACGGTCGGCAGAATATATACGCTTTGTATGATGTGCAAAATGTTTCAGAATTCTGAAATCCAGCAGACCTTCTCCCCTGCCTAATGGCTCCAGCATTTTGTAAGCAAGAGGCTCGTTTACTTTCATCCACTCTACTGATTTTTCGTAGGTATTGAAGGTGTCAAACGGATGAATATCGGGGTCGGCAACAATACCAATACTGGTATTTTTTGATCCAAGAGGAATTACCCATAACCAATAACCTTTATCTAAAAAATGAACTGTACTCAGGTAACGTAAATTTGGTTCAAGATAATTTTTCCACTCTTTATTATCGCTCCAGTCATCAATATCAATAACTCCTTTTAAGCGCCACCATGCTGTGTTAATATGGTGTTCCATCGGTTTCTGAAATTGCAACTTACGCTTTAAAATACTCCCTCTTCCTGAAGCATCTGCAACCCATCTGCAAGAAACAGTCTCTTCGCTTCCATCCTTTATGTAACTTACTTTGTGGAGCATTTTTTCATTATTCAACTCAACATTTGAAACTTTGGCACCGAGTAAATATTCCGAACCCTTTTCTTGAGTTAGTTTTGACATAAAATTTTCCAATGTACCTCTGTCTAACTGATGACTGGGAACAGGCAACCGCAAACGTGGACCTAACTCAACACGACTTGAAATATCTTCCTTTGTATGTGATTTAAAAAAGAAACGCAAGCCATGTTTAGGCAACTCATGTTCTTCAAGGTAACCTTTTAAATCCAGCACTTCACGCAGGTAATGACTGGCAAGTTCTACTGTAGATTCACCCACTTTGTGTGCAGCCAAAGGAGCTGCTGTTTCTCTGCGTTCGAGCAGTAAAATTGAAATATCCGGCTTTTCTTTTTTCAGTTGAAGCGAAAGTGTGAGACCTGCAAGTCCACCACCAAGAATAACAACATCGTATTTTTTCTGCATATTTTCATTACTTAGGACTGCAAAAATAAATAAAGGAATTACAGACAGTCTAAGAATTATGTGACAACAGTCAAATAAAAATATTGTTTACTTTGCATTGATGAAAAAGATAGTCAGTCATTTTTACAGCGAGAAACTGATATTGGCAGGCATCCTGCTTAATACCTTTGTTATTTATCTGCATTCTTTTGATTCGCTGTCAGACTATTTCCTATTATTCATTTGGACTGACCACGCCTTTACCATTTATTTCCTTTGCGAACTGCTTGTTAAAATTCTTTTTTCGCAACAGGGAACTTTCCGCAATTTTTCTGTTGGCATAAAAGAATACTTTAAAGATTCGTGGCATTACGTTGACTTTATTGCTATTTCCTGTTCTGTGCCTTCGCTGTTGCTGGCTTTTAGTTCGCACGGTGTTTTTATTGAATTTTTTGTTGTTTTTCGCGCACTGCGTATTTTTAAACTTGTTCGCGTAATTGAATTTATTCCTAACGCAAATGAAATTGCTCGTAGCGTTTTTAAAGCCCTTCGCTCTGTATCGTTTATTCTTATTTCATTTCTAATTTACACAACAATTGTCTCGCTTATTAATGTTAGTTTATTCAAACATAATGCTCCAAAATATTTCTCAAATGGCTTTGAAAGTTTTTTCTCAACATTCATTATATTTTCAGGTGATGGCTTTTTTGACGTTACAACAAATATAGTTTCCAACGCTAGTCCTATGAAAGGATTTTTTACAAAAATTTATTTTGCAGCTGTGATTTTGTTCGGCAGTATTCTTGGTCTTTCTTTAATAAACTCCATTTTTATTGATGAAATGAACCGAGAAAGCAGAACTTCTTTGGAAAAAGGGTTAAATGAAGTAGGTAAAATGCATACAACAGTTATCTCCCTTGAAGAAAAAATTTTAGAACTGGAGAAAAAAAACAACGAATTACTTCAGGAAATAAGAAATAAGTACACTAATTAATATATAAGAACAATTAATAAGTATAATTGTTAATAAGTGGTAGTAATCAGTATTCTATAAATGTATCAATTACAAAGGCAGAAGAATGTATATTGATAAAACAAAAACATCTGCTATTTTTGCGCTCCCTTGTTAAAATTAAGATTCAAAATTGAGTAAGGAAGTTTATATAACCCGTTTAGCTAAGTTTTTACCCAACAGCCCTGTTTCAAATGATGAAATGGAAAGCATTTTGGGAATGATTGATGGTAAACCTTCGCGCGGAAGAAGAATTGTGTTGCGCAACAACGGAATAAAAAACCGTTACTATGCGTTAGACAAAAACGGGAACATTACACATAACAATGCCCAAATTACAGCAGAAGCTATTAAAGGATTATTCGGAAAAGATTTCATTCCTGACAATATGCAAATCCTTGCTTGTGGAACTACTTCTCCTGACCAGTTATTACCGTCACACGGCTCAATGGTGCATGGTGAATTAGCAAGCTCTGTTGCAGAAGTTGTTACTTTTTCAGGTGCTTGCTGTGCTGGAATGCATGCTATGAAATATGCTTATATGTCGGTTCTTGCAGGCGGAAATAATGCTGTTTGTGCAGGATCTGAACAAACATCGTCATGGATGCTTGCTCGTAATTTTGAAGAAGAAACACGCAGTCACCGTGAATTAGACGAGCTACCTGTTCTTGCATTTGAAAAAGACTTTTTGCGTTGGATGCTATCTGATGGTGCTGGAGCTGCATTATTACAAAATGCACCTTCACCTGATGGATTATCATTCAAAATTGAGTGGATGGATTTATTCTCTTTTGCAGGAGAACTGGAAACCTGTATGTATGCGGGTGCCGATAAAAAAGAAGATGGGAAATTGAAAGGCTGGAAAGAATATGAGGAGCATGAATGGCTTGAAAAATCAATATTTTCATTAAAGCAGGATGTAAAAATGCTGGACAAATACATCGTTTCAATTGGTGTAAAAAAGCTAGCCGAAACACTAAAGAAACATAACATTGGCTCTACTGAAATAGATTTTGTATTGCCTCATATATCATCAGAATTCTTCCGAAAGAAAATGATGGATGAAATGGTAGCCAGCGGAATTCCTTTCCCAGAAGAAAAATGGTTTACCAATCTGGTACAGGTAGGAAATATTGGCGCTGCTTCTATTTTTCTTATGCTGGAAGAATTGCATCAATCAGGAAAGTTGATAAAAGGACAAAAAATCCTTTTATTGGTTCCCGAAAGCGCTCGGTTCTCCTATGCATTTTCGCTATTAACGGTTGTATAACATGCAAGCAATTGCAGAAGGAGAACAACTCCTGAAATTTATTCCTCAACGATCACCTATGGTGATGATTGACAAA
>CANJWH010000120.1 GCA_947478465.1 Bacteroidota bacterium
GATGCCAGGTGTTTCCGTTAAGGTCTGTTCCTGTAAAGTCAGGGCAAATAGATCCTGTTGCCATTTGTGCTTTTGCATCCTGTCCTATTAATAGAAGCAGAAAAAAAAGACTTGTCAGAATTGATAGTAATTGTTTTTTCATTTTTAGTTTATATGGGTTGATAATTTTTTTTGGGCACACAAAAATATAGATATTAATGAACCAATGACTTTTATTCAAATTTTTTTGTGATAATTTTTGTCACTTATTTAATTATAGACATTTAACCATTAATTCCTCTTTGTTTTATATCTTTGTTGCAAATACAAAAATTATAAAATGAAAAAAATAATTACAATTACTTTTCTTGCTTTAATAGCAAATCCTTTGTTCAGCCAAAATTCTTATTTTGAATTTTCTAATTTACAAACCAACCTTTGGGGTAATGCAAATGATCAAATGACAGGCAGGGCTTATATCAAAAATATAACTAATGATACTATGCATGTAAAAGTGAAAAGAACTACAGTTAGTGTGGTTCCCGGTTCTTCCAATTCCTTTTGCTGGGATGTTTGTTACACCTCCATTACCAGTGAATCTGTTCACTCTGTAACCATGATTCCTGATAGTGCTTATCCAAATTTTTATGCAGATTTTTTGCCTAACGGAAATGTTGGAATAAGTTCTATTAGATATTGCTTTTTTGACGAAGATGTTGCTACTGATTCTATTTGTTTAATAGCTTATTTCAATGCCTCGGCTACCGGAATTGAAACCAATATTTTACCTGAAGGAAATTATATTTCTGATGCTTTTCCAAATCCATCAAACGGAATTTCACAGTTAATTTATTCTGTTAAAAAAGATGCGGGTAGTTCTAAACTGGAAATGCACAATATTCTTGGTTCATTGGTAAAAGTTATTGACCTGAAAGAAAAGAACGGAACAGTAAAACTTCCTTTAGAGGAGGTTGGTTCAGGAATTTACTTCTGCTCTCTGGTGGTTGATAATAAAACCATTTCTACCAAGAAGCTGGTAGTTTCAAAGTAAGTTCAGGAACATTTTCTGATTATTTTTTGTTTACTGGTAATGTAAATCATTTTTGACCTTTATCTTTACCATTGAACTTCCAGCTTACATCAGATTATAAGCCTACTGGCGATCAGCCCGAAGCCATTAAACAATTAGTGGAAGGTGTAAATCGTGGTGATGAGAACCAAACCTTATTAGGTGTTACAGGTTCAGGAAAAACTTTTACGATTGCCAACGTAATTCAGCAGGTGCAAAAGCCTACGCTGATTATGAGTCATAACAAAACGCTTGCGGCACAATTATATAGTGAGTTCAAACAATTCTTTCCGCAAAATTCTGTGGAATATTTTGTTTCGTACTACGATTATTATCAGCCCGAAGCTTATCTTCCAACCACCAATACCTTTATAGAAAAAGACCTTTCAATAAATGAAGAAATTGAAAAGCTGCGCCTTAGTACAACTTCTGCCTTGCTATCGGGTAGGCGGGATGTAATTGTAGTTTCATCTGTTTCCTGTATTTACGGTATTGGTAATCCTGTTGCCTTCCGTGAAAATATTATTACGCTGGAAGTGCATCAGAAAATTAGTAGAAATAAAGTTCTGCATGCGCTTGTATCATCCTTGTATTCGCGAACAGAAGCAGAATTTTCGCGTGGAAATTTTCGCGTAAAAGGTGATACCGTAGATGTGTATCCTGCATATGCCGATTATGGTTACCGCATTGTTTTTTTCGGTGATGAAATTGAAGAGATGGAAATGTTTGACCCTGCATCAGGCGGAAGACTGGAAGGACTGAAACACATGGTTATTTATCCTGCCAACATTTTTGTTACGTCAAAAGATACCATGACCGATGCCATAAAAGATATTCAGGATGATTTGATGAAGCAGTATGAATATTTCAATGATACCGGTCGTGTGCAGGAAGCCAAACGCCTGAAAGAACGCACTGAATTTGATCTGGAAATGATGCGTGAACTGGGCTACTGCTCCGGTATTGAAAACTACTCGCGCTACTTTGATAAACGTTTGCCGGGAACTCGTCCTTTCTGTTTGATAGATTATTTCCCTGATGATTATCTGATGGTGATTGACGAGAGCCATGTATCACTTCCGCAGTTTCGCGCCATGTATGGTGGCGACCGTTCTCGCAAATTAAATCTGGTTGAATATGGTTTTCGTTTGCCTGCTGCAATGGATAATCGTCCGCTTAAGTTTGATGAGTTTGAAGCACTGCAAAATCAGGTAATTTATGTAAGCGCAACGCCTGCCGATTTTGAATTGCAAAAATCAAATGGGGTAGTGGTGGAGCAGGTAATTCGCCCTACCGGTTTGTTGGACCCGCCCATTGAAATTCGCCCTGTATTAAATCAGGTGGATGACTTGTTGGATGAAATAAACATCACCATCAAAAACGGTTCGCGTGTTTTGGTAACAACGCTTACCAAACGCATGGCCGAAGAATTATCGAAATACATTGCCAACCTTGGTGTTAATTGCCGCTATATCCACAGCGATGTTGATACATTAGAACGTGTAGAATTACTTCGCGATTTGCGTCTCGGAAATTTTGATGTATTGGTTGGAATAAATCTTTTACGTGAAGGATTGGATTTGCCTGAGGTTTCTTTAGTTGCAGTTTTAGATGCAGATAAAGAAGGCTTTTTACGTTCGGCACGTTCACTTACGCAGATTGCAGGTCGTGCTGCACGAAATGTAAATGGCCGTGTAATCATGTATGCTGATAAAATAACCGACTCCATGCAGCAAACCATTGACGAAACAACAAGGCGCAGAGAAAAACAAGTGAAATACAATATTGAAAATGGCATAACACCGGCTTCTACAACAAAGTCAAAAGAATCGATAATGTCAGGAACAGGGTTGGCGCGCAGCCATGCTTCTCTTCATAAGTCCAAAGTTTATGTTGAAAATGAGTCATTTAATCTGGCTGCCGACCCTGTAATGCAATACATGAGTAAAGCTGATCTGGAAAAATCATTTAACAAAACCCGCAAGGCCATGGAAGCAGCTGCAAAAGAGCTTGACTTTGCAGAAGCAGCTCGTTTACGTGATGAAATGTATGCCATCGAAAAGCTGATGAAATCGAAATAAATTTTTTATAGATTGCACCCATAATTTTAACATTCAAAACCTAACATGAAAAAACTTTACACGCTTCTTTTTGCCGCAGCTCTTTTCTGCACGAGTGCAAATGCACAGATAAGTGCAGGTGGTCAGCCTGAATCATTTTCTAGGCCAAATCTTAACCAAACTTTTGAGGTAAAGACCATGCCCGTGCTGGACATACCTGCTATTAAAGCAGCAGAGGCAGCCCGTGGAGATGAACCCCGTCCTTATAAGTTCGGTGAAAATATTTCGGTTGATTACTCTTTGCAAAATTCAGGAACTTGGATAGAGTTAGAAAACGGGAGATTATGGAGACTGGCAATAAAGTCAGAAGGAGCTTTTTCACTCAATCTTATTTTTAGTGATTTCTTTATGCCTCAGGGTGCGAAGTTTTTTATTTACAACGAACAAAAAGATTACGTGTTGGGCGCATTCACTTCACAAAACAACCGAGAAGACCGTGCATTTGGAACAGATTTAGTTAAAGGTGATATGTCTATTCTGGAATATTATGAACCCAACCAGGTTCACGGACAAGGCAGCATACAACTTAAGACTGTAACACATGGCTACATCAATATTTTTGACATTACAGGAGGAACTTCAGGTTCATGCAATAACGATATCAATTGCCCTGGATGGGAAGATTGGCAGGACGATAAACGTGCAGTTGGAATAATGATTTCTGGTGGAAGTGGATTTTGCACAGGCACTATGGTGGTGGATGTTCCGCAATCAGGAACACCTTATTTTCTGGGAGCAAATCATTGCATGGGCGGAAGTCAGAGTGCATGGGTTTTCCGTTTTAACTACGAGCATACTACCTGTAATCAAAGTGCAACGCCTGTTGCTCAATCTATCACAGGTTCTACCTTAAGAGCAAGTTCTGCAAATTCTGATTTTGCATTGATGCAATTAAGCAGCACACCACCGGCAAACTACAATGTGTATTATGCAGGCTGGACAAATGATGTAACTGCAGCAACACAGGCAACGGGAATTCACCATCCCAGCGGTGATGTAAAAAAGATTTCACGTGAGAATAATACACTCGTTACACAAACATGGGGAAGTCCGGCAGCGCAGACATGGCACGTTACTCAATGGGACGATGGAGTTACAGAACCCGGTTCATCAGGCTCTCCCTTGTTTGACCAGAACCATCATATAGTTGGTCAGCTTTTTGGTGGTGCATCCGCCTGCGGAAATCCAACAAATCAACTGGACGATAATTACGGACGATTTGACATATCGTGGTTAGGTGGCGGTACAAACGCTACTCAGCTGAAACACTGGCTTGATCCGGATGCTACCGGAGTAGTAGCAGTAGATGGTTGGGATCCCAATGTTCCTTCTGTTTCTTTTGATGCAAGAGTTAGTGGTATTAATGAACCAATTGATAACAATGTTTATTGTACAGGTGATGTTACTCCGGTGGTAGTAATTAAAAATTCAGGAACAGCTACCCTTACAACTGCTGATATTTATTACAATTTTGATGGTGGTTCTGCAAGTGTTTACAACTGGACAGGTTCTTTAATAACCAATGCATCAGATTCTGTTACCCTGCCTCTTGCTACATTATCAGCAGGAAATCACAC
>CANJWH010000121.1 GCA_947478465.1 Bacteroidota bacterium
GTAGCCATGGACTCAACCGATGGATTAAGCCGCGGAATGGAAGTGGTTACCACAGGTCAGCCTATCACCATGCCAACAGGCGATAAAGTAAAAGGTCGTCTGTTCAACGTTGTGGGCGTGGCTATTGACGGTATCGGAGAAGTATCTAACAAAGGTGGCTACCCTATTCACCGCGATCCGCCAAAATTCGAAGATCTTTCAACTTCAAACGAAGTTCTGTTCACCGGTATTAAAGTAATTGACCTTTTGGAGCCTTATGCAAAAGGTGGTAAAATCGGTTTGTTCGGTGGTGCGGGTGTTGGTAAAACGGTTCTTATCATGGAGCTTATCAACAACATCGCAAAAGGATATGCAGGTCTGTCAGTATTCTCAGGCGTTGGTGAGCGTACACGTGAAGGAAATGACTTATTGCGTGAGATGATTGAATCAGGCGTTATCCGTTACGGAGATGCGTTCAAACACAGCATGGAAAAAGGCGGATGGGATTTGAGCAAAGTGGATTTAAAAGAATTAGAGCAATCACAGGCTACTCTGGTGTTCGGTCAAATGAACGAGCCTCCCGGAGCACGTGCACGTGTTGCCCTTTCAGGTTTAACAGTAGCGGAATATTTCCGTGATGGTGATGAAAAAACAGGTGGCCGCGATATCCTGTTCTTCATTGACAATATCTTCCGTTTCACACAAGCAGGTTCTGAGGTATCGGCTCTTTTGGGTCGTATGCCGTCAGCGGTAGGTTACCAGCCAACACTTGCAACTGAGATGGGATTGATGCAAGAGCGTATTACTTCAACTAAACGTGGTTCTATCACATCTGTACAGGCAGTTTATGTGCCTGCGGATGACTTGACTGACCCGGCACCTGCTACAACATTCTCTCACTTAGATGCTACAACGGTATTGAGCCGTAAGATTGCCGAGTTAGGTATTTATCCTGCGGTTGACCCGTTGGATTCTACTTCACGTATTCTTTCTGCAGCAGTTTTAGGTGATGAGCACTACAATACAGCACAACGTGTAAAAAATATTCTACAGCGTTACAAAGAACTTCAAGACATTATCGCCATCCTTGGTATGGACGAGCTTTCTGAAGACGACAAACTGGTTGTACACCGCGCTAGACGTGTTCAACGTTTCTTGTCACAACCTTTCTTTGTGGCTCAGCAGTTTACGGGTCTTGAAGGTAAATTCGTACAAATTGAAGATACCATCAAAGGCTTTAACATGATTATGGATGGTGAAGTGGATGAATATCCTGAAGCAGCGTTTAACCTTGTTGGCTCTATTGAAGAAGCAATTGAAAAAGGTAAAAAATTATTAGCTGACGCAAAGTAATATGCAATTAGAAATAGTAACACCGGACGAAAAAGTATTTGAAGGAGATGTAAAACTCGTTCAACTGCCCGGCACAACCGGTTCGTTTGAAATACTGAACAACCACGCTCCTATTATTTCAACCTTAAAAAAAGGGAAAATAAAAGTGACAGACAATGCAAATGCAACTCAGTATTTTGAAATTAAAAGCGGTGTGGTAGAATTGCAGAATAACAAAATAATTATTCTGGCCGAAACAAAATAACGATGCATCATGCTGAACTTGTTTCAGCATCTAACAACTAACAACCCTTTTTTGATAAGTAGTATAAAAGTCCCCGAATATCGGGGACTTTTTATTTACTTTTAGCCGCAGCAAAAAATAACGGCAACATATTTGCTTAGTCAGTTTTCAAAAAAATAATTGTGACCAGAATACTTTCGTTTACCTCGCTTTTTACCCTTTACTTTCTTTCCTCGTTTGCTCAAAAACCTATTCGTTTCCCGGCACGTGACGGAGTAAAAATAACTGCAGATCAATATATCCAACACAAAGACTCATCTTACATTATTCTTTGCCACATGGCAAAATCAAGCCGTGGTGAGTACAATGAAATTGCAGGTCGCATGGGAAAATTGGGATACAATTGCCTTGCAATTGACCTGCGCTCGGGAGATGAATTCAATTACAAAATAAATGAAACCGCTATGCAGGCACGTCAGCGCGGATTGCCCGTTGATTATATGGATGCCGAAGCAGATATTGTTGATGCAATAGAATTTGTAAAACGCATCAGCGACAAACGAATTATTCTTGTCGGCAGTTCTTACTCCGCTTCACTTGCGCTTAAAATTGCCAGCGAAGACAATATTATCAGCACCGTAGTTGCATTCAGTCCGGGCGAATACTTCGGAAGTCTAATCAATATACAACAAACCATTGCAGGGCTTGACATTCCTATCTTTGTTACCTGCAAGGCTGATGAAGTACCCTATGTTAAAGAATTGGTATCGGGTATCACTTCCAAAAAGATGATAACCTTTTATCCAAAAACAGGTGGTAAACACGGAGCTGAAGCACTTTTCAAAAGCAACCCAAATAATCAGGAATACTGGATTAATCTGCTGAACTTCATGCAGAACCTGAAAAGGCAGTAAGCATTTATCTGGCAGCTTTGCTAAGCTCAATCGAGGCATATTAATTACCCTGAAATAAATTCAGGTCATCGGTTATCAATTCCAAAATAATATTACTTTTGCAGCCCCTTAAATTTAAGGGATAAACAAAACCTTTGCACGGCACAAAGGCAAAACTAATCAACCTGTAAGCCGGACAGGTTACAAAAGCCACCCGGAGTGGCGAACAGAATAAAATGTCAGAAGAACAAACAAACGTAGCTGCAGAAGCTACAGCACCTGCAGAATTTGATTGGAATGCAGTAGGTAAAAAAGCCGAAGTGTATTCAGAGAAAGAGCGCAAAGAATGGGAAACAATGTATGAGGAAACCCTCAAATCCATTGCTAACCACGAAGTTTTAGACGGAGTAATCGTTGGAAAAACTTCAAAAGATTTATTGGTAAATATCGGTTACAAGTCTGAAGGAGCAATTCCTCTGAACGAAGTACGTTACAATCCCGATATTAAAATCGGTGATTTACTGGAAGTTTATGTAGAAAATCAGGAAGATAAAGGCGGACAGTTAGTGCTTTCACATAAAAAAGCCCGTTCACTGCGCTCATGGGAACGTATTAACAAAGCCCTCGAAAATGATGAAGTTATTAAAGGTCTGGTTAAATGCCGTACAAAAGGCGGTCTTATCGCTGATGTATTTGGCATCGAAGCCTTCTTACCGGGTTCACAGATTGATGTTAAACCAATCCGCGACTACGATGTATATGTAGGTAAAGTGATGGAGTTTAAAGTGGTAAAAATCAATAACGAGTTTAAAAACGTTGTTGTTTCACACAAAGCTCTTATTCAGGAAGAGATTGAATTGCAGAAAAAAGAAATCATCGGCAAATTGGAGAAAGGCCAGATCCTTGAAGGTACAGTTAAAAACATCACTTCTTACGGTGTGTTTATTGATCTTGGAGGTGTTGACGGACTTATCCACATCACCGACCTTTCTTGGGGACGTATCAATCACCCTGAAGAAATTGTTAAACTTGATGAGAAAATCAATGTGGTTATTCTTGACTTTGATGATGAGAAAAAACGTATTGCACTTGGATTGAAACAACTTACTCCACACCCTTGGGATGGCTTGAATGCTGACCTGAAAGTTGGCGATAAAGTAAAAGGTAAAGTAGCTGTTATTGCTGATTACGGAGCTTTTGTAGAAGTTGCACCCGGTGTAGAAGGTTTAGTTCACGTATCAGAAATGTCGTGGTCACAACACCTGCGCAGTGCAAGCGATTTCTTAAAAGTAGGACAGGATATCGAAGCACAGGTTCTTACACTTGACCGTGAAGAGCGCAAAATGTCATTAGGTATTAAACAACTAATGCCGGATCCTTGGACCGACATAACCTTGAAATACCCTGTTGGATCTAAGCACAAAGCAAAAGTTCGCAACTTCACCAACTTCGGAATCTTTGTAGAGATGGAAGAAGGTGTTGATGGTCTTGTTCACATTTCAGATCTTTCATGGTCTAAAAAAATCAAACATCCTAATGAATTCACCACTATTGGTGCAGAATTGGATGTAGTGGTTCTGGAAATAGATGTGGAAAACCGCAGACTAAGCCTTGGACATAAACAACTGGAAGAAAATCCATGGGATGTTTTCGAAACTGTTTTCACTATTGATTCAATCCACAAAGGAACCATCACTAACCTTAGCGATAAAGGTGGTGTTGTATCTCTTCCTTACGGATTAGAAGGTTTTGCTCCAACAAGACACTTACTGAAACAGGACGGATCAACTGCAAAAGCAGAAGAAACACTTGATTTTAAAGTTTTGGAATTTGCAAAAGACCAAAAGAAAATCATTGTTTCTCATACCAAAATAAACCAGGAAGTTGAAGAGGCAAAAGAGAAAGAGGTAGTTAAAGCAAAGAAAGAAGACGAGAATTCTACCAAGAAAGCGATTAAGAAAATGAAAGACAGCCAGGAGAAAACCACATTAGGTGATATCCAAGCACTTTCTGACCTCAAAACTGAGATGGAAACAAAGTCTAAGAAAGCAGCGAAAGCAGCTTCTGAGGCATCTGAAGACGAGAATAAATAACGATAGTTATTGGGTTTAAACAACATATTTTTGCCCTGGTGCTGAAAAAGA
>CANJWH010000122.1 GCA_947478465.1 Bacteroidota bacterium
CATACTGCGGGTTCAGTAACATGGCGCAGTTATAATCCTGCAAGGCACCGGCAAGGTCGTTGCTTTTTGTTCTGCAAACACCGCGGTTAAAAAGCGCCTCGTCATTATCGGGTTTCAGTTGTATCGCTTTTGTGTAGTCCTGTATGGCAGCAACAAACTGTTGTAGTTTATAATGAGCAATGCCACGGCTTATATACGCTTCAGCTAATTTAGGGTCAAATTCAAGCGCTTTGCTGTAATGGGTAATAGCATCTTTAAAATCACCATTATCAGCAAGAAAATTACCGCGGTTTAAATGATACTCGGCAGATTGCGGAAAAGCAACTAAACTCAGTGCAGAAAAAAACAGGATAATAAAGGCGTTGCGCATATAAACCTAAAAGGCAACGCAAAACTACCATTGTAACGGAACTATTTACAGAAATTCGACAAGTATGAAATAACAGCCAACCAATGTTTACCTGCTTGCGAGCATTGCCTTACAGAAACTGATATTCTTATCATTAGGCAAACCAAACTTAACTGCATTTTCCCAATCCTGACAGGCACCTTCTTTGTCGTTCAATTTATATTTGGCATTGCCGCGGTTTACATAAGCCTGAGCAAAATCTGGGCTTAAGGCTATAGCTTCTGAGTAATCAATAATGGAAGAACTGAGGTCGGCCAGTTTGCCGTTGCAGGCAGCGCGGAAAAAGAATGCATCCTTATCATTGGGTTTTAAAGCAAGTGCTTTGTTGAAATCAGCAATGGCTCCGCGATAATCACCCAGACGGTATTTTGCTTCACCACGACTAAACCATGCTTCATGCATCTTTGGATTCAGGTTAAGGGCTTCATCGTAATAAGGAATGGCTTCGTCATAACTGTTGTTGGCAGCCAGATAGCTTCCGCGGTTATACTGGTATTCGGCTGTTTGGGCAAATGAATTGACAATTGTTAATTGACAATTGATAATTAAAAGTGTAAGTAATATCGTGCGCATAAACTGAGATTTGGTTTGTGGTGGTTTTTACCTTGAACACCTTTATTATGTTGGGGCGTTTATCGATAAAGAAAAAAATATAATCACTACTATAAATTTCTAATTTCGCGCACGATTTTACAGCACATTAACACACGAATACATTAACACCTTAACACAAAACAAATGGCTTTCGACATTGAAATGATCCGCAAAACCTATGCGGAGTTACCCGGCAAAGTAGAGGCAGCCCGCAAACTGGTTGGCCGTCCGCTTACCCTCACAGAAAAAATATTGTATGCCCACTTACACAGTGAGCAGAAACCAGATAACTTTCAACGCGGAAAATCATACGTTGATTTTGCTCCCGACCGCGTAGCCATGCAGGATGCAACAGCTCAAATGGCATTGTTGCAATTTATGCAGGCAGGCAGACCTAAAGTAGCTGTGCCTTCAACCGTTCACTGCGACCACCTGATTACCGCAAAGAACGGTGCAGCAGAAGACTTGGCTTTTGCAAATAACGAAAGCAAGGAAGTATATGATTTCCTTGGTTCGGTATCTAACAAATACGGTTTAGGTTTCTGGAAACCGGGTGCAGGTATTATCCACCAGGTTGTTCTGGAAAACTATGCTTTTCCCGGAGGAATGATGATAGGAACCGATTCGCACACTGTGAATGCAGGTGGATTGGGAATGATTGCCATTGGTGTTGGCGGTGCTGATGCCTGCGATGTAATGGCAGGTTTAGCATGGGAATTGAAAATGCCAAAACTGATTGGTGTTAAACTTACCGGCAAACTAAGCGGTTGGACAGCACCTAAAGACGTTATCTTAAAAGTAGCAGGTATTCTTACCGTAAAAGGCGGAACCGATGCAGTAGTTGAATATTTTGGTGAAGGAGCAACTTCAATGAGCTGCACCGGAAAAGGAACCATCTGTAACATGGGCGCTGAGATTGGAGCAACTACTTCAACTTTCGGGTACGATGACTCAATGGCAAGATATTTAAAAGCTACCGGCCGCGCTGATGTTGCCGAACTTGCTGATAAAGTGAGAGAACACCTTACTGCCGATGCAGAAGTATATGCAAATCCTGAAAAATACTTTGATCAGGTAATTGAGATTAACCTGTCGGAATTAGAGCCGCATGTAAACGGCCCTTTTACTCCTGATTTGGCTACTCCAATCTCTAAACTAAAAGAAGAAGCTCTTAAAAACGGCTGGCCTTTGAAAATATCAGTTGGTCTTTTGGGTTCCTGCACCAACTCATCGTACGAAGATATCTCACGTGCGGTTAGTCTTGCCAAACAGGTATCGGCTAAAAACCTGAAATCAAAAGCAGAATACTTAATCAATCCGGGCTCTGAACAAATCCGTTACACTATCAAGCGTGATGGTTTCTTAGATGTGTTTGACCAGATAGGTGCTAAAGTATTTACCAATGCCTGCGGCCCTTGCATCGGTATGTGGGATAGAATGGGGGCAGAGAAGAAAGAGAAAAATACCATCATCCACTCGTTCAACCGCAACTTTGCAAAACGTGCTGATGGAAACCCGAATACCTATGCCTTTGTTGCATCTCCCGAGATTGTAACGGCAATGGCTATCGGTGGTGATCTTACATTCAATCCATTGACTGATTACCTGACCAACGAAAAAGGGGAACAGGTAAAATTAGATCCGCCATCAGGTGATGAGTTGCCAACAAAAGGTTTTGCGGTAGAAGATGCCGGTTACCAGGCTCCTGCTGCTGATGGCAGTAAAGTGAGTGTATTGGTTGCACCAACATCAGACCGTTTGCAGATACTTTCACCGTTCTCAGCATGGGAAGGCGTTGATCTGAAAGGGTTGAAACTGCTTATTAAAGCAAAAGGCAAATGTACTACCGACCATATCTCTATGGCAGGCCCTTGGTTGAAGTTCCGCGGACACCTGGATAACATCAGCAACAACATGTTGATTGGTGCAGTAAACGCTTTTAACGAGAAAACAGATACAGTAAAAAACCAAATCAGCGGTGCTTACGATTCAGTTCCTAAAGTGCAGCGTGCTTACAAAGCCGCTAACATTGGTTCTATAGTAGTAGGTGACGAAAACTACGGTGAAGGTTCATCACGCGAACACGCAGCGATGGAGCCCCGCCACTTAGGTGTGCGTGCAGTGTTGGTAAAATCATTTGCCCGTATCCACGAAACCAATCTTAAGAAACAGGGAATGCTGGCATTAACCTTTGCCGACAAAGCAGATTACGATAAAATAAAAGAAGACGACAGCATTGATATTCTTGGTTTAACCGAATTTGCACCCGGCAAACAATTGCAATTGGTATTGCACCACAATGATGGCAATCACGATATCATTAAAGTAAACCACAGCTACAATGAACAACAGATTGAGTGGTTTAAAGCAGGTGGCGCATTGAATATTATCAGAGCACAGGTAGGAGCGTAGTTCTAAAATAGATTTATAAAAGAATAATCATGAAGAAAAACATTGTATTGCTTGCTATTGCTGCTATAATAGTTTTAGTAAATGATGGCTTTGCTCAAACAAAAAAGCCTTGCAAAAATCTATTTGCTGATCTGGAAAAAGGAACAATGAATAAAGTCTCGCCTTCTACCTCAATGGAAAAGGTGAAGAAAAAACTTCCCTGTTTTACTGGTGACAGCGAAGAAGGATCAGTTTTCAATTGTGGAGGAGGCATTTTTTATCTTAATGATGATTTCTTCTTTTATACAGGGAGAGATTATATTGAGATAAGAAGCGGCTATAAAGGAGGTATATCTGATGATGTACTTGGCAAAGATGTGTCAACCATAAAATCAAAATATGGCGAACCTGATAAGCAATTGAAAGGCGATGATGGAACTATATTTCTATATAAAAAGAAATATGGAACCCTGCGTTTGTATTTTAGTGAAGACGGCAGAGTTAAAGAGATTGGGATGCATGCTGTCAATCCAAAGGATATTAAGCTTTGCGAATAAATGTATTTGTCAAAAAAAAAGGGCTGTCTTAAATAAGACAGCCCTTTTTTTTGTTAGCAATTTTACTTGCAATCGCAGCTCAATGTATTTTCTGCAGCCGAAACAGCAGCATCGTAATCTGCTTTGCTATTGTAATTTTTTTCACAAAGCTCACCTACGTTTGCACCTAAAGCGCAGTTAGTGCAGGTTACACATTTTTTGCATGATGCAAATCCAAGCCCTATAAGAGCAATAAAAAGGTAAATTGATTTTTTCATGTTGTTTTGGTTTTGATGGTTATTTAATTGTAAAAATAAAAAATTATTCACCTTGGTTGGCACATTCAACCCGTGTAATTAAAGGTGTAACAACAACCGAAGGGCTGTCGGCAATAAAAACATTGTAGAGCGAATCTTTGAGGTACGCAAGGCTGTCAATATTTCCACATACCTGTGGTGAAACATAAACAGTAACCCCATCGCTGTCGTTTACGGTGTAGTTGTAACA
>CANJWH010000123.1 GCA_947478465.1 Bacteroidota bacterium
AAGAATTGTTACTCTTTTCAAATTAATGAAAAGGATACTTGCATTCTGTTTGTCTTCTTCAATATTTTCAAAGAACGTTAATATATGTTTCCCTTTAAATTCGGGTGATATATGTCTGTTTTAAACCTCTTGTCGTTTCAAAAGGGGTGGCAAAAGTAGTATGTTGGTTTGACCTGACAAAACTTTTTTAAAACTTTTTTACTCTTTTTACTTATCTACCTGATTTACAGGTTGAAAATTTTAAGATTAACCTCATTTTGCATATTAGCTATTATGAGGGTAAAAAAGCAATGCTTTGCTGTTTCACTTATCTACTACTTCAACTCAAAGAACTTCTCTTGTTAGAGGGGTGCAAATGTAGAGGCTTTTATGGTTGCTCCAAATTTTTAGTTGCAAAACTTATTAACATTTAACTAAAGTGTTGATTCTATTGGAATTAATCTGTAAAAAATAATAGAATTTCACATTATTTTAGGCAACTAAGCAACTTTAAATATGGCAAAAAAGGTCCTTTTTACCCATTTATACTCAGATTATCTTCCAAAAAACTAAGGTGTGGACAACGAAACTGGTAGGATTTTTCCATTAAAGAAATTACTGCCTGTTATAGCAAAGTTTGAAATAAAGGCTGCCATCTGCTCTGCAGTGAGTGGCGCTTTGTAGCCGGGAAAGGCTTCTTCAAGCATTTTAGTTTGCGCTGCCCCAAGTGCAAGGCAGTTTACTTTTATATTATCGTTTTTAAACTCTTCGGCCATGCATTCGGTTAACCCAGCAACTGCAGCTTTGGAAGAACTGTATGCAGAAAGTCCGGGAAACTTAGAACTTCCCTGAAACCCTCCCATACTGCTGATATTGACAATATGTGTTTTCTTTTCACCTCCCATTTGCTGTTTTAGTATTTTTACTAATCTGAATATGGAAAACACATTTACATTATAGGCACGATAAATATCTTCTTCATTTAAATCAGTGAAATTCTTCTTTACTAATAGACCTGCATTGTTTATTAGTATATCAACATGAGGCATTTCACTTTGGAATAATGCTGAGTAAGTTTGTGAGAGTTTAACAGATGAAATATCAGCAGCCACGGGTACTACATCAATTAAAGGATTAATCGTAACACATTCTCTTTGCAGTTGTTCTAAATTTTGTGCATTACGCGAAATGGCAATAATTTTACCGCCTTTAAGCTGGCGGCAAAAGTCTTTCACCAACTCATAGCCTATGCCCTGACTGGCTCCTGTTACTATAATATTCATTTCACAAAAGTATTAATCTTAACTAAGAACATCTGCATATTCAGGTGTTTTATCCATTATGCTTTTTGCATAAGGACAAAGGGGAATTATTCTCAAGTGTTTTCCCCTTGCAAAATCAACAGCTGCCTTCACTAATTGCTTACCAAATCCGTTGCCTTCGTTTCCTGAATAAACTTCAGTATGATCAATGATAAAGTTAGATGGGCTTGAAAACATATAAGTCATTTCGGCTTGGCGTTTGCCATTTTCTTCTAAATAAAAAGTTCCGTACTTTTCGTTGTAATCGTTTTTTAGCTCCATGACATTTATCTGAGTTCGTCTAATTTACTTTGCAGCCAGGACAAATCAGCAATTTGTTTTACCTGCTGTATTTCCTGCTGCACCTGTTCTAATGGCAGCTTACTTCCCATTTTTATTCGAGTTAGTTTGCGTACAAACTTAACAAGATTGATGTAGGTTGTGCGCTGGTATTCAGAAATAAGTTTATTGCGTTTCAGATAAATCTTAAATGTATTGAATAGTGATAGCAAGGGTTCCCAGTCTTCTAATTCGTAATAGATACGAAGTAATAATGATTTGGAATCTAAATGATAATATACATCTGTGAATTCAACAGCAAGCAATAGCCTTAATGCATCACGGTATTGTTTTCTAGAATAATGCAACCGAGCTAGATTGTAATTGATGGCGTTTTTGCGAAAATCAGCGCTTAATAAAGGACTATACTTCTCAATAAATTTTTCAGTCCATTTAAATTCATCCAAACGAAGTGAAATGGTTACTATGTTCTTAAAGTCGAATTGGGCAAGGCTCTTGTTCTCAATAATAATTTCTTTTTCCAGCAGTATTTTATAATTCTCAAACAATTCGCGCAGGTAAGTATTGTTTCCAAGATTAATCTGCCGGATACAGTAGTTCTGTACAAAGCCATAAATGTCACGTAACTCTGATTTTGGAAACGTGTTAATATGCTCTGTTAAAAGTGTCTTCAGTTTGTGGTAATGTTTTTCATTTTCACTTTCACGAAGTGTAAGCAGTACCTGATAATATATCATAATAGCAGGCACATGGCTGAATGAATTATTCTTTAAAAACTCAAGTGTATTATCAAGGAAAGAAATGTTGTATTCAACTTTTACGACATTCATGCGGTTGATAATCTCACACGAATATTTTAACTTTTTAGTAAGGTAATGAATATCAATATTATCAACCAGACTTTGCAGGCTGCTGTCAATAGAACGATTATCTTTTCGGGAAGTAAAAGAATAACTGTCTTCTTCAAGCATTGCCTGTCGTTCATAGTATGCCGAATGGCGGAAAGGGGTTTTGTTCTGAATGGAATAGGCTTCACCAATTTGTTGTAGAAAATATTTATCAAGGTCACGCTCATTCAAACTCTGCAGAAGCAAATGTTTTTTCAGCATTTCATTTTCGCTGAATTGCTTTTGAATAAGATATTCTTCGAGCAAGCGGGTAAGGTCTGTCATTACATACCGCAGCTTCTGTTCACTATAGCGCTTTCCAGGAAAAAGATTTTTAAAAACAATTTTCTTTTCAACGTTCTTTTCATCAAGCTCAGGACACTGCTTTTTAAGCAACGCAAAAAGACCCGACACTTCTTCATTTATATTAAAGAAAGGCGAAGCTACCAGCTTTTCAAAAGAATTTAGTTCACGTGCTGAGAATGTCTTAAGGATGGATATGAGTTTACTGTTAAGCAATGGCTACTAAAAAATTAAACTGTTTTTTAATATGAATTATAAATTACAATCCGATAAAATCAATTAATTGTTTAAATATATTTTTTGTAAAATACAGTAATTAAAATACAAATTTATACTATTATACTGAATTAAACAATAATTACAATCCGATAAATGGCATATTTTGTTTTTGTTGTATGGAAAAAGCCGATGCATATTTGTAGCGTGAAATTATACCCACACGGGAACAATAAACTGAGAAAGACAATAATTTAATACCATTGTAATATGAAAAAGCCACTACAATTATCAAAAGCCAAAAGCCTTAAGGCTATTATCAGCGCTTGTATTATGGTATCAGCTGCTGGAACAGCAAATGCACAGAATTATTTTGAACTTACTTTCGGAAATCCGGGAACACAATATGAGCGCTTTAACTCCGGAACCTATTTTGGTGGCGACCTTGTTGGTGCAGGATATGCTACTTCACCAAGTGGAGCCTATATTGTAAGGGTTGATGCAGCAACCGGGCAATATTTATGGCAAACACGATTAGGTGATGCTACTGAGGTTAATTCAATTCAGAACACAGCGGACGGTAATATGATTTTGGGAGGAACCAAACTTAATGGCTCCAACTCCAACAAAATGGCATTGACAAAAATTAATGGTAATGGTGGATGGTTGTGGACAAAAACATTCAGCAGTGCATTTCAATGTCAGGCAGAAAAAGCCATTCAAACATCAGATGGTGGTTATGCAATTTTCGGAATAAGAGACTGGGATTTAATGAATCAATTTGCTTCAGGCAAATTATACATGGTAAAAACCAATTCAAGTGGTGACTCATTATGGGCAAAAAACTATGGTGTACCGGCAGGCTGGCAGCGTGGACATGATATGATTGAACTCTCAGGTGGCGGTTATATGCTTTGCGGAGAATCATATAACTCAGTTTCTACAATAGGCGGTAGCATTGTTATTCGCACGAACTCTGTTGGTGACACTTTGTGGACACGCACTTTGGGCACAGGGTATGACGGTGCGAAAAAATTAATTCAATCAGGCAGCTATATTTATGTATTGAATCAACTGAGCATGAATTCTCAGGGACAGATACTCCGTTTTGATTTGAACGGAAATCATATCGTTTTATCAAATCTGCCAAACAAT
>CANJWH010000124.1 GCA_947478465.1 Bacteroidota bacterium
AAATCTGGGATGGGAAGATCGGAAATATTGATTCTGAGCTGGGGGTTTACTCATTTTCTGCAACAATAAATTTCGATTCAGGAAAGCAAGCTGTCCGGTATGGCCATATTGTTCTTGTAAGATGAGTATTTGTTAATACCCATCGCAATTACTTTACTTTCAGCAAATCAAAAGTTCTAAATTATTTGCACTTTAATTAGCAAACAACCATTCAGTTTGTTTTACTTCATATAAACATACTATATGAAGTGAAAAAATTGCTTCTATATTTGACATCTTAATTTTCAACTATTATGAGCACAGCTACATCTATACAACCACTTAACAACTATGCCCTCGGCAAATGGATTGCCGGTGAGGGAAATGGGCAATTACTATATAATGCAATCACAGGCGATGCCATTGCAAGTGCCAGCAGCAAAGGTTTAGACTTTGCTGCCATGTGCAATTATGCGCGCACTGTTGGCGGACCCAAACTCCGCAAAATGACTTTCCCTGAACGAGGAAGAATGCTGAAAGCATTAGCGCTTCACCTGATGGAAAAGAAAGACCTGTTCTACAAAATATCATGGGCAACAGGTGCTACCAAAGCCGATAGCTGGGTGGATATAGAAGGCGGCATCGGCAATTTATTTTCGTACGCTTCATTGCGCAGAACTTTTCCAAACGAAACATTTTGTGTGGAAGGGGATATTGCAAAACTTTCTAAACAAAATACATTTATCGGTCACCACATTTGTGTGCCGAAAGAAGGTGTTGCTATTCACATCAACGCATTCAATTTCCCGGTTTGGGGAATGCTGGAAAAAGTGGCGGTGAACTGGCTTGCAGGAGTTCCGGCTATTGTAAAACCCGCAACCATTACTTCATTTCTTACTGAAGCTGTTGCCAAAGAAATTATAGCAAGCGGCATTCTTCCCGAAGGTGCTTTGCAACTTATTTGCGGAAGCGCTAATGGAATTCTAGACCATGTAATCAGTTCTGATGTGGTAACATTTACAGGCAGTGCATCAACTGGCAAAATGCTGAAATCGCATCCGCGATTGATTGAAGAAGCGGTACCTTTTACCATGGAAGCAGACTCTCTGAACTGTTGTATCCTCGGCAACGATGTTACACCTGACCAACCCGAGTTTGATATCTTCATTAAAGAAGTAGTGCGCGAAATAACTACCAAAGCAGGACAAAAATGTACTGCTGTTCGCAGAATTATTGTTCCTGAAAACCGTGTAGAAGAAGTACGTCTAGCACTTGGAAAAAGACTTGCATCAAACATTATTGGCGACCCGAATGTGGAAGGTGTGCGCATGGGTTCACTTGCAGGATTGACACAACTGAAAGAAGTAAAAGAAAAAGTAGAACAACTCAGCAAATCACAACAAATCATCATTGGCGATTTTGAGAAATTTGAAGTAAAAGGCGCTGATAAAAACAAAGGTGCGTTTATGCCTCCTGTTATTTTTCTGAATGAAAATCCTTTCAAAAATTTAGACTGTCACAACATTGAAGCCTTCGGTCCGGTATCAACACTGATGCCTTATAAAACAACAGAGGAAGCCATTGCACTTGCCAAGTTGGGCAAAGGTTCACTGTGCAGCAGCATCATTACAGCCGATGACAAAATTGCAAAAGAATATGTGTTGGGTGCTGCTAGCATGCACGGTCGTATTTTAATTCTCAACCGCGAGTGCGCAAAAGAAAGCACAGGACACGGCTCACCAATGCCGATGCTGGTACATGGCGGTCCGGGCAGAGCGGGTGGCGGAGAAGAAATGGGCGGCAGACGTGGTGTATTTCATTACCTGCAACGCACCGCAATTCAGGGCTCGCCAACAACGCTTACCAATGTTACCAATCAATATCAATATGGAGGAAAATATATTGAGAAAGACATTCATCCTTTTCAGCAATATTTTGAAGACCTTGAAATAGGCGAAACACTTATTACAAAAACACACACCGTAACTGAACAGGATATTCTTGATTTTGCAGAATTGAGTGGTGATAAGTTTTATGCTCACATGGATCCGAATTCTTTGGAAGGAACTCCATTTAAACGCACTGTGGCGCATGGATATTTTATTCTTTCACGCGCTGCCGGCTTGTTTGTTGACCCACCAAAAGGCCCGGTATTATTGAATTACGGATTAGAGGAATGCCGTTTCACTAAACCCGTTTACCCCGGAATGACCATTGGTGTACGCTTTACCTGCAAAGAAAAAATTGACCAGGAAAAACGCAACGAGGAAGATGTAGCCAAAGGAATTGTAAAATGGGTGGTGGATGTGTATGACTGCTCTTCACAGGAAATCCGAGATAAATACGAAGTGGATTTAACCAATGGAGATACGGTTGCAATTGCTACTATTCTGACTATGGTAAAAAAGAGAAATCAGGATTAATGGCAAGTTGCCACGCCCTTCAGGGCGTGGATTTAAATAATCAAAAAGAATAACTCAGGGCTTTAGCCCTTCAAACACAAGAGCTATGCCTTTCACAAGAATTCTAATTCATGCAGTCTGGGCAACAAAAGACAGACTAATATTGATGAACAAAGAAAATAAGGATGCAATATGTGAACACATCCGATCCTACTCTTCTTCAAAAGACATTCATCTTCTAAATGTAAATGGTTATCAAAATCATCTTCACTGTTTACTCTCATTGACATCCAATCAAAACATTGCGACCATTATGAATCTCATAAAAGGAGAGTCTTCTCATTGGGCAAATAAAAATTTGCAGTTATCTGAGAAATTTGGCTTGCAGGATGAATATTTTGCTGTGTCTGTTAGTCAATCACATTTTGATGTGGTGAATAATTACATCAGTAATCAGGAAGAGCATCACAAGAAGAAAACTTTTCAGGAAGAGTATGATGAGTTCATAAAAAACTATAAGTTTGAAAGCTAAAGGGCTAAAGCCCTTCGCTGAATTTTAACTTAATTTATCCACGCCCTGAAGGGCGTGGCAACTAAAAGAGAACTTAACAATATGCACTTATCCTTTTCTGATTATCTAATCATCAGTATTTACTTTGTATTTGTGCTGGGTATTGGTTTTTTGATCAAGCGCAAAGTAAAAACCAGCAATGATTTTCTGATGAGCAACCGCAGCATTCCGCTGTGGATAACAAGTCTGGCGTTTATCTCTGCTAACCTTGGTGCACAGGAAGTAATTGGTATGGCGGCATCAGGTGCCAAATATGGTATTATGACCTCGCACTTCTACTGGCTGGGTGCAATACCTGCAATGATTTTCCTTGGTATTTTTATGATGCCGTTTTATTATGGCAGCCGCGCCCGCTCTGTTCCTGAATACCTGGCATTAAGGTTTGATGACAAGACACGCAGCTTTAATGCAGTTGCTTTTGCATTCATGACTATTTTTTCTTCCGGCATTTCCTTGTATGCGTTAGCATTGTTACTGAAAGTTATCCTTGGCTGGAGCTTTGAATTCTCAGTTTTTATGGCTGCTGGAATTGTTCTGATCTATACTTTTCTGGGCGGACTTACCAGCGCAGTTTATAATGAAGTGCTTCAATTCTTTCTGATTGTTTTGGGCATTGCACCCGTTGTTTTTATAGGTCTGAGGGAAGCCGGAGGTTGGGAAGGCATCTCCTCTACCCTACCCGCAGCTATGACTCATACATGGACCTACATGGGTTCTGCAGATGATAACCCGATGGGAGTTAATATGTGGAGTATGATGATGGGATTGGGTTTTGTAATGTCGTTCGGGTATTGGTGCACTGATTTTCTGGTGGTGCAACGGGCAATGGTAGCGCGCAATATGTCGGCAGCACAACGCACACCGTTGATTGCCTCTTTCCCGAAAATGATGATGCCATTCATCGTTATCCTTCCCGGATTGATAGCCATTTCACTCACGCATGTTGGTGGCGATTTTGCACTTCCTTTCAAAGAAGATGGTGTAACCATTGATTATGACATGACCTTGCCCACACTTATTTCACACTACTATCCTTCAGGACTGCTTGGCGTTGGTGTTACTGCGCTGCTGGCTTCGTTTATGTCGGGTATGGCAGGAAATGTAACTGCTTTTAACACTGTACTCACGTTTGATATTTACCAGGCACATTTTAATAA
>CANJWH010000125.1 GCA_947478465.1 Bacteroidota bacterium
GTCAACCGCGACTTTTCGGCGAAGCCCTGTGGCGTAATGTAATAGGCATAACGGCGGGCCGGCGCTTGCCGCACCTTGACCAGGCCTTTTTTGACGCAGCGTTTGAGGTAGGCGTTGACCAGCCCGAGCGCGATGCCAAGTTCGGCAGCGAGATGGCGCTGCGACTGCGCGCGATCCTGCTCAACCGCGTCGAGCAGGCCCAGCATGATGCGGGACGATTCCGCGTTGTCTTCCGCCAGGCGACGCATGGATACCCTCAATTTAAGGGATTAATACTACGTTCACGAGATGAACGTCAAGCTCACCGTTCACTCGATGAACAAGTTTTACGAAACGTGATTACGCCGGAAGAACCGCCGGAGCCTTGGTATCATGTTGTTAACAGAAGCGATTTAAAGGACAGAAACTCGGCTCACGGCGCCTGTCGCGAAGTTGGCTTTCCCGCATTCGCGTGCCGCTCATGGACGCCCAGGGGAGCCCGGACCATACGATAGAAGCGGCGCCAGCCTGTTGCGGACGAACTCTTGCGACGCACCGGGCGTCAAATGCCCCCCGTCCCATGACGTCAGGGCCAGCCTGTCGTCACCTAGACTCACGAGGCACCCCTCGGAATTGCAGAAATAGTCGATGGCGGAGACGTAAGTTACGCCATCTATGTTCGCAAATTCCTGTTTCAGCCTTTTGTCGATGCCGAAAAACTCGCGCCTCAATTGGTCGTTGAGCCGGAGCGGCACCGACGGCCAATATCGATAGGCAATCGTCGCAGGAAGATTATCGCGCCAACGCGGTACCGGACCGACGACAATCAACTGCTTCGCACCGCGCTTCCGGACTTCGGCGATCAGTGCGGTCCAACTTGACTGAAAATAATCGTTTGCCTGAGTCATAATCAAGACATCGGGCTTAAGTTGCGAAATGGTCTTGAGCGCCAGTTCGTTTGATCGATCGCACGCCTGCTCCGCGCTGGCCTGTTTGTTGATCGGCCGCAATCGAAGGACACATGAACCGCTGGATACCTGAACAATCGCCGCCTTGGGTGTAGGCCCTTCGGTCTGAAGCAAGACATCTAGGCCGGGCCGCAGATGCGCTGCGTGAGAGTCGCCCCACAGCATCAAGACCGGATCGCCGGAAGCGGTGTAGCAAGACGGCGGTAGCGAAGCAGCCACCCTTCCGGCGCCATCGAGGAAGCTACAGTCCATGCGGTAACTTTTCAGAATGCTGTTCTTGAATGCGTCGTTCTGCTCGTAGGAATACCGCTCCAAGAACCTCTGCCGTGCCGGGTCACCCGCGAATTGTTTTCCGCTCAGATGGATGTACACATAGGTCGGCAAACAAACAGTCAGGATGACGAGCAGTCCGACAGCAACAGCACTCAGCCTGCCAAGTCTGCGTATCGGCTTTTCGACGAGAACATAGGTCAGGTACGCCAAAATTGCCGCAACCAGAAGCGCGAGCACCTTGATGGCCGGCAGACGCAACACATCCGTCATTGGCTGCATCACGTCGGCAAAGCCTAGATAAGTCTCCAGACGCCCAGACCAATACAAGGCAGGCCAATGCCACATGTATAACGGGTAACTGATCAACCCGATAAAGACGGCCATTCGTAACGAAAGGACATTCTTGTTCACAAACGCATCCGGGCCCGCCGCAATCACCAGCGCAGTGCCCAGCGTCGGCACCGCCGCGTACCAGCCCGGGTAGTTCATGTCGCTCCGAAACAAGACCATCGAAGCCAGGATCGAACAGATCCCGACGATCGAAATGGCATTCCGAACAAAGGTGTTCTGAATAATGGCACCGAGACTTCCAACGCCATGCTGAATTATGTCGTCCCGGCGAGCATGCTCAGCCAACAGACAGCCAGTGAGCAGCTCCCAGAACCTGGAAAACGGCAGATAGAACGTTGCGGATGGGTAGCGGTGCACAAGGGCGACGTTCAACACGAACGAGCCTACGGCAAGCAGCACGACGATGACCCGCCGTGCCGGGCTATGCCACGTCAGGGCCAGCGATAACGGCCATACGATATAGAACTGCTCTTCGATACCGAGCGACCACAGGTGCAGCAATCGCTTGGCTCCCGCGCTTGCCTCGAAGTAGCCGGCTTCGCCGAATATCATGAAATTGTAAGAGAAAAATGAGCCCGCCAAGATCTCCTTCGCCAGCACCAAATGCTGATCAGGCAGCAAGATGGAGAATCCCAACACCGTGGTCGCGATAAGGATGAGAATGAGCGTTGGCAATATTCTTCGGATTCGCCGCGCGTAAAATTTCCAATAGCTGAAGCTTTTGTTCTTCAGACTGTCCATAATGATGCCAGAAATCAAAAAGCCGGAAATCACGAAAAATACGTCGACGCCGACAAAACCGCCACCGAGCCGCGACGGCGAGAAATGAAAAACAACAACGGCAATAACAGCGAGCGCCCTAAGGCCATCGATGTCCGGACGATAGGCCAGAGTAGCTCCCGCAGCCGACTGAGAACGTGGTTCCTGCATCTGATCACGTTCCTGCCGGCGTCCGCTTCCCGCAGACAGACGAAGCTTCGATACCTTCCCGGCGAGCTAGATTGCGTCAGCTGGGCCAGTTGTAACTTTAGCCGCGGAATGCTTGGACACTACGAGTACTTGTAGCCAGACCGGCTCAAGGTCAGGCCGTCGAAACGCAACTCAATGTTCTTTTCAGCACATTCCGCAGCAATACTTGAATCATCGAACCGACTGGCCTTCCAGTGCGCTTCGTTTGAAAAATGCGTCGCACGCTCCTTGATGTAAGTTTCCAATCTTGCCGAGGGCAAACCGAATGTCGCAAAAAGCGCGCCTCGTGGCCTGATATCGGGCAGAGCCATCCAGGCTGGAATATAATTTTCCAGCCGAGGAGACAAACATAGGTTCGGAAACCACTTAAGCCTTACGGCGTTGCCAGTATGCCAGGTCCGCAGATTCCAAATAGCCAGATCGCCAGGCTCAATATCCAAATTGACGCCCTTCCCTAAACGAAACGCCTTTTGAGGCAGGGGGCCATTTGGCTTGCCCGTCAGCAGCCTCCGTATATTTACCGGGCCGAGGTAAACGTGTCGATGCGAGCCGCGGCGCACCTTCAGCCCACCGCTATGTTTGGCGTGATCCTGCAAATAAATTCCAAGCCGGACGATCGGGCACTCAGTGGCTATAGGGTCTTCGAAATCGTCGGTTGAATCTTGATGGAAAAACCTAAAACCAACACCGTCTAAGAAATTCACAGTTGAATCGCCGCAGTAAACGATCCGATCGGCGAGCAGATTTTTTACATGCGAAAGCACTCGACCATCAAGAAGAATGTGACGCAAGGAATCGTGGCTAAGAATATCGCCTTCGCGACTGTCGAGCTTTGAGACTTTGTTTCTGAGGTCCGATATCTCTTCGAGGCCAAAGACTCCCCTGATGAGCACGTAACCGTCCTTTTGAAACGCCTGTATAAGCTTCTTTTCAGCTTCGCTTTTCATTGATCGATCCTGCTATTCCGAAGCTTGATACTGTTAGCCCCTCAGCGACTGACTGTGCCGTGTGAAATGATATGCCTACAGGGGCCGCTCGGAAATCGGCCGTCCGTAAGGTCTTAAACGGAACCAACGACATTCGCGTAGTTCATCGTTTCATTCGTATTGCGGTGCGTCGTTGCTTCCTGGTTCTTTGCATGCTTGTTTTCGCCGCCAGTGCGGAAGGCATCGGCTAAATCAAGCCCGAGCTGTTTGCTCAATTCCTTCAAACCGTCGGCTGCAACCTGCTTCAGCTCATCGTCACCCATCGTCGTCATATTGACGGTGAAGTCCTGACGCTCGGTGATGTTGACCAGATATTGGTCGATGTCGGAAATGTGGCCATTCTTGATCGCATGATCCCACATCCCGGTCGAAGGCATCGGGAGCAAGAAGCCGGGACTCGGATAGATCTTGGCGCGCCGGCAGGTGTCCAGCGTTTCCTGAATGGTAGCCGGCGTCTCCTGCGGGTAGCCAAGCAC
>CANJWH010000126.1 GCA_947478465.1 Bacteroidota bacterium
AATTCAGTTTTTGCTATTGAACGTAACGACAGCAATGCCATTGCTATGAACGGAGTTAAAGAACGAATCAATGATTTGTATAAAACATACGAAGAAGGAAAAGCCAGTTTGTATTTTTCAGACATTGAACAGATATATGCCGGTACACCTGACTTAGCTTCTTCATCAGGCAGTTTTCAGAAAACAAAAGATGCATATGCAGCTATGCTGAAAAACCAAAATGCTTATGCAAAGTATATTCCAGCTATTCATGTTTATGGCTTTGAAAACCAATATCACCGCTGGATTACCAACTTTGTAAAAGGTGATTTCGGAATTTCATACCGCGATAAGCGCCCAGTGTGGTCAGTCTTGAAAGATGCGCTTCGCTGGACAATTCTTTTAAGCACTATTTCTATTTTCCTTGCTTACATACTGGCAATTCCAATCGGAGTAATGTCGGCAGTAAAAAAAGGAACCATGCAGGAAAGAGCCACTACCACTACCCTATTTATATTGTATTCTTTACCATCTTTCTGGATTGCTACCATTCTTATTATCTATTTCTGCGGTGGCGATTACTTTGACTGGTTTCCTGCATTCGGATTGGGAACATTGCCTCCCGATGCACCATTTGCCCAACGATTTATGGAAACGGCTTACCATTTAATTCTTCCGATTTTCTGTTTGTCTTATGGTTCGTTAGCCTACATCTCACGCCAGATGCGTGGAGGAATGCTCAATGTAATCGGACAGGATTATATCCGCACAGCACGCGCAAAAGGATTAGAAGACAAAAAAGTGGTTTGGAAACATGCATTCAGAAATTCATTGTTACCTATTCTTACATTATTTGCTAATATTTTTCCTGCGGCAATTTCGGGTTCATTTGTAATTGAATTTATTTTCTCCATTCCGGGAATGGGAATGACTAGTCTGGGAGCTTTGAATGCACGTGACTATCCTATTGTTTTTACTGCAGTTATGTTTACAGCAATTCTGACTTTGGTTGGCACCTTGGTTGCAGACATGTTATATGCTGCAGTTGACCCACGTATTTCTTACTCGAATAAAAAATGAGCGCGACTGAAAAAGAAATAAAAACCGTTTCGGCTGCTGACCAGAGTTTCTGGGCGAATGTGAAACGTCAATTCAGAAAAAATAAACTGGCTGTTTACTCGCTGCGCTTTATTTATGTCTTGATTTTTATTGCAGTGTTTGCAGATTTTATTGCCAACGAAAAACCTATTGCCTGCAAATACAACAATTCAGTTTACTTTCCGTTGCTAAAATCTTATTCAGTTGATTTAGGCTTTAGCAACTGGCAACCTGAATTTCAAAACGTAACCTGGAAGGATCTGGAATATGAATGGGTGGTATTTCCATTGGTTCCATATTTGCCTAAAAATATGGATGCGTATAATTCGCAATCAGTTAGTCCTTTTGCCGAACAGGAAATAAAATCAACGCGTTGGAAACACTGGCTTGGAACAGATGAACTGGGACATGATATACTTGCAGCTATGATTCATGGAACACGGATTTCGTTGCAAGTTGGCTTGATTTCTCAAGGAATTGCTGCATTTATTGGCATTTTGCTTGGAGCGCTTGCAGGTTATTATGGTGATGACCGACTGAAAATTTCAAGAGGCCGTTTAATACTTAACATCATCGCTCTGTTTCTTGCTTTCTTTTACGGATTTGGTGCACGCTCTTATATTCTTGGTGATGCAATCGGTATTTCTTTCGGTAAATTCTTTTTGGAGTTGCTGATAAGTTTTGCATTGATGGCAGTGATATTTGTACTTGCCAATTTGCTTGCTGTTGCTCTGAAAGCAATTCCGTTCTTCAAACAAAAAGTAAATATTGCAGTAGACATTATTGTTTCAAGAATGGTAGAAATTATGGTTTCTATTCCAACTCTGTTTTTAATTATTGCGATTGTTGCAATTGCAAAACCATCTATTATTTTGGTAATGGCAATTATTGGAATGACCACCTGGACAGGCATTGCACGCTTTATTCGCGCAGAACTACTGAAAGTGCGCAACCTTGAATTTATTGAAAGTGCGCATGCACTTGGTTTCTCTGAAATGCGCACATTGTTCCGTCACGCCATTCCAAATGCTTTGTCACCCGTATTAATTGCAATTGCATTTGGTATTGCTGCTGCTATTCTGATTGAATCAACTTTATCGTTTTTAGGTATCGGTGTTCCTGCTGAAACATTGACATGGGGTTCAGTTCTTTCTGCAGCACGTCAATCACCGACTGCATGGTGGCTGGCAATTTTTCCGGGCTTTGCTATTTTCTTAACCGTTACGGTTTACAACCTTGTTGGTGAAGGCTTGACCGATGCGCTTGACCCAAGGCAGAAGAAGTAAGAACCGTCATGCTGAACTTGTTTCAGCATCTTAATGAAAGACCCTGAAACAAGTTCAGGGTGACGATAACTAAGCAATATAATCACTAAGGTATTCAAACGCAGGCATCAACTTTCCTGCTTTGCAGATGGTAGCACGTTCAATCATTTTATCCGCATCATCACCCAGCAAATGAGGCATTACTTTATCCATTAAATCTTTCCCGAAATCGTGCGATGAATCGCGGGGCAATTCGCAGGGAAGATTATCAACAGCCATTACGGTAATTACATTTTCTTTGAAAGGTTCATCTTCCATTTCTGTTTGCGGATTGTAGCCATAAATAGGGTCTTCAATTTTTGAAGACCGAATGGTAGTAGGCACCGAACCATTGATATCACAGGTGATATCAGCAATTACTTCAATTTTAAAGCCTGGGGCTTTTGCATCTTCTTTGGTAAAAAGTTTGTCGGCTCTGTTATCCCAGAAATGACAGGAAATAAAAACATCAGCAACTTTTGTGTACTTCAAAAAATCAGATTTAAACTGCTGTGGATGATGGTGCAGGTAGTGAATATCAAATTCATGTTTTCCGTTGAGCGTATAATAATCCTCGGGATTTAGTTGAGTGTAAACAGGTTCAGAAAAGTCTTGCGTTAAAAAATCCTGCGGTGCTACTTTCCTGATTTTCATAAAATCAAGAATTTCTAGTGCACCGCTTGCTACCCTTCCTCCTCCGGTAAGCACAATTTTAATTGCAGGAAGTTTTATATTCTTTAACTCATTCTCGATATCTGGTTTATAATGCTGCAAATGATTAGCAGGTGTTAGCAAAAACAAATTATTGCGCTTACCATAAGCCAGAAGAGCATTATAAGTGCCCACAATTCCTGCATATCTTCCGAAGCCGAGTACACGTGCTTCGTTGGTATAGGTGAGGCACTCGTAATCGGTCATTGTGATACTTTTCTTCACCAATTCTTGCAGAAGTATTTTATTGTGAGGTTGCTTTTTTATGGTGTGAGAGAAAAAGAAGTACTGCTTTCCTTGCATCAATTTTTCTTTCGGGATTTCTTTTATCCCAAAGAGTACATCGCAATCACTCAGGTTTTCCTGCAATGAAATTCCCTGCTCCTGATATTCTTCATCCTTATAACAACGCCACTGGCTTGGCTGCACTACAAGTTTTAATCCTTGATAACATTCTTTTAATTGCCTGCACTGTTCCGGTGTAAAGGCTACGCGCTTATCTGCGGGTTGCTTTTCTTCTCTTATAATTCCAATTTTCATTTGCCCGCGAAATTAGAAAAAAGCGGACAAGCTGTCAGTAAAAGGGCTTTGGTTCACTATTTGTATCTTTGCATTCAGTTCTTTGAATAAAAATACATGGGCCCGACTGGTTTTGACAGCGATGTGCTCTTTGTGTAAGCATGTGGTGCGTTGTGGATATGGCACCTTAATCCTAATTCTCAAACAACAAAAGGCGAGTATAAC
>CANJWH010000127.1 GCA_947478465.1 Bacteroidota bacterium
TCTCCAATGCTGAAATCAGGATTCATTCCTCCGCTGGCATTGGAAACTAATAGTGTATGAACACCTAAAAACTTCATCACACGCACCGGAAACGTTACTTCTTTCATGGAATAACCTTCGTAGTAGTGAAAACGCCCTTGCATGGCAACCACATTTTTTCCACCAAGTTTTCCGAAAATTAATTTCCCGCTGTGTCCTTCTACAGTTGAAACAGGAAAATTTGGGATTGATTCATAACCCAATGAATGCTCAATTTCAATTTCCTTTACAAGGCCACCTAATCCGGTTCCCAATATAATTCCAACCTCGGGTTTAAAGTTGGTTTTTGTCTGTATATACGTTCCTGTTTCTTTAATTTTTTCCAACATACTTTAATATCATTTTATTAAATTCCTCTTTGTCTTTTTCATTAAATTTTATCTCAACTGGCAGATAATAAATAGGCAACTGTCTTAATTCTTCTATGTCTTTAAGCCGCATTGCATCTTTTTCCGTTGTAAGGATAATTTTATTTTCGTTTGCAATAGTAGAGAATATTTCAACTATTTTTTTGATGTCAGCATCTGAAAATATGCGATGATCTGAAAATTCAATGTGATTAATAAGTTTTGCTGAGGTTTTAATATAGGTTTTTATCCCCTTAGCATCCGCAATTCCTGTAACAAGCAAAATATTCTGAGCGGGAGAAATCACCAGCTTTTCTGAACTAAAAACTGATTTAATTTCAGCCACATAAACCACCGAAGAAAAAAACATGTTCTGTTTTTTATCAGGATTAATCATTTCAATTATTTTATCACGTTCATTATCCTGTAATGTCTGCGGACACTTACTTATTACAATAACATCAGCACGTTTTTTTGCTGAAAATGGTTCACGCAAATTTCCTGCAGGAAGCAAAAAATCTTTTTTGAAAACAGTTGAATAATCCAAAAGCAAGATGGAAAGCCCAGGCTTAACTGCACGGTGCTGAAAAGAATCATCAAGCAAAATAACTGATGTATCAGGATTGTCTGTCATTATTTTCTCAATCCCATTTATTCTATTTTCAGAAACAACTACAGTAACCTCTTTAAATTTATTTTTCAATTGCAACGGTTCATCTCCAACCATCTCAGCATTATTGTTTTCAGAAACATGTAAAAAACCACTTGTCTTTCTTCCATAGCCTCTGCTTAGTGTCGCTATAGACTTATCAGATGAAATAAGCCTTATTAAGTATTCAATATGCGGTGTTTTTCCTGTTCCACCGGTTGTAATATTCCCAATTCCAATAACGGGAACTAAAAATTTATTTTCCTTTAGAATTCCCAGATCAAAAAACTTGTTTCTGATGAAAACAATAATGCCATAAACAAGCGAAAATGGAAGAAGTAAAAGCCGGAAATTCATACCGCGATAAAGGTAGAAAGGTTTTTAATACCTGTTTTTTTGATTTTTGATGCCATATAAAAACAAAGACAGAACGCATTCTTTAATCGTTAAATTGAAAAAATCACGTTGTTAATATCAACTAAACATAAAACTTCCTATTTTAGCCCCTTTATTTGCCCGCTAAAAATGCGGTAGAACTATTTTTTATGAGAATAAAATCACTTGTTTTTATATACTTAATTCTCTTATCATCAATTATTTGTGCACAGACACAAAGCAGCGGTTCAACATCTGGAACGGCAGAACAAACTCCGGGTGCAACTGCAAAAACACCGACCAAACAGACCGAAACAGGAAATATAGAATTACCCAAAACAGAAAGCGAAGTTGCTTTGGAGCATTTTAACCTTGCTCAAAATAAGCAAAGTCAAAAAGAATATAAAGAAGCCTTAGAAAACTACGATAGAGCAGTAGAATTAGACTCTTTATTCTATGAAGCCTTTGTTGCAAGAGCTGGAATTCGTTTTCTCTTATTGGATTTTGAGACTGCATTAGCCGACTATAATCGCGCCATAGAAATCACAGAGAAAAAGTGTAAGCAATTCCAGAAAACAGGTGATGTAAAAAAGGTACTGGATGATTTGAAAGGCTCAAGACAAGACTATGCAAAAGTGGAATATATTAAAACCCGGATGGGCGATATTTATTACAAACGCGGAAGCGTAAAACGCTTTATGGACGACAAAGCTGGTGGCTGCGAAGACCTTCAAAAAGCTAAAGAACTGGGTGCATTCAAAGCTAATCCTGAACTTAAAGATTTTTGCGACCAATAAACGCAACTTCTTTTCATAAAACATGCAATTATCAGAAATCATAAAAGCTATTGAGGCTTTTGCTCCACTGTCTTATCAGGAAAGCTATGACAATGCAGGTTTAATTACAGGAAATCCAACACAGGAAATTACAGGTGCATTAATTTGTCTTGACAGCATTGAAGAAGTTATTGATGAAGCTATTCGTGAAAAGTGCAATCTTGTAATTGCTCATCACCCGATTATTTTTAGTGGGCTTAAAAAGATTAATGGCAAAAATTATGTGGAACGCACCATTATAAAAGCCATTAAAAATGACATTGCAATTTATGCTGCGCACACTAATCTTGACAATGTACAGCAAGGTGTTAATTTTAAAATTGCAGAAAAATTAGGTTTAAAAAACTGTTCAGTTCTTGAACCTAAATCTGGGCTACTTAAAAAATTAGTGACTTTTTGCCCAATTGACAAAGCAGCTGAAGTGCGCGATGCTCTTTTTAAAGCCGGGGCAGGGAAAATAGGCAACTATGATGAATGCAGCTATAATTTAGAAGGCATTGGAACTTTTCGTGCTGGCGAAGGAACTAAACCATTTGTTGGTGAGCAAAATATACAACATCAGGAACCTGAAACCCGAATTGAAACTATTTTCCCATCACAACTACAATCAACTATTTTAAAAGCTTTGCTTACTTCACATCCATATGAAGAGGTGGCTTACGACATTTATCCCTTGGAAAATGAATATAAAAAGGTTGGTTCGGGTCTAGTAGGGGAGTTAGAAGAACCTCAGGATGAATTAACATTTCTGAAAAACTTAAAACCGTTATTAAAAACAAATTGCGTTCGCTACACTGCTGTTACTGGAAAGAAAATAAAAAAGGTTGCTGTGTGTGGTGGATCTGGAAGTTTTTTAATAAAAAATGCAATTTCGGCAGGGGCAGATGTTTTTGTTACAGCTGACCTTAAATACCACCAGTTTTTTGATGCCGAAGGTAAAATACTGCTTGCTGATGTGGGACACTTTGAAAGTGAGCAGTTTACAGGTGAAATATTTTATGACTTATTAATCGAAAAATTTCCTACTTTTGCCGTCCGTTTGTCAAAAACTAACACAAATCCGGTAAACTATCTCTGAAAAACATGATAAAAGCCAAAGTAAAAGCTAAAGAATCTGCAAAACCAGTTGCTAATTCAAAAGAAGAAAAAAAGAAAGTAAAAAAAGTTGAGTCGAAACCTGCTAAAAAAGAAACAGCTAAGAATCAGCTGGATTACGCAGAACCTGCAAAACCAAAAGCAAAACATAAAGACATCAGTCCTGATGTAACAATCGAAGAACGCTTAAAAGCGCTTTTCAATCTTCAGCAGATTGATACCGCAATTGATAAAATCAGAATTGTTAGGGGTGAATTGCCTTTAGAGGTTCAGGATTTGGAGGATGAAATTGTTGGACTTGAAACCCGTGTAAAAAATTACACTGACGAGGTGAATGTTTTTGAAGACACTATTGTTCAGA
>CANJWH010000128.1 GCA_947478465.1 Bacteroidota bacterium
TACTTCTATGCAGGAGCAAATGGTGATTTGCAAAGGAACAGTTACCGCAACCTCACCTCTGAAAATCCTTTTATTGCTTCTGACATTGCTTTGAAAAATAGTAACCAGCAGGCAAAATTGTTTGCTGGTCTGCGTGGAGCATTTAGTTCTAAAATGACGTTCAATGCTTTTGTGTCGCAGAGCTTTATTAACAATTTGCCTTATTATGTAAACCAGGTTGACACAGGTTCAGTGGCAGGTAATGTTTTTAATGTGGTATATGACAAAACTTCGTTGCTTACTGTTGGTGGTGATTTAGGTTTTCAGGCAGGGGAGAAGTTAATGTTGAATGCTTCAGCAGCCTACAATTTTTATGGTATGGATAAACAGTTGCAGCCTTGGCATCGCCCGGCAATAACAGGTAAATTCACCGGTAAATACAATCTTAAGGACAAAATAATTATATCGGCTGATGTTTACTATTTAGGCCCGCAGTTTGGTCGCACTTTCACACAAGATACATTGGGTGTAATAACCTATAATGAAGTTAAAATCAAACACCTGATTGACATAAATCTTGGTGTTGAATATCGCTACAACCAACGTTTTTCAGCGTTTGTGAATTTCAATAACATTGCTTCTTACCGTTACTATCGCTGGAGCCAATACCCTTCACAGCGTTTTAATTTTATGGTTGGATTGACTGCCAATTTCTGAGAAGTCATGTCATTGCGAGTATAGCGAAGCAATCTTATAATTCTGAGATTGCTTCGTTCTTCCCCCGCTCATAATGACGATATTATTTCCTTTACCTTAGCATTTAAATAACAGTTCTTAACCATGCTAAGAAAATTACTTTTTCTCACTTTCTCACTTTCTTACATTCTTACTTCCAATGCTCAGGTTAACCTCAGTGTTGCAGGTCACCTGAATTACCAAACCCTTCATGAAACCAACCTTAGTGATGTTTGGGGTTATGTAGATGAGGCCGGAAATGAATATGCAATAGTGGGAATGGATGAAGGAGGAATTTCTATTGTGGATATTACTGATCCGCAGAACATGACTGAACTGTTTTTTGTTCCGGGCACTGCAAGTAATTGGTGGGAAATAAAAATCTGGAATGATTATGCCTATATAACTACCGAGGGTGGTGGCGGTTTGATGATTATTGACATGAGCCCATTACCTCAAAATGCAAATCTTACTGTTAATCATTTTACCAGTGGTGGTTGGTCAACTGCACATAATCTCTGGATTGACGAGAATGGAATACTCTATATTTTTGGAGCAAACAGAGGAGTTGGCGGTGCTATTATATATGACCTCAATATTGATCCGGTTAATTTGACTGAAGTTGGATTTTGGAATGAATATTATGTGCATGATGGAATTGCAATAGGTGATACTCTTTATTCAGCGCATATTCACGATGGCTTTTTTTCTATTTATGATGTTTCAGATAAAGCTAACCCTGTTTATCTGGCAAGTGCCAACACACCCAATAACTGGACACATAATATATGGGTGAGCGATGACCGTCAGCGTGTTTTTACAACCGATGAAGTAAGTGGTGCATATATTGCCGAATACGACATTTCCGATTTTCAAAACATAACAGAAACGGATAGGATTCAAAGCAGTCCTGGGGAACTGGTGATTCCGCATAACGCTTATTTCTATAATAATTACGTCATCAGTTCCTACTTCAATGATGGTGTAATTATTTACGATGTGTCGCAACCTGGTAACATGGTAGAGGTTGGTCACTATGATACTTCGCCTTATAGTGGTACAGGTTTTACAGGTGTGTGGGGAATTTATTTCGGTTTGCCATCGGGCAATATTATTGCTGGTGATGTTACTGAGGGACTTTATATTCTCAACCCGAATTATGTATTAGGAGCATACCTTGAAGGAACAGTTATCGATCAAATGACAACCAACCCAATTCCTAATGCGAGCATTGAAATTCTTGAGCCCGGTGATATTGACCATACACAATTAAATGGTGATTACCGAATGGGAACTGCACTAACAGGAAGTTATTCTGTTGTTTATGCAAAACCCGGCTACCGAAGCGACACTATCTATAATGTAGCTCTCACTAACGGTAATATTACAACCCTGGATGTTCAGCTAGAACCGCTCGTTCCTTTTTCTCTTTCCGGAAACGTTACTCAACTTATGGCCGGAACATCTGTAGATTCAGCAATTGTAAGGATTGAGAATTACCAATACTATTACGAAGTTTATACAGACGAGAATGGTGATTTCAACATTCCGGTTCTCTACGAAGGAACTTTTGAAATCAATATTGGCAAGTGGGAATACCATACAGTTTGTTTTAGCGATTTTGCTATTGATGCTTCAAACAATATATTAAATGTTCAACTGGAAAAAGGCTTGTTTGAGGATTTTACTTTTGATAATGGATGGGTTGCAACTGCAAGTGCAACCCGAGGATTGTGGGAATATGGTAAACCGTTTGGAACTTTTTTTGGTCCGATTGTAATTCATCCAAATGCTGATTCGCCTGACTGTGGCGGTTTTGCTTATACCACCGGAAACGATGGTAATATTTATAATGAGGTGGATGGAACAGTTACTCTTACATCTCCTGTCTTTGATGCAACCTATCTAAGCGATCCATATATCAGTTATTACCGCTGGTTTTTTAATGCAAATTTAAGCACCGCCACTGCAGGAAATGATACGATGAAAATTATGCTGAATAATGGAACGGAAACAGCCATAATTGAAAAAGTTGATGCCTATACAAATTTCAATACTGTCTGGAATCTACACAGCGAGCGCATCAGCGATTACATAACACCAACATCAACCATGCAATTTATTGTTAGTGTAAGTGATCCTAGCAATGTTATAGATGACCAAACTGAAGCAGGAATTGATGGTGTACAGATTACACCAGCATCAATAGGCATTACAGAAAATGAGTCTTCAGCAGTTTTAATTTATCCTAATCCCACAAATGACTTTCTGACTATTGAATCAACTGAAAGATATAAAGGTGCCAAGTTTGAAATACTCGATCTTACAGGACAACCCGTTCTCGCAGTCCTTAATATCACTGAAGATTCACGAATTGATATCTCATCACTAAGTGGTGGGGTTTATTGTCTTAGAATCATAACTCCTTCAAAGATATATTCAGCGAAAGTGGTAAAGCTGTAAAACAAAAAACCCCGCTTGCGCAGGGTTTTTTGCTTTAAAAACAGGGAGAACCTATTTTTTCTTTTTAGCAACCGCTTTTTTAGCAGCTGGTTTTTTAGCAGCAGCTTTTTTAGCAGCTGGTTTTTTAGCAGCTTTTTTCTTAGCTACTGGTTTTTTCGCAGCAGCTTTTTTCTTAGCAGCTGGTTTTTTTGCAGCAGCTTTCTTAGCGGCTGGTTTTGCAGCGGCTTTCTTTGCTGCAGGTTTTTTTGCTTTTGCCATGGTGTTTTTTGTTTTTTTTAGTTAAACAATAATTATTGGTTTTAAACA
>CANJWH010000129.1 GCA_947478465.1 Bacteroidota bacterium
AGCAATCTTGAAAAATGGCTCGCCAGCTATACGTTTACTGAGAATATAAATCCTAAAAGAGTAGGAGTAATAATGGCCGGGAATATTCCGCTTGTTGGCTTTCATGATTTTTTGTGCGTGCTTATTTCAGGTAATACCTGTGTGGCCAAACTTTCAGCACAGGACAACAGGTTGTTAAAAGCTGTAGCTGCAAAATTGGTTGCTATTGAGCCCCGCTTTAAAGACCGGATCATTTTTGAAGAAGGAAAGCTGGAAAACATTGATGCAGTAGTTGCCACCGGCAGTAATAATACTTCGCGTTATTTTGAATATTACTTTGGTAAATACCCCAACATTATTCGCAAAAACAGAAACTCGGTGGCTGTTTTAACTGGTACTGAAACACCTGAACAGCTTGCTCTACTGGGTGATGATATACTTCTGTATTTCGGTTTGGGATGCCGCAATGTTTCAAAGTTGTATGTGCCCGAAGGATATAACTTTGATAACTTCTTCAACGCTATTGAAAGCAGGAAAAAGATTGTTTTTCATTCCAAGTACGCTAATAATTACGATTACAATAAGGCGATATTATTAGTTGGAAAACAACTGCATTTCGACAATGGTTTTCTTTTACTGAAAGAAGATGATGCTTTATCAACACCCGTATCGCGGCTGAACTACAGTTTTTACAAAGATCTGACTGCTGTAAAAGCAGAATTGGAAGCCAGAAAGAACGAGATTCAGTGCGTTGTTTCATCAACTCCTGAGGCATTTAATTCCGGTGTTGCATTCGGACAAAGCCAGCAGCCAGAATTATGGGATTATGCAGATGGGGTGGATACAATGAAGTTTCTCCTATCGTCATGCTGAACTTGTTTCAGCATCTTTCCGGAAGACCCTGAAACAAGTTCAGGGTGACGAAGGTCTGAAAAAGAAAAGAGGAACAATTTCTTGCTCCTCCTTTCCCGACTTTAAACCCAACCCACACCATTACTCAATATAAAACCGCTTTGTAAGAATTTTGTTTTGTGTTTTGTTAAAAACCTGCATCATATATAAACCTTTATCAAGGTTTGAAATATCTGCCTTAAGCGTAACATCATCAAACAACTGGTGAAATACTTTTTCGCCTATGATATTATAAATGATTACTTCTTTTATTTCGCCTTGTCCGGTAGTAAGAATATCAAACTTGCCGTTGTTGGGGTTTGGATAAACATTTACAGTAAACTCTTCAATAGGCGCTGCTGCGATTCCTTCGCTTTCTGAATTATTAAAAGCCAAACGAAAGTTAGTCGTTTCAGAAAACACGGCAATACTTAACGCAAATACTGCCAGTAAAGAGGCGAGCGAAGTTTTTAGAAGAAATGCTTTACTCATGACTATTTTTTTTATAAGGTATTCGTGAGAATAGTTCATAGCTTTAATGTTTAGTGTAACAGAAAACCGTTTCAAAATTAGATACAGATAGTTCTTTGACGAAAGTTTTTCTGTTAATGTTTGTTAAACAGATTACAACAACCTTGCCGAAAAAAGCATACCAAACGTCATGCTGAACCTGTTTCAGCATCTTATTGAGACACTGAAACAAGTTCAGTGTGACGGATACTCTTTTATATTTGTATAATCAAAAATAAAATACTTATGGCAAAACAAATAAACTGGGGCGAGGAGATAAAGCCACTTATTGCTAAGTATAAAGGAAAAAAGCATCCGCTGGATTATGGCAACACCTATCAGTTGGTGGTAATGGTAGTATTATCGGCTCAGGATTCTGATAAGCATATTAATGAAGTGGCTAAATCATTCTTTACTGCTTTTCCTGATATGGCTTCCTTGTCAAGAGCAGATGAGGAAACCATTATTCATTACATCAGCAGTGTTCGCAATTTTGGTAACAAAACCAAATGGCTGATGAAGCTGGCGCAGACCATAAAAGATGATAAAAATATACCACTTACTATGGATGGTTTGACTGCTCTTTCAGGTATTGGAAGAAAATCAGCCAACGTTATTATGCGAGAAACAGGGAAGAAGGCGGAAGGCATCATTGTTGATCTTCATGTGGTGCGTGTAGCGCCCCGTCTGGGAGTTGCCACCGGCACTGACCCAAAGAAGATTGAACTTCAGTTAATGAATGTGATTGATGAGCAGGATTGGGGACAGGCAGGCATGGCAATTTCGTTTCTGGGAAGAGAAATATGCAGGCCTACCAATCCTAAATGCGGGGACTGTGTTATGAATACGGTGTGTGAATATTACCGGTCTTTGAGGTAGAAAGAATAAGTATAAAGGCATTCCGGATTACCAAATCGTGAGGTAGTTTTTCCGCCCCGATAACACCAGCTGCACTGGAGGTAGCTCATGTTACGGCTGAAGATTTAGCAACTCCTGTTTCGTATGTTAATGATACACGCGAGCTACCATCCGTTATAGCATCTGTAATTGCTTATGCAATGGAACAACCTGACCTTAGCAGGGTGATAATCCCGGTAGTACTAAAAGCAATTCGCACCGCTGCAGACCGAGTTCGCGCTGCAGTAGCTATAACTCCCGTTTCAATAGTGGCAGTTAACTCTGCAATGTACCTTGTTACAGACCGGCTAAAGGAGTTGCCTGCTGCATCAGCTGGTACTCGAAGAGGGGTGGAAAGTGTTCAGTATTTGTATTTTTTACCTACAAAATACAGTCCGCATTTTCACGCGTTATCCTTATCACCCTTGTAAAAGAACAACAACATCAGCAAGCCAAACAGCAGCATGGCACAGCCTGAATACATGTTTAATTCAGGGTGTTTAGCCTCTATTCCTGCAAAGTAATTCAGTAATAAAATTACTCCTGCAATACTGAAGAATAATCCAATAATAAGACGAAGGTCGGTTAGTTTTTCCATTAGAAGAAAATGAGGTTGAGGATTATTCCCAGTATGATCATAACTATTGCAATAGGAACGGGGCGTTTGTAAAATGCCTTTTCAGTTTCTACCGGTTTTTCGGTAAGGCTATAAACCAGACCAACCAGTTCTTTTTCTTCTTTTGGCTTGGTGAAAAGACTAATGATAATGGTCATAATAAAGCACACTACCCATGCGACAGTTGCAACTGCAAAGGCTTGTCCCATACCGCTGCGGAATTCATAAACGGGTTCCATAAGCCATCCGCCTTTGCCTTCTGCCAGCGTAATCCCGTGAAAAATAGCAGCACCTAATGTTCCGAGCAGTAATCCCCAGAAAGCTCCATGTCCCGTAGTGCGTTTCCAGAACATGCCGAGAAAAAACGTAGCGAACAGCGGTGCATTTACAAAGCTGAAAACCAGTTGCAGAAAGTCATTGATATTATTAAAACTGCTGGCAAGGTAAGCTGTACCAATTGATGCAATGATACCTAGTACTGTGGCAGC
>CANJWH010000130.1 GCA_947478465.1 Bacteroidota bacterium
AATTCGCTGCTGTCGTTGCAGCCCGAGCCGCACATGGTCGCAACCTCGGCGGCGCGGGCCGGCGTCCAAAACCTGCTGAAGTCGCTCGCGGCGGAATTCGCGCCGCATATCCGCGTCAACTCGATCCTGCTTGGCCTCGTTGATTCCGGCCAATGGCAGCGCCGCTTCGAGGCGCGTACCGACAAGGCGCAGACGCGCGAGCAGTGGTTCGACGCGCTGGCGCGCGACAAGCACATTCCGCTGCAACGCCTCGGCGTCCCGGACGAACCGGCGCGCGCCATCGTCTTTCTCGGCTCACCCGCAGCGAGCTACATCACCGGCGCCAGCCTCGAAGTTTCCGGCGGCGTATCGCGTTTCATCTAGAACTTGGACGATCAGACAATGTCCCTCTCCGTCGTTAGTGCCGAACGTCCCCTCACCCAGACACAGGCCGCGCAGACCGAGCCGGTCGGCGACGCCATCGCGCGCGCGCTCGCCGATATCGGCGTCACCACGGTGTTCGGCGTGATCTCGATCCACAACATGCCGATCCTCGACGCCATCGCCCGTCACGGCCGTATCAAGTTTATTCCGGCGCGCGGCGAAGCCGGCGCGATGAACATGGCGGACGCTTATGCGCGTGTGTCGCGTTCGCTCGGCGTCGTCATCACCTCGACCGGCACCGCCGCCGGCAATGCCGCCGGTTCGCAAGTCGAAGCGCTCACCGCCGGATCGCCGGTGTTGCACATCACCACACAAGTCGATCGCGAATTCGTCGACCGCGACCGCGGCGCGATTCACGACGTTCCGCGCCAGCCCGATATGCTAAAGGCGATCAGCAAATCCTATCTGCGCGTGTGGGAACCCGCCGCCGCGGTCGATACGCTGATTGCCGCCGCGCAAGATGCGCTCGCCGCGCCGGCTGGCCCCGTCACGCTTGAAATCCCGGTCGATATCCAGCGCATCAATGTTCGGATACGGACTCTCGCCGGCCTGCCGCCGGTTGCGCGCAAGGTTCCCGACGCCACTGAGCTGGACGCGCTCGCCGCCCTGGTGCGGCGCGCCAAGCGGCCGATGCTGTGGCTCGGCGGCGGCGCGCGCGGTGCGGCAGAGGCCGCCACCGCTCTGGTCAATCGCGGTGTCGGCGTCGTCACCAGCACCAATGGCCGCGCCATCGTGCCGGAAGGTCATCCGCGCAGCCTCGGCGCCTTCAACATGACGCGCGAGGCAATGGAGATCTATGCGCGCACCGACCTCTTGATCGTCGTCGGTTCGCGCCTGCGCGGAAACGAGACGCAGAACAACCGCATGCCGCTGCCGCCGATCGTTCAGATCGACGCCTGTGTGGCGCAAGCGGCGCGCAATTATCCGGTGACGCAATTCATTGCCGGCGACGCGCACCTCGCGCTCGAAGGGCTGCTCGAACGTCTGCCGGCCAAACTCGACACCGATGCATCGTATCTCAACGACATCGGCCCGGCGCGCGAACGCGCCGACGCGGCGCTGCTGGCGGGTCTCGGGCCCTATCGCGCGCTGGCGCAGACCTTGAGCGAGCGCGTACAGAACGGCGGCCACCCCTGGGTGCGCGACGTGACCATCTCCAACAGCACCTTCGGCAACCGCTTCGTCCGGCTCGCGGCGCCGCATCTCGGCGTGCATGCGCTCGGCGGCGGCATCGGCCAAGGCATCGCGATGGGCATAGGCGCAGCGCTGGCCGGCATCAAGGCCAAGACCGTCACTCTGCTTGGCGACGGCGGCTCGCAACTGATGATCGGCGAACTGGCGACCGCGGTCGAAGCGCAGGCCGATATGGTTTTCGTGCTTATGAACGACAAGGGCTACGGTGTCATCCGCAACATCCAGGACGCGCAATATGGCGGCCGCCATGTCTATTCCAGCATTCTGACGCCGGATTTCTCACTGATCTGCGCCGCGGTCGGCCTGCCGCACGAGCGCGTCTCTGCCATTGCCGATTTCGGCGCGGCGTTCGAGCGCGCGCTGGCCGCGCCCGGTCCGCGCCTGATTGAAATCGACATGGTCGCCATCGGCCCGTTCAGCCAGAGCTTTGCCGGCCCGCCGGCGGGCGCCGCGGGGAAGCCGACATGAGCCTGCGCCGCCTTGGCATCATCGGTTGCGGCGGCATCGCCGAGCTCGTGCTCTCGACGCTCGCCGACAATCTGTCCGCGCCGCTGGCACAGGTGTCGGTGCTAGCGTCGGAACGTTCGATGGACAAGGCCCAGTCACTACTCGATCGTCTCGGCGGCAGGCTTGCCGATACGAGCAGCGTTCACGGCGACATCGCCGGCCTGCTCGCCGACAGACTCGATACCGTCGCGGAATGCGCTTCGCACAGCGCGGTGCGCGACTACGGCGCGGCGATCCTTGAAGCCGGCTGCGACTTCGTCGTCATCTCGATCGGCGCGCTGGCCGATGACAATCTGCGCATGCAGTTGACCAACGCCGCCAGGCGCGGCGGCTCAAAGCTGGTCCTGCCGCCGGGCGCCGTCGGCGGCGTCGATGCGCTGGCCGCTGCAAGACTTTCCGGGCTTGAATCGGTCGTCTATTCCGGCCGCAAGCCGCCCAAGGCCTGGAAGGGCTCGCCCGCGGAAAAGCTTCTGGCGCTCGATACGCTTGCCGCGCCGGCGATCTTCTTCGAGGGCAGCGCGCGCCAGGCGGCGAGCGAATATCCGTTCAACGCCAATGTCGCGGCCACCTTGGCGCTGGCCGGTCTCGGTCTCGACGCCACCCAGGTGCGCCTAATCGCCGATCCGGGCATCAGCCGCAATGTGCATGAAGTCGCCGTACGCTCGGGCTGCGGCGACTTTACCGTGCGGCTGGAAGGCCGCCCCTCGCCCTCGAATCCGAAGACCTCGCTGATGGCTGGCTACAGCGTCGCGCGCGATCTCATCAATCGCGCCGGGCCGATGGTCATCTAGGAGCAGCTCATGGATCAAACCGTCACCACGCAGGACAAGATTTACATCGGCGGCGAATGGCGTCGCGGCCGCGGCGCCGAGATTGCCTCGCACTTTCCGGCCGATGGCTCGCTCAATGCCGTGCTGCCGGGTGCGTCGCAGGAGGACGTCGATCTCGCCATCGAACGCGGCCAGGATGCCGCCAACGATCCGAAATGGCGCAAGCTTCTGCCGCACGAGCGCGCGACTTTCCTCTATCGCATCTCCGAAGGCATCGCGCGCCATGCCGATCGCATCTCGCATGTGCAGACGCGGGACACCGGCAAGACCTTGACCGAAACACGCGCGCTGGCGATGAGCGCGTCGGGCACCTTCCGCTATATGGCGGCAGTGCTCGAAACCTTGGAAGACAC
>CANJWH010000131.1 GCA_947478465.1 Bacteroidota bacterium
GCAAGTTTTAATCCCCACTTAGGATTTTTAACAAGCAGATCGCCCAGTTCACTCAGTGAAGTGAATGATACCGCACGTATAATATCTTTTCCGCTGTCGAACTCAAGGTTGTCAAACGCACGTTTGATAATTGCCTCTTCTTCTTTCTTTAACTTAGGACAGCCTCTGTTTTCAGGATCTCCCGGAGTTTTAGGACAATCATCATCTTTATCCAACACCGTATCGCCATCGGTATCAAGATACGGACAGCCTTTGTTTTCGGCAGGACCAGGAGAGTCAATACAACTGTCGTCTTTATCCAATACACCATCGGCATCTTTATCACCATACGGGCATCCTTTGTTCTCGGCAGGGCCTGCAACATCAATACACTCATCCAGGTTGTCAAGCACGCCATCAGCATCTTTATCACCAAAAGGACAGCCGTTGTTTTCAATAGGTCCGGCTACATCAATACATTTATCAGCATTGTCCAATACACCGTCAGCGTCTTTATCGCCATAAGGGCAGCCGTTGTTTTCAACCGGACCGGCAACATCTATACATTTATCTGCATTGTCCAATACACCGTCCATGTCAACATCACCATAAGGGCAGCCACCATTCTCAACAGGGCCTGCAACATCAATACATTTATCGGTTTTATCCAGAACCCCGTCATTGTCAATGTCTGAAGTTTTACGTTTGCTGTCGCCACCAAAAGCAATAGGAACTTTTAAACCTCCATAGATATTTATACCACGAATATTTTTGCTGAATGCCAGATTTAAAATATCTGCTGAGCCAATATAAAGAGGTCCTATCTGGAAAAACGCACCTGCATTCAGGTACTGCATACCGTAATACGATACAGGAATACCAAAACTAAACCAGCTGATTTCAAATCGAGGAGTAATTGTATATCTTGAAATTTCACGCACTTTAGCATCGTAACCAAGATTACGCGTTGCCATAAATGCTGAAAAATTTGCATAGAAGCCTGCCTTTTTAAACGGACGATAATCTACCGTAAGCATATATGAGGTAGGCAACCTCATTTTATAAGTTTCTTTGTTGTCGGCAAGTTTTGTAGCACCAAGGCTATCCAACCATCCACCGTCTGAACTTAGTTGTGCATTATTGATATTATAATTCTGCCAGTTGATAGAAAAGTCATAAATCTCTGGGTTCTTAGTAAACTTGATACTACCTAAATCAAGAGCGGAGAAACCAACTTTCAGTTTATATTTATTTTTGTTACGGGGTTCATTTTTCATATCGCTGCTGCCGCTGTTGTAATCGGCATAATCAGGACGATATTCATATACCACACCAATATCAAACCCAACACCGCTTCCGCTTATGTACTTATCAAAACTGCCGCCTGTAAGCGGAATGTTGTTGCTTACACCCGCATGAATGGTAGCATTATTAGCAGTAACTGTAGGCTGATAAACCGATAAACTATCATTAGCATAAAATTTAACCGAAGCATCTTCATTGTAAAAATATCCTGAAGCTATACCCATCAAATATTTACCGGTTATTCCGGCTTTCAGAAAATGAACATTCTTATTTAACAACACGCGGCCGTAGGTAATACCAATCTCACCCCAGGACATTGCACTTAATCTGGATTGATTCATTTTAAACTCCTGATTGTACAATAGACTATCTTTAAACTCAGCAAGACCCATATTCACAAAATCCTGCAAAAAGTTGTCTACGTTAACAATGGTTCTGATTCTTGAGGTAACTGCTATTCCGTTTTTACGATTAATAGAAAACATAAAGGATGGACCCATTATATCGGAACGCAACGTAAGATTTTTTGTAGATGAGTTTGTTTTTTGAATTAACTCACTCAACCTGAAGTCTTGAAATGAGAATGTAGAATCAAATGTTGGCAGATTTTGCGGGCCAAAAACATATTTTCTGTTTACCTTAAGGTAGTTATTTGAAAAGAGGTTATCACCACTGAAAAGGTTTATATCAACCTGCATGCGGTTATCGACTACTTCAGCCGGTTGATACAGAACGCCATTTAACCCGCTGAAATTACCTTGAGCGAAGCCGATATAACTTTGAGATAAGGAAACATCAGCAAAAAGAACTACTAATATTAGTGTTAATAATATGCGAGAAATTGAAAACATGGCTTTCATATAGTATACTATTTTTTATTTTTTGCCAAATGTAGCTTATTCCCCATAAACAAAAAAAGTATCAGGTTGAATGGCAAATTTATTTACTAACAGAAGAATGTAAAAAAATCATTCCAAAACCTTTTTACATTTGCCGTCCAAATAATAAGCCCCATGACCAAAGACGAAGCAGCACAATTATTAAACGTATCTGTAAATGCATCTCAGAACGAAATTCAAGCAAAATTTCAGGAGATGTTTAATGAATACCAAATCAGGCTAACAAATGCGCCCACCCCAAACCTGAAAAAAATATACCAAAATAACCTGCAGGAACTGAATACAGCACTTTCTGTTCTTTCAGGTAAATCATCAGCAGCCGTTTCTGACTTACCTTCATCCTCACCTACTTATAAGCATGTAGATCAGCAACATGCTGCGTCCCCGGCTACACCTCCCCCAACAACTCAAACTGCGGATGTTAAAACGGCAGCTCCGCAAACAAAAGGCGCTGTTAAAGAAAAGGGAAAAGACAAAAAAGGTGTGCCTTCTTCTACTATAACCGCGATTGGTGTTGCATTGGTGGCTATTGCTACAGTTGTTTTTTTAGTAATAAAAACATTTGAAGACAAAGAGAAAATTGCTAAAATTCAATTAAGTGCCGACTCAGTTACTACTGTTATGACTGAATTAACACTTTACAAAGGTTTGTTTGACAACCAAAAGCTTAAAATCAAAAACGATTGTGTTGACGACATAAAAATTGGCGTATTAAATGTTACCTACTGGACTGAAGATCATAAACTTAAGAAAATAGAAATGTGGTATGACAGATCTATTAGAAAAGGAAGTTCGCTTCAATTAGATATTGTAGAGGGAACAAGGGTAGAATGGGATGGATCTGTAGTTTCATATGGATTAGGAATAGAATACCGGGGCGCACAATTTATTATTTCCGGTATTTTTCAAAAAGATATGAAGGAAGAAGATAAAACTTTGCATATTAATTTGGATGATTTGTAAGAAAACAGTTTCCTTTTTTGTTATACTTTTCTGTTCTATCA